>JBAZMG010000035.1:0-10986 GCA_041649895.1 Minisyncoccota bacterium | reverse complement strand
ATGGCCCGTGTCTCAGTGCCATTGTTGGCGGCCAAGCTCTCACTCCGCCTACCCGTCATAGCCTTGGTAAGCTTTTACCTCACCAACTAGCTGATAGGACGCAGACCCAGCCTCTACCGGAGTAAACCTTTACCGATTGCTCGGACTATCGGGAATTATCTTGGATTTCTCCAAGTTATGCCCGTGTAGAGGGTTGGTATCTACGTGTTACTAACCCTTTCGCCACTACTGTATTGCTACAGCCGTTTGACTTGCATGCCTTATCCACGTCGCCAGCGTTCATCCTGAGCTAGGATCAAACTCTCAATAAAAAATAAATTGAATAAATTCAATTTAAAAAGAATAGCGGAACAACTCTAAAAAACTTACTAACTAATTTAGAACTTCTTCCTCAAAATCCTAATTTGTTTGCTTAATATAAAATGATTGCTGAATAAAAAAACTATTAAGTTTTCAAGAAACTGTTTTCATTGGAAACATTACACATATTACCTTTGTTATTTAAAATTGTCAACACCGAAAAATGTGGGAAAAGCGGGTAGAAATCAACATCGGCCAAAACCGGCCAAATCCGCTATCTATAAAATAAAAAGAAGGGGTGAAACTGGTAGTCAAAGTAAATTGACTAAAATTCACCCCCTTTGGATAATTAACAAATTCGGTTACCATTACCGTGTCCGAAAAGGTTTCTTGGACTACGGTTTGATTTTTGATTATTTCCGGGAAGTTTTTTCCCAGCTTCTCAGCTTCAGCCGGAGAAAGCCGGTACGATACTGCGGCGTTCTCGGAAACCGGGAACGAGCCTGATAACTGCAATATTTCTATTTGCTTAGTAAACGGTATGATGAAATATAATCCCGGTTCATACCAATTTCCATCTTTGTCAATTCCAAGGGTGTTGCCATCAACTCGGTAAGTCGAAACTATAAGAATTAAAAGTAAGCATATCCCGAGAACTGCTAGCGTCAAATGAGCTTTTGCCGGTTTTCCTTCGTTCAACTTTTTTTGGCCGTAAATCCCCACTACCACAGTCGCGATAAAAATAACAGCTGCCGTCAACAGGGGCACAACGAAATTAATAGACTGCGCAATCATTAAACTCAACTCCTTTTTCAAACTCTTCGGTATGATTACCTCAGAGTGCTATCTAATTAATATAATAATATTATATTTCTGTCAATGTTGGATAAAAATAATAAAAAATAACCGTTGAAGGTTATTTTCTAAAAGCAGCCATAGCTATATCATATAAAGCGGTTTTTGCTTCCAAATAACCACCGTCTTTAACAATTACCCGTTGAAGCATCCACCCTCTCTCGTTAAGGGCTTTTACGGTTTGTTCGTCCTCATCATCAATTCTCTTCCATTCCTTGTATTTTTCCAAGATCGCTCTAATTCTTTCATTCGCCATCTCAATCATCTCCAGGTACTTAATGACCTATTTGTATTTTAGCGCTTATTACAAAATTTGCAAATTATGATTGACAATTGTGTTTGTGTCTTTGAATGTCATTTTGCCTTGAAACTTTTTTCCGGCTAAAAATAAAGGCATCCAAATTGAGTCATCGGGCCACATCTTCTCAAGCGGGATTTCAGAAATTGAAAACCACTTTGGCATCATTTCGTCCGATTCTATGGGGTCGCCCTCGTAAACGGAAATATGAAAGATGTGTACCTCCATGATCTTGCCAGAATCAAGATACGTGAATTCTACAACTCCCCTTTCTTCCATTTCCCGAATGGTTATTCCCGACTCTTCAAGCATTTCCCTTTTCGCCGACTCTTCTATTGTTTCCCCTTCTTCCACTTTTCCGCCAAACCCGTTCCATCTGCCCTCGCCCCAGCCGCGTTTCTTCATCCCAAGAAGGATTTTATCCGTGTCCGCGATCAAACAAAGATTTAATATTTTTTTCATAATTTTCTTTTGGTTATTATACCTTCAATTTATAACCATATTGTTTTTTGGTCAACAAAAAAAGAGTAGCTATCGCTACTGCTTTATATATGACCGAAGGATCGTTGCAAGGATCTCACGATCGAGCGGATCCGGTGTGTGGGCGTAGATATTAGAAGTCATTAAGAACTCCTCGTCACCCCTTACGTTCACCGCGATTTTGAAATCGACATCGTTCTTGAAATCCTTCGCGCTGTCGCCGATCATAATGATTATGTCGTATTTCTTTTTTTCTCTGATTATTCTCAAATGATTCTTTTTCGAACCACTTTTACGACCGAGGACAATGAACCGCTTAGTCTCGTCATTCTCTCTGCGAAGGCGATTCGCTATGGAGTCACAATTTCCACTGGAAGAGATGTAAACATCACATCCGTTGTTGAGCCAGTAGATAAGCGCGTCCAGGGCGGACGGGACAATCTCCGTTTTCTCGGTTGCTTGATCAATGATCTTGTCGCAACGCGCGAGCGCGTCCGAATCCAGACCTTCCTCCAATTCAGGATTTTCAATGATCGGAACCATTTCGGACGGTTTTTTTCCACACACCACACAACACTGCCTAATTATCTCTTCTCCGCGTGAAGGAGTGAGTGTCCCAAAGAAATCCGAAATAATGGCAATTTTTATTTCCGGTTTTGCCCCTTTTTCCGATTTAACTTCGGCTTCCGGTTTTAACTGAACTTCTTCCGTTGTCATTAGGATCACAGTCCGCAAGAGGACTGTTTTTACCATACTATATTTCCTAATTTTAGTCAAATATTAAATATTGACATAATATTACTTATATTGTATTATTAGTTTATGCCTTTACCAATTTAGATTGGAGGGTGGTCGTTGTGAAGAAACTTACCGCATCTTTTATATTGTGCGCCCTGGTTCTGAGCGCCCTATGTATTGCCGGCTGCACCAGTTCAGGCAGCGGAGAAAAAACCTACATAAACGGCTCAATCGCCGATGTACGGTATTTTCCTCCCCATAGTGGAGGATTGGGCGCATCTAGCCATCCCGCAGGCTGTCAAGTTGACCTTGAAGACGGACGATGGTTTGTGGTTGCGGAATATAGCGATCGAAATGTGGATTACATAATGCCTAACTTTGAAGACATAAAAAAGGCTCATCTCCATCACAATTGTTCTTTTGAAATACAGGACGGGAAAATTTTAAATATCACCGAAATTGAAACCCTATAATATTTACTGTTTAACATTTTTTAGTTAAGCAGTTTTCTTTTTGTAAAACTATTAATATGCCCGGGTTAAACTGAAAAAACTCAACTGTTGACACAATCAAAACAATATCATATTCTCTAATCACAACTTTCCAAAACATTGGAAGGAGATATTGATGAAGAAACTTAACGCTTCGCTCATTGTAATCGCGCTTTTAGTAGGCGCAATCTGTATCGCCGGCTGTACCGGACCAGCTGAAACAAACCAAGATGCCTCCATTAATGGCACAGTTGCGGATGTCCAACTATTCAACAACTGTAATATTGACGACGACAATTTCGCACCTACAATATGTCGCATAACGCTTACTTCCGGAGCCTACTTTACGGAAACCGGAATGAATGCGGAAACCATAGCAAGTACAGTCTATAAAGGACAGTCTTTCGCCTTTTATATAAGGGGCGGACACATTGTAAAGATCATTGAAATCGGGAACACCCCTGTTCCGGCTGTTTATCATTTCAAACAATTATTTTAAACGGCCGGTTTTTCCAAAATTGCTTATTTCAACCAATAATAAGCAATTTTTTTGTATAAAAAAATGTTTGGGTGTCGGACTCCCAAACATTCAGAAGATAGATGGAGGAGGGATGGATTTTTCGCTTCCGGTAAAAAGCTAGAATCCATCCCCGAATTGCAGAAGCACAATCGTGCTCTGATAGATTTCGGCTTGCGCCTACTCTCTTATGGGTGGTTCGGGATTCTGATTTACCCAGCGACAAAATTCGGACTACACCCCTCATCCTGTCATCAAAGAGATGTCGCTGGTATCAGAACCATCATAGTGCGGGACTCGAACCCTCTCTCCCTTACCGTCGGGTAACCTCAGCCGCCATTCGCCGAAAGATAAAGGTGCCTACCAATAGCCTGACAAAACCGAACCAATTTAATTTTTATCACTTTGTGTATTTTTGTCAATTATTTTTTCCACACAAGACTCTAAATCTAAAAGCTGAAGATTTTTACCCTTCCGTAGTCCCGAGTTCCGCGAGGGACGAAGGAGGGCGCCTCCACAAATTTCTGCTATATTATTCGCCGGCAGACGGATTCGTCCTCAAATAAATCTCTGGTGAGATTTTTCTAGGACCGGCTCGCCCCTCGGATAAATTTCTTCTGAAATTTTCCTCTGGCCCGGCTCGGACTCGTCAGTCCTCCGCCCTTGATTGAGTACAATCAAGCCGTCGTCGCTGCGCCTTCGAATCCGTCCTGTTGGTACAACATTCCAAACAAAAATACCCACTTTTGCAATACAGACGGATTCGCCCTCGAATAAATCTTTTTTATCTTTGTCCGCCGGCAGACGGATTCGCCCTTCGGTATTTTCCTGTTGGAAAATCCTCAGGACCCGGCTCGGCGCCGTCGCGCCTGCGCCTTCGAATCCGTCGACTCTCGTTTATTGTCATATCAAAAGACCCACTCGTTGAGTGGGTCTTTTGATATGAATGAGCCGGCAGACGGATTCGAACCCCCGACCTACTGTTTACAAAACAGTTGCTCTACCACTGAGCTATGCCGGCCAAAATTATTTTTCAATTTCTTCTTTTGGTGTGGTCTTTCTTTTCACTTTCATCTTTTCGGTTTTGGTCTTTATGGAGGTTCTGATATTTTTCCAATAATCATCCAAGCCGATATCTATTTTTTTGCTTTCCAATTTATTTTCGGTCTTACTTTCGGTTTTAGCCTCCTCCCTGTTCTCCGAGCGTTCTTTCAATTTTTGCAAATACGTGGAAGCTTTGTTTTCCGCTTTCATAAAAAATACTTTGGCTTTTAATAAAAACTTTTGCAAAAAACTGTCAAAATCGCCCGCCCTTGCCACGCAGTAGTTGATCGTCGTTTCTTTTACTTTCGCCTTGATCTTATTCAGGTCGGCGACATTCTTTCTTTCCGGCATCGCCTTCAGGGCCGAACTCTTTTTTAAAGCGATCGACACCATCCCTAAAAAGCTCACGGCAAGAGTGCCTCCCGCAATCAGTTCAAAATTCATAAATTACAAATTTTTTAACCGCGATGTTTTCACCGATCTTCGCGATATAGTCGTTGATTAGCTCTTTAATCGTTCTTTTGTCGTCCTTTATCCAGGGTTGAGAAAGCAGGCAAAATTCTTTTGCGAACTTCTCCAATTTTCCCTTAACGATTCCATCAGTGATATCCTGGGGTTTGTTCAGCTCTTTTGCTTGAGACTCGAATATTTCTTTTTGCTTTCGCAAATCTTCTTCCGGAATCTCATCTTCTTTTACGTAAAGAGGCTTCATAGACACAATTTGCAAACAAATTTCGTGAGCTAAATTCTGGAAATCGTCTGAGCGCGCCACAAAATCAGTCTCGCAAACCAACTGGAGCATCACGCCCATTTTTTTGTTTGAGTGGACATAGGTGTCGATAATTCCCGCTCCGCCCGTTTCTCTTTCCGCTTTCTTTTGCGCGATCGCCTGGCCACGTTTGACTAGCAATTCTTTTGCTTTTTCCAAATCTCCCAGAGCCTCATCCAGGGCTTTGCGGCAGTCTCCCAAAGAAATGCCGGTTTCCTCACGAAGTTTTTTGATCAATTCTATGTCTGCCATAGTTTTTTACCCCCATCTTTTTTCTTATTTCCCTTTCTTTTTTCCCACTCTTTAAATCCAAAGAGGGAGATAAAACGAAAGTGAGTAAAAGGTGGGGGTGAATTTTAAAGTTTTTTATTCGCCTTTGTAGGCTTCTTCTATTTTTGAGAGTATGTATTGCACGGAAGTATAGGCGTCGTCATTCGCGGGTATCGCGTAATCAACCAGTGTGGGATCAACGTTCGTGTCCGCGATCGCGATGATCTTTACTCCGGCTTGCCTGGCTTCTCTTAATGATATCATTTCCTTATCAATATCGGCGATAAAGATCGCGCCGGGCAATTCTTCCATATCTTTGATTCCAAAAAATTTAACAGTCAATCTTTCCAATTCTTTTTGTATTTTCAATCTTTCTTTCTTGACGTATTTTTTCGCGAAATCGATTTCCTTGGTTTTCGCTTCCAAATCCTTGTAATAAGTGATCCGTTTTCGTATTTCCTTAAAATTGGTGAATGTTCCGCCGATCCATCGTTCCTTAACATACGGGCATTTCAGATCCTTGGCGGTCCCTTCGATTAAATCGCGCACCGCCACTTTCGTTCCCACAAAGAGAATTGATTTTCCCTCCATCCTCAATTGCTTTACAAAGTCCAGGGCCTGCTCCAATTTTTCCGCGGTAATATCCAGGTCTATCAAATATACTTTATCTTTCGGTTTCACAACATAGGGCTTCATTTTCGGATGAAGTTTTGACTTTTGATGTCCAAAACCAAGGCCGGCCCTGATCATATCCTCAACAGAGATGTTGTAGTTTGCCTTTTTGTCTGTTTTTGTTTCTTCCATTATTTTTACCCCCATCTTTTAGGACTCCCCAAAAGGTGGGGGTGAATTATTTTTTTATTATTTTTCGGGCAATTTTTTCTCGTAAAATCACCGAACTAGAGGGATATTAAAAAAATTAAACACCCAATAAGATGTAATAATTATATAACACAATTAAAAATTAAAGGCAACCCCGTAGTAGAGTTTTAGTTTGCCAAAACACACTACGGGGTTAGCCCTGAACCATGCCTCGAATTTAATAAGAGGTTCTGGTTATGAGGCAATCCCGTTTATTAAAAATATTGACAATAACTAAATAATATTCTATAAAAAAGTAAGGAGGTGAAAAAAATTAATGGCGCAAATGGCGCGATAGCAATAGTCGCTATCGCTGGCATTATTTTCGGAGTCGCCGGCGTGACAACCGGGGCATTTATACTCCTGGGAGGAGCGATTATCCTTAAGGTTATAAATGACGCCGACTAAAATCCCTTGCATATATTTTGCTTGGGATTTCTTCGTTTGTTCTTCCCTATTGATTTAAAGACAATTTTTTGTTATATTATCTACATAAATTAATAAGAAAACTATGAAAAAAGATATTCATCCAAAATATTTTGACAAGGCTAAGATCCGCTGCGCTTGCGGAGCTACTTACGAAATAGGTTCCACTGTGGAAACTATGGAAGTGGAAATTTGCTCGCAGTGCCACCCGTTCTACACCGGCAAAGAAAGAAGCTCGGATAAGATCGGACGAGTGCAGAAGTTTAAGGAAAGATTGTCAAAAAAGTCCGAAAAACCGGTCAAGGCGAAAAGGACCGCGAAAAAGACTGCTAAATAAATGTAGTGTTGGTTTTTATTTATGGAAAACGATAATCCAAAAATAAATGCTGTGATCATAGAAATAAGGGCCGGCGTCGGAGGCGAAGAAGCGGCTCTTTTTGCTAATGATCTCTACCGAATGTATACCCGCTATGCCCAAAATCAGGGCTGGAAAGCGGAGGCTTTGGATATTAATCAAACAGATATCAATGGTATTAAAGAAGTGATCTTTGAGATCAAGGGCGAGGGTGCGTATGAAAAATTGAAAAACGAAGCCGGGGTTCACAGGGTTCAGAGAATACCCAAAACGGAAAAATCCGGGCGCATCCATACCTCCACCGCCACAGTGGCGGTGCTCGCGAAACCGACAAGCTCACAGATAAATATTCGTCCGCAAGATATACGGACGGAAACTTGCAAATCCGGAGGATCGGGCGGGCAATATGTAAACAAGCGAATGACTGCTTGCCGCGTTATCCACATCCCCACAGGAATGGTGGCGGAATCGCAATCGGAAAGGAGTTTGATGCAAAACAAAGAAAACGCGCTTGCGATCTTGGCGGCGAGAATGCTCCAAAAACAACAAAAAGAATTGGAACAGCAAGTTACCGGAGCAAGGCGCCAGCAGATCGGAACAGCGGGCAGAGAAGAAAAGATCAGAACCTATAATTTTCCACAAGACCGGGTGACCGATCATAGGATTAATAAAAATTGGCACGATATCGAATCAATAATGGACGGAAAAATAGAAAAAATGATTGAAAAAGTTTCGCAGTCGTAAAAGTTTTTCGAGAATTAAGAATAAGTAATTAAGAATAAAGGCGGGCTTGTGCCCGTTTTTTCTATTGACATTTTTTCTTAAATTTACTAGGATACCCCTGTAATCAGTTCTTTTAGTGGGGTGGCAGAAGCTTTAAGAGCTATCTGACCTGATGGGAAAATGAGCGATTTCATCATTGTGCATGCTTGTCAGATGCACACCACCTTGTCAGCGATTCCCGTGTCGGTTCATTCCGATCCACCCCAATGTGCGTGAGTAGTTCAGCGAAAGAATGGGACGTTCTAAGGTCCACGACAGGAGAACGACACTCCTCTCACGCATTCATTTGCAAATTTAGTGCCGCGATAACTCAGACTGGTAGAGTGGCAGGCCGTTAACCTGCAAGTCACAGGTCCAAGTCCTGTTCGCGGCGTTAGCGTCAGTGGTCTAGCCGTTAGGGCGCCGCCGTTACCCGGCGAGAACTCCGGTTCAATTCCGGACTGATGCATAGCATAGTTCTTTTGATAAAATCAGACACCTTCGGGCGTCTGTCTTTTTTTATTGACTTTTTAAAGAAATTTAGATAGGATATTCTCATAAAAAGTTCATTGATGCGGGGTGATGCGTCGGAATCTTTCGGCCGACGATTTAGTGGAAAATGAGCATTTCATGATGCTGCATCTTTGGTTGTCAGACGCGCATTCTCACCACAAATGCGATTCCGTCCTTAGTCGGTTCATTCCGACCCACCCCATTTTGCACGGATGATCTAGACAGGCCAACGACAAGAGTGACGCTTGAGACTCACCTCCTATAAATGAGCCGCGGCTCATTAAATCGTCCCTCTCACATCGGTTCAAATCCGATTCCGTGCATACAAAAACAGGATCCAAACGGAATCCTGCTTTTTTATACAATAAAACGGTTATCCCAAACGGGATAACCGTACAATGCGCTAAGTACTAATTACAAAATACAAAGTACTCAATGTTTGACTTTGTCAAACATCAGTCCCCCGCTTCATTTAAAACATTCAAGTCTTGTTGATATTGCGCTGCTTGAGCCAAGACTTGTTTGGCGTATCCCGATCCCGCGGTAGTACAAGAACCCGCATAATATCGACACGCCGCCGTTCGCTCATCGGTTTGGGCGCCGTTCGCTTTTAATAATAGGGCCGCGCCAAGAAAAGCGTCTTTTATAGACCAGGGATTTGCCGGCTTACCCGTGATAGCTGTAATTTTTTCATCGTATAAATTCCAGGTGGAGGGAATAAACTGCGCCGGACCCATTGCCCCACCCCAACCATAAGGCACGCCCTTTGAATACATCGGTATCCAACAGGAAACCGAAGTTTTCTTCGGATCAAAACCCAAATTCTTAACTACTGTCAAAAATATCGGAATATCTCTCGTGGGATGCATCACTCTGGTTTTAGTTACGGTTCCGGCCAAATTGGTACCGTTGCCGGTGGTAAAATCGGTAACATAGCATTGCCCCACATTGCCACCAAACACGCCATTTCGATAAGATTCTTGATGAATAATTGCGAGTAAGAACGCGGCCCTCACCCCGGTCAATGCCTCCATTTCTTTTGCCAATCTCGCGGCTTCTCCGAATTGGATCCCATCGTCTTTCACGCCCACCAATTCAAAAAGCCTTTTGCTTATTTCCGCCGCCTTCGCCTCTATTGTTTTCTTTTCCGCAAGTTGCGCTTGATATTCCTTTTCTGTAAGGCCGAGGTAGTATTCCCGGTCTTTTTTTGTGGTTGCACTCGCCTCTTTTTGCATACTCTGAACGATCACAAGATTTTTCAATTCACCGGTCTCGTCTTCGAGATTCGTTTTCTTGTCCGTTAAATTACCCTGCAATTCATTGTAGTTCGCTAGCACCTCGTTGTTTTTCGCGTTCAATGTTTCCAAGTAAAGTAAATTATTGAAAAATTCGGAGAGATTCTCGCTCGTTACGAGTATTTCGGCAAAAGATTTTTTGTCCTCTTCTTCCACGGATCGTAATATTTGCGCTATCTTTATCTTTTGCGCGTCAATATCACTTATTGTTTTTTCTATGGATTGTTCCGTGTCGCCTATTTGAAAATTAAGGCTTTTTATCGAGAGTTGGGATTGATAGATCTGGTAATCAAGATCTTTAACTTTTTTGGTCAGCGTCGCGACCTCGTTCTGCAAAGTCTTTTTCTTTTGCCCGGTTTGGTCAATTTCCGTCTGCATCTGATCGCTTTTTTTCTGGAAATAAGACAAGCATTGATTGCAAAGATTCTGGCACTCTTCTTTACTCAGCTTATCGCATTCGGTCTCCCACTGGTCCGACTCGCAAACCTGCTCCAGATTATATGTTGCCGCGGAACTAAAAATAACAGGAAAAACCATTCCTGTTATTGTTAGCAGTAAAACTGATAGAGAAACCAATTTCTCGCTTATTTTGATTTTAAAAATGTTTCGAATTTCCATAAAAGAGCTGAAAAAGTTTTTTTATTCTTTGGTCTCCGCTTCCCCCTCTTCCTTTTCTTTCTCACCCTTCTTTTCTTCCACTACCGGTTCGGCGATTGTCGTCTCAACAGGCTTTGCCAATTCCGCTTCCACGTTCTCCGGCTTGGTGACTTGCACCGCTATTTCTTCGGGATCGTTCATCACTTTCACTTCCGCGGGTACTTTTATATCTTTTATCAAGATGTGGTCTTCAAAGGTATTCAAGCCGCTCACATCTACCATTATACTTGCCGGCAAATCCTTTGGCAAGGCTTTAACCGTAATCTCGTTAACGTTGGTAATCAATGTTCCTCCAAGGTTTTTCACCGCGGGAGCCTCACCCGTCAACTCAAGAGGAATTTCCGTCTCCACTTCT
>JBAZMG010000034.1:0-11074 GCA_041649895.1 Minisyncoccota bacterium | reverse complement strand
AATACGCGTCTATGGCTTCGCGATAGCAACGCGCCGTGGTTTCTATATATTTCGGATCGCGCAATCGCCCTTCTATTTTAAAAGCATTGATGCCGGCCTTAATTAATTCCGGAACATATTCGATCATACACAAGTCTTTCGCGCTTAAAAAATATTGTCCGTAATTGCTGACTTTATTACCCTCTTCGTCAGACAATGTCCATTCTTTGCGACAAGGCTGGGCGCACGAACCGCAATTTGACGACTTGTCAAATAAATAAGCGGACAAAATGCATCGGCCGGAAATTGCCACACACATCGCGCCATGAACAAAAGCTTCGATTTCCACTTTCACTTTTTTTCGAAGTTCCTTGATCTGCTTCAAAGTCATCTCTCTCGCGAGAACTATTCTTTGCGCACCCAAGCGCTCATAAAATTTGGCTGATTGCCAATTGGAAACATTTGCCTGGGTGGAAATAATGAATGAAATACCCGCCTTTTTAGCTATATTTATCACAGCCGGATCCCATACGATAATAGCGTCTATTTGGGCATTTTTAGCCCTTTTTACAAGGTTTTCCGCCTTTTCAATATCTTGGTTGTATACCACGGAATTGACAGTTAAATAGGCTTTTAGGCCGTATTTATGGCATTTGTCCGTGAACTTAGCCAATTCGCTTGGTTTTATGCCGCTCGCCCTTGCCCTTAGGCTCAATTCCGGCAAACCGAAATACACCGCGTCCGCGAAATCCTTGCACGCCTCCAACCCCGCCCAATCCTTAACCGGACTCATCAATTCGGGCTTGCCCCGTGACGCAGCCTTACCGGAGTTTTTTTCTTTTGTTTTTCTCAGCATAGTTCTATTAATTTAGCATAGAAAAATATTTTTTAAAAGAAAACGCGCCTGCGCCCTTCGGCCGCAAACGCGGGATTAAAAAACATATTTTCAAACATTATTATTCGTCACAGGAAAATGTTTGTTTGTCGCAAGTCTGATTGTCGGATATATAGCTGTACGGAGAGCTGTCTATGCAGACATACTTGTTCAAAACCAATAATTTTTTGGAAATGCAATATTTGGTCTTTGAAGTATAGGTTGTCGCCGCCACGCCTCCCAAATTATTCAAACTGACAACCAGATCGTGCCCGCCGTCCGTGGCACTGATAAATCCGACGTAAGTTCCTTTTGCCGCCTTAAAGGTCTCGGCCGCCACCTTCAATTGAGCCATCGTTGTCGCAATTTCCGAATCCTTTGGATCCGTTATGGTGTTTTCAACACTCGGCTGTTCCGTCTCGGAATTTTCAGCTGGATTAGTTGTAATTGGTCCGTTGTTCAGGAACAGATCACTAAATTTTTTTATGGGATTGGCAAGAACATCAACGATAAAGCTATTATTATGATTTTTAAAATAAATATTAATTGTAAAAACACCGAGCGATCCGTTTACTCTTCTAAATCCGAACTTAATGTATTGCTTGCGAATCAATTGATCTTTTTTTCCGATCCAAATTTTAGTATCGGTATTGATCAAATAATCACTGAGGGTATCAGCTTGTTTTTTTGTCAGATTCTGTTGAGTTGCCAATCCGGCAATAATATCGCGAGTCTCTTGTTCTTTAAAAACCACCCGAGCCTGATAGCAATCCACACCATTAACCTTTTCATCTTTCAGAAGAGTTATTGTGATAGCGTTTGAGAACTCTTCCAAATTATTTCCGTACGCGCTTATGGTGTTCGCGATCACTTGGCTTATTCCGTCCGATATCGGACCGCCATTGAGATCGGTCATTGGAGCTTCGATCCAGACGCCCATCAATAATTGCTTCAATAAATTCAGCCGATCTTCGGGAATCCCCGATATGCCGAAACTATTGATCTTGGTATAGAAGACGTTGTTGATCAGTCGCGTTTCTCCGTTTAGGCTCGAAGTTGTTCCGCTTTTAGATTCTCCGAGTGCTTCCACAACCAAAGACGCTTTTACGTCATCAGCATTATGCCAATCGGCGACGCCGCTGAATTTAAGGGAAACGGTATTAACTGAATTTATCTCGGGAATATTTGTCCTGATGATGCTTAATCCGTCATCGCTCAAAAAATTATCGTCCATCTCGATCACACCATCACCGGAATATTCAAAAGACTTTAAGTTTATAATTTTCGAAATTGTGGTCGCGGTTATTTTAGGCGCAGCGAAATACGTGAAGTAAGCGTAAACACCGCCTCCGACGACAACAAGCAAAATTATCAAAACCATTAATCCGATAAATGGTTTTTTACTTTGTTTTTTGGTTGTGGGTTTTGGGATCGGCTGAGCCGATTGAACATTCGTCGGCTGATTGGTTTCCTTTTTTTCCATAACCTGTTGCGGAATATCGATCTTTTTAGGAATAACCGGGTCAACGGACTTAATTTCAGGTCCGGGGACACTTACGACACTTTCTTTCACCGGTATGCTCGGGGTATTTACTTCTTTAGGCTTTACCGCAACATTGATCGGAGTAGCGGCCGGAGCTATTTCTTTTTCTTCAACTTTTAAAGTGTTAACCAAATCAAGTTTCTTTTCAAACTCTTTCACCGTTGAAGTGATCTTATTCAAATCAATATTCCCAACAATATTTTTCGCGCCCTCCATAGCTTTTGCAAAAGCGGGCTTATCCCCCGGCTTATCCGCCACAACTTTAGTGTCAACGGGCTTGTCAATAACTTGCGAAGTAATCGGAGTTTCCGTGGAAACGGGTTTATTTATTGGTTGTTCTTTTTGAACAACAGGTTTGTCCTCCACGGCTTTGGCAACAGAGGCTTCGTCTTTTTTAATAATGGGCTGATCGGCTGTCGGTTTGGTTTCTAAAATTTCCGCTTTCTGCTGTTGCGGTTGTTGAATTGCCGGTTTCTCTTCGGGCAAAATCTTGTTTTCTATAATCGATTCTTGTTTAACAATCGGCTTTTCGACAACCGGTTTTTCAACTGAAACCTCTTTTTGTTGTTGAACCGGTTGCGCCGCGGGCTTATCGGCCGCTACCTGTGTATTATCAATTGGTTTCGCGGCTACAGTTTTATCCTCGGGTTTATTTGCCATAACCTTGGCGTCGGAGGACTTATCCGCCACAACTTTAGTGTCGGAGGGTTTATTTGCCACAGCCGCGGCGCCGGCGGGTTTGTTTTTTAAAACTTCCGCTTTCGCCTGCTCTAACACATCCGCGGGCCAACCCTTCCCCAGTAAAATATTTTTAATTTCCTCCCACGGAACATTTTTTTCCAGTTGGAAAGAAATATAATTTAAAAGTTCTTGATTTTGCATTTTAAAATTTTAGTTTATTTATTTTTAAAATAAAACAAATTAAGAAATATTTTTATTGATGATATTATAACACACAAAAATAATTTTTGCATCAAGTGTGGACAAATTTTTCATTATTTTTTGAATAAAAAAATGAGGAACGCGTTTTTAACGGCATGGTTCCTCATATATTTTTTCCAGATATTCCGGAGGTAAAAGCATTTCGGAAAAAGTCCTGTATATTCTAATGGTTTCCAATTGAACTTCGAAAGGAACATCTCCTTTCTTTTTATGTTTTCTTACGGGATCCTTATCCAGACCGATGGGTATTTTTCCCTCTCCATAGGACTCTTTCAGCCAAACGCGCGAAGTGTCCGGCGTAATTCCTTCATCCGACCAAACAAAGATCGTCTCTCCTTTGTCGTTGATGTAAAGTCCGAACTCACCCTTCCAGTCAGCGAGGATTGCTCCTTTTTCATCAAAAAATTTTGATCCGGCCGAGAAGATCGCCAAAGTGGTGGACCGAAGAAGCTGTGCGAGAAGTTGCGCGTCTATCTTGAATTTTCGATTTTCTTCTCGGTCAAGCCATTCTCTTAAAAACGAAATCAATTCGTTATAAGTAATATTAGTGTCGTGCCCCGTCTTATTTTTGATGCTCGGAGTGAAAATGGGCACACCAAGTTTGTCATACTCTTTCATTCCACGGGGCAGTGTGTGACCGAGAGCAAAAGAAGAATCTTTTGAATACTCGGCAAACAAAGAACCGACAAGATATTCCCTCGCGATACACTCCACCGGTATCTGAACAACCTCTCGAATAAGAAGAACCCGATTTCTGTATATTTCACTGTTCTTGTTAATGCCCCCGCTGGCCATTGCGTAGCTTTGATCAAAGCTGACGATATCGTTTTCAACAATGTTTTCGAATTTTCTTTTGAAAAAAATTGTCGACCAGAGAAGAATTTTGCCCTTGTTGGTTATCCCAAAGGGCAATCGTTCATCGCAGGCTGAAATCCTATCCGTGTAAATGGCAACTCTTTCGTCTCGTTTGCTTTCTTTGTGTTTTATGTGCGTTTGCACTTTTCCGTCACTTATGACAACGCTATCTTCCGGAACTTCGATTTCCATCATTGGTCTCATTATAACCTCCTATTCAGTTCTCAAAGAACCGATGATTCATCTATATAATATTTCAAACAAAAAAGCAATGTCGTCAACATTGCTCCTTTTCAGAATGTTTGGGGCCCGAGGCCTCAAACATTCTTCTCAATTTGGAAATGATGAAAATGATGGAAATAAAAAAGAAGGGAAACATTTTTATTTTTGATAAGAATATTTCTCCTTCGGAGGCTTTACGTCCGTGGCCTCAATTAGACGTTTTCGATTGATTTTCCGCGAAACGCAACAGATCTTTGAAAGCAGCGGCAAGAAGGTCTCTCTTCCACGCTTCGATAGCTTTTCTCGAGAATGTGATTTTTTTCCCATCGAAATTATGGGGTATCAGCCATTTAAGCGCAAGTTTCTCCACACAAGCGATTTCGACCTCGAAATATTCAGCCACCTCCTCCATGGACATTTCTTCCGTCGATTCCAACCGCGAATTATCAACGCAGACGCGCGAATTGACAAACTCGACAAACCGATCATCAATTGCGATTTCGTACTTTTTTCTGGTTCTTGTGGCTATTAACTTGCCTTTGACGATCCAGTTATTCACAGTTCCGGTACTCTTCCCGGTAAGTTCGCTGACTTGTTTAACAGTAAGCATACCTTCGGGATACCTCTCAATAAGGTCCTTTTTATCAAACATCGGAGTCATTGTGCACATCCGTGCCTGAAGAATAATATATCCCACCCGCTTTGTCAATATGGCATTAAGCGGGATTTAATTTCTCCGTAATTATTTGATTTAATATTTTTTTTACCAGTTCCAGGCTCTCATCGTCGTAAATTGAGATCGCGATCGCGTTTTCGTTTATTTTTTTTAGTTTTTTCAATTTTTTCTCTTTTTCTTTCTCGTCCAACTCATCACTTTTGCTCAAAAAAAGATATTCCGGCTTTTCTAATAACTCCGGATTATACTTTTTCAATTCCGCTCGAATGGTTTTGTAATCTTTTACAACATTTTCCGATTCCGCGGAAATAAAGTGAAATAATATTTTCGTGCGCTCAACATGCCTTAAAAATTTTATGCCAAGCCCCTTGCCCGAAGACGCGCCCTCAATTAATCCGGGGATATCCGCCAAGATCAGATCGTAATAAACTCCGAGATTCGGTTCCAGCGTGGTGAAGGGATAGTTGGCCACTTTCGCGCTCGCGTTTGTCAGTTCGTTTAATAAACTTGATTTGCCGCCATTCGGCAATCCGACAAACCCGATATCGGCAATGAGCTTTAATTCCAGTCGCAATTCAAAGTGCTCGCCGGGCAGTCCGGGCTGAGATTGAAGAGGCGTTGTGTTTGTGGATGATCTGAAAAGAAAATTTCCCTTTCCTCCCTTTCCGCCTTGCGCGATCAAAACCGGTTCTCCGATCTTTATTATTTCCGCTTCACTTTTGGTTGTAAGATTGTGAATTACCGTACCCACGGGAACTTGCACTATCAGGTCTTTGCCATTAGCGCCGTCGTTCAATTGGCTTTTGCCGTTTTCACCATCCTCGGCGTTCAGATCTTTTTTAAATCTGAATTGTTTCAGCGCGTCTAAATTGGAAACCCCGACAAAATAAAAATCACCCCCTTTGCCGCCGCTACCACCGGTAGGACCCAAAGCCATCGGGTTTTTGTTGAAATTTACCGCACCCTTGCCGCCATTGCCGGCCCGGACTTTAATTACTACGTCATCTATGAGCATATATATAGTATTAGGTATAATTAAGAAAGTAGCAAGCTTAAAACGATAAAAAAAGAGCCGCGACGTATCTTGGCTTTTGTAATTTTCTAAAAATGTTAATAGGAGTAATGTACATAAAGTTGCAACGCCTCTCTCGAGTCGAAATGAAAATCGATGCTTTCCACTTTAATATTTTCTTTGCCTTCCGTGAATTCCATTAACTGTATCCATTCATTGAATGTTTTTCTGACTTTTTCATGGCCATCTGAGTCCGAAAAGAAAAATGTTTCAAGTCTGTGCTTTCTTCTCCTGAATAACCTTGTAAGAAACTCAAACAATTTTGCACCTCGGTGCTTCTTATTTTATACACTATTTCTATTTACCTGTCAAAACCAATGTTTGGGGGCTAAGCCCCCAAACATTCCGCTCTTCAATTCTTAATTCATAATTCTTGATTCTTTATTCTATCCCTTTAGGTATTTTCGGCCCTTGAGTTTATCTGGTAGATATTCTTGATCTTCTTTGTACCCGTATTTCGGGCTATATTTATAACCTTTACCATATCCCAACTCTTCCATAAGTTTCGTGGGCGCGTTTCTGATGTGCAAAGGCACGGGCAAATTCCCGTATCTCTTTACATCATCCGCGGCCTTACCATAGGCAATATACAACTCGTTTGATTTTTTGCACTTTGCCATATACACAACCGCCTGGGCCAAAATTACATTGCATTCCGGATAGCCGATAAAGTGGCAAGCATTGTACGCGGTCACGGCTTGTTCCAATGCCCGTGAATTGGCGAGTCCAATATCTTCCGAAGCAAACCTGACAATGCGCCTTGCGATATACAATGGATCCTCTCCCCCCTCAACCATTCTCGCCAGCCAATAAAGCGAAGCGTCCGCATCAGACCCGCGCATTGACTTGTGCAAGGCGGAAATAATATTATAATGTTCTTCGCCCTCTCGATCGTACAACAAATTAATTTTTTGCGAAGCTTCTTCAATTGTTTGCAAAGTAATGTTTCCTTGTGACGCGGTCGCGGCGTATTCGAGAATATTTAGTGCCACCCTCGCGTCACCATTACTAATCTTCGCTATTATTTTTGTTTCTTTGGCTGACAATTTGATATTCAAATTTCCAAGCCCTCGTTTTTTATCTTTTACGGCGCGGGAGATCAATTTTGTGATCAATTCGGATGTAAGCTGTTTAAAAACAAAAACTCGGCACCTTGAAAGCAAAGCGCCCCGTATTTCAAAACTAGGATTTTCCGTTGTGGCGCCAATGAGAATAATTGTGCCATTTTCCACATAAGGCAAAAGTCCGTCTTGCTGGGTTTTATTCCATCTGTGCATCTCGTCCACAAACAAAATAGTTTTTCGATCAATCAGTTTATTACTCTTCGCCCGATCAATAATTTCGCGCAGATCTTTTAGGCCGCTACTGACTGCGCTGATGCGGATAAAATCAGCCTTGGTTTGCTCGGCAATTATCATCGCAAGTGTTGTCTTACCGGTTCCCGGCGGTCCCCAAAAAATCATTGAAGGCACATTATCGGTTTTAATAGCTTCTCTTAATAATCTTTTTTCTCCCACAATTTCTTCCTGGCCCAAAAATTCCTCCAAGGTTTTGGGGCGCATTCTGTCTGCCAATGGCCTATTTTGTTGTGCTTCTTTATCTATCGGCATAATTGTATTATACCAATATTCTACACCCAAAACTCCTAATTTTAAAGCAAGTCACATTTAATAAGTACTCAACTCGTTTTATCCGCATAGTTCCGCAGGAGCGAAGACGGACTAATTTTTTGCGGTGTTTTGGTTTAAGCTAACAAAGCGATTGTTGTAGTCTTGTTGAGTAATAATGTTTTTAGCTAATAATTTATTTAGACCAGCGAAGTAGTTTTGCTGGGTTTGAGAAGTCGGCACGGGTGCGTTATATATTCTAATCTCATCCATTCTTCCGGAAAAATTCCTTCCCCCGGCGTAAAAACCACCTATTGTCATTGGCTCATTATTGGTTGTGGGATTTTTTGTTATAGTGGTCGTGCTACCAACCTGTAAACCATTTATATACAATTTCATATATCCCCCACCGGCTGTCGCTGTAATATGGATCCATTTATCGTGAAGGGCTGCAATTGACGCAGTACAAGAATCATATGTTTCTGATTCATTTCCGGTTCCTATTAAAAATCTTAAAGTATCCCCATCGCTATCAATAAAAATACCCCCTGGGGACGCGCTATAATACGCATCCGTTCTTTTGTTGATTATTCCTTGATAATCTGCCGTATATTTTACTGAATAAATCCACGCCTCTAAAGTAAAATTCTCTGTTCCAAAAATAGTATCTAGTGTAGCGCTATCGGGAACAGTAAAAGAATCTCCCGCTCCGTCAAAAGAAATACACTTACCAGACAAACAATTTGATCCGCCCCTCACATAAGGATTACCATTAAGAGCACTGGAATTATTCGATCCCCATAAGTCAACAACGTCAGCAATAGTGGCTAGGGCGTCGGGAGTACCAGTTCCTTCAAATTTATACTCTGAAACCAAATTGCTCATCAAAGAATTGCGCAATGAGTTGGAAAATACCTGAGCCTTGGCAATTGTCGCTTTTTGGGTTGTTGAGCTCATCCCCACAACGATCAAAGCAGAAAGAATACCGATTATCGCGATAACAACGAGGAGTTCTATTAAGGTAAATGCTGTTAATTTATTCTTTTGCATAAGTACTTGATAATTCGGCTAATCTTTGTTGGTAATCTATTTGATTAATCTGATTCTTGGCGAAAAGTTTGTTTATTCCAGCGAAATAGTTTTGCTGGATTTGAGATGTTGGAATGGCGGCGTTGTATATACGGACTTCGTCCATTTGTCCATTAAATGACCGGCCGATGTAAAAATGATAAACCGTTGTTTTTGGAGAAGCAAGGGCTGATGACGATATTTTATTAATTCCATCGAGATATATGACAGCAGTGTTCCCGGATAGGGTTATGGTGATATGATTCCATCGATTATTAACTATACCAGCAGAGAAGGTCAAGGACGATTGATTGGGTGTATCAACCAAAAAAATAATACTCCCGGCCTCTAATCTTATTGCATATCCCCCGACATTATATTGATGCTTGTCAAGCATATCTTGTCTTGGAGTAACGTTATTAGCAAAAAACCAGGTTTCAAGCGTAATGTCGCCGATAATATCTAGGCCCGCTCCATTTCCACAATCCACATAATCGTCTGTTCTATCAAATTGAATACATTTACCAGAAACACAATCGTTTCCTTCTTTTAGTATCGGTCCGCCGGAAGCGGTTCCGTGATTATACCCGGAAGCTCCCCAAGAATCAGAAATATTATTGCTTGAAGTGCCAATAACTTTTGTTCCGGAATTATAGTCCGTAATATTATCGAATTTCCACTCCGAAACTAAATTGCCCATCAATGAATTACGCAATGAGTTGGAAAATACTTGACCCTTGGCTATTGTTGCTTTTTGCGTAGTTGAACTCATTCCCACAACGATCAACGCCGAAAGAATTCCAATAATCGCTATTACAACCAATAGCTCTATCAACGTAAACGCAAATTGTTTTTTTATAATTTTATTCATTTCTTTAATGTTAAGGGGTCAGCCCTTAACATTCCGAAAAGCTTAATCTTTTGCGTAAGCACTTGATAATTCGGTAAAGCGATTATTGTAATCTTGTTGAGTAATAATGTTTTTAGCTAATAATTTATTTAGACCAACGAAGTAGTTTTGCTGGATTTGTGAAGTTGACATGGCCGCGTTAAATAATCTAACCTCATCCATTTTACCAGCCCAATACGAACCATTCCCCAATCCAAAAATTAAATTATATGCGACATCAATAGACCCCACCGAAGATATATCAATTGGTAAGCCCGCCAAGACTCCATCTAAATACAAATATAAATTCGGATTATTCCTTATTCCCACAAGATTGTGCCAGCTATTATCGTAGAGATTGCCACTTGTACCCGCTCCAATATTTCCACTACTAGCATCTCTTATGTAAAAAAGTGTAATTGTATTGGTAATATAAAACCAATATCCGACAGTATTCCTTTTCGAAGCAGCATAGGGATTAGAGTAGGTGTTTGATTTTAACCATAAAGACATGGTAAAATTTCCGTTTCCAAAACTTAAATTACTTCCGTTCCCACAATCCACATAATCGTCTGTTCCATCAAAAGATAAACATCTATCACTTACGCAATCAGTCCCTCCCTTTATTATTGGTCCGGGCGCAGTTCCTATTCCTGTTGCATTATTTGATCCCCAGGAATCCAAAACATCGCCAACAACGGCGTTATCGTTAATATTTCCGTGATCAAACTTCCACTCCGAAACTAAGTTCGCACCTAAAGAATCTCTTATGGAATTGCTATAAACTTTTAGTTTTGCGATTCTGGCGCTTTCCGTGGAATTGTTCATTCCCACAACTATCAAAGCGGAAAGTATGCCAATAATCGCTATTACAACCAATAACTCTATCAGCGTAAACGCAAATTGTTTTTTTATAATTTTATTCATTGTTTTCCAATGTTTGGAGATACGATCCCCAAACATTCTAATTTTTTGCTGTGTTTTGGTTTAAGCCGGCAAGGCGATTATTGTAGTCCTCTTGATTGATGATGTTTTTGGCGAAAAGTTTGTTTAAGCCGGCAAAGTAGCTTTGCTGGATTTGATAGACTGGTATAGCAGCACTAAATAAGCGAACGTCGTCTATTGAGCCATTCACAAAGTAGTTATATCCCCCTATTCTAAAAATACTGCCAGAGAATGTATAAGCGGTGGTTGACGTCATCGGGATAATCCCATCTGCACGCCCATCAATATAATAAGTTACGTCAATGGGGCGTCTTACGGTTACAGCGACTTGATGCCAGCTTCCGTCAGCAACACCAGTATTAGAAAGACTTATCCATGCACCATCTGGATTCATAAAGCCTT
>JBAZMG010000033.1:0-11366 GCA_041649895.1 Minisyncoccota bacterium | reverse complement strand
TAATTCCCGCCCCGTAACCTCAATAGCTCCTGTCGGACAAATAGCCATGCAATGTCCGCAGCCAATGCATCCAAACGCCGGGGTTTTACTTATTGTTGCCTTATTATTTTCAAGGCAAAGACTAAAATCTTTACAGACCTGAACACATAAGCCACAACCGGTACATTTGACAGAGTCAATTCTTATGGAGGCCTTTTCATTTGTTCTGGATGTCGGAATTGCCATTATAATACTTCGATTTCAAATTTTAACTCTTTTGCAGCCTCAACAACCATTTTCATGTCACGAACGCCTATATGCGCATTATATATTTTCCTCTCTTCATTAAGTTTTTTAACTGCATAATATAACTCCTGGCAGTCAGCATTTGCGACTTTCTCCGCAGAATCATAACCGGCTTCCAGTAACACATATGCAAAAGTATGATTTACCCATCTTATTCTGGAAAGGTCGGTCAATTTCGCAAGCTTCAGCATTTCATCCTTGCTTATTCCTGTTTCGTTTGAAAGCGCTTCTCGTCTTTTATCTGTCAGTATATTATCATATAACCTGAGAGTATCTTTTATTCCTGCTTTTTCAAGTTTCACAACCGTGTCTTCAGTGATACATGTAAAATCTTTTATTGCGTTTGGTTTTTGCCTGTAACCATTCACAACTCTTTTGAGAATTACCAGATAATCCTCTTGTAATCCAGTCTGTTTCGAAAATTCATGAATTTTCTCCTTGTCTTTAAGGGCCAATAACAATTCATCAAGATTGCTGACTTTGTGATTTTTAATAATGTCAAAATTTTTATCAATATCTCTTTCTATCACTGACCAGCTGGGGATTAATACGGCAGATTTTAAAATCTCTTTGTATTTATCAATAGTGATGTTCTTTAAATCGATATAATATCCCATTATATTTATTATTAATATGATTTTCTTTTGATCATTCTGGCAGAGATTATACGTACATCATTTATTGGTTTATCCTGACTATCCGTCTCAACACCGGCAATACTATCCACTATATTCATGCCTTTTACAACTTCTCCAAACACAGTATAGTTTTGATCCAGATGAGCCGCTCCTCCTAACGTTTTATAAATCTCACGATGTGCTTCCGGAAAACTATAGTGATCCATTGTCATTAGTTCTATATTGGTCAATGAGTCAAGTTTATCCAAATCAGATTTGTGTTCAGGTTTATTAATGACTTTGTTATAGGCCAGCCAGGTGTTAATACGCTTTTCTGCAATTGCCAGGGTACTGTCATTATAGGTATTACCCTGAATAATTGTAAATTGGGTCCCGTCCGAAGAACGTCCTGGATTTTCATCATCGCCCATTCGGGCTGCATTAACTGCGCCCCGTTTATGAAGTAAATTGGGTCTGAATTCTGCATCTATCATATAGGATAGCCCCGATGTATCTGGGCCCATGTCTCCTGTCTGAATAAGAAAATTATTTATAACACGATGAAAAGACACACCATCATAGGCTTTTTGATTTACCAGCTTTATGAAGTTGTTACGATGTTTTGGAGTTTCATCAGATAACCGTAAAATAATTGTTCCATAATCGGTGATTAGTTCAACATCTTTTGATAAATCACTTTTCATCACTCCTTTTTCAATCTCCTTATCACATGCGGAGAAGACGAAAATAAAACACACAATAATAATGGTTATAACTGTTCTCATAATTTGATTTCTAATTTTGATAGAAATTTAATTGTTAATTACTTCCTAACCAAATTTATTATCTTGAAGATTCCCTAACTTTGTTTTATGTCAAAATACGGAACAGTTATTTGGGTGGGATTGCTGGCACTGATTGCCGGTTTTCTGATTTACCCTCCTACTCACAAGGTGTTTATAGATCTTACGGCACGATATCCGTATATCATGGGGTTTGCAAAATTCGCCATACTATCTATGATGGGCGAGTTTCTGGCAGCCCGGCTGGTCCATAAGAAATGGGTAATGGTCAGAGGAGTGGCACCCAAGATGCTGGTATGGGGAATTCTGGGAATGCTTATCGTCTTGATGTTTGCGGTGTTTTCGGGAGGAGTGGACACCGCCGCTTCTCAGGGTTTGTTGATCTCTGAATGCAGCGATACCTGCCCACCGGTGGTGCAGTTCATTTCCAGGTTGCGCCGGGCGTTGTTCATCTCGGCCATCATGAACCTCACCTTCGGCCCGGTGTTCATGGCGGCGCACCGGATTACCGATGTCTATATTGACAAGCGCTACTCGGGACAAAAGATGCCGGTTACCGGAATTATCACTCAAATTGACTGGGGAAGATTCATCAAAGAGATTGTGTGCGTAACCATCCCGGTTTTCTGGATTCCAGCCCACACCGTTACTTTCTTGCTGCCCGGCCAGTACAGGGTACTGTTTGCCGCATCGTTATCCATTGTACTTGGACTGATTTTGTCCTTCGCAAAAATGAGGCATCAGAAAGATTGATAACAAAAATGCCTGATGCAATTATCGGAAGGATCCATTTTATATTGTTTTGGTGATTTATATGTTTCATCGTCAAATTTTAAGATTGCGCTCCGTATGCAAACCCAAAACCTCTTGCCCGGCGTTCATCCTGAAGTTTTTCCCAAGACTCCCATCCTTTCTCTCGCAAAATAGAATTGTCTTGTTTAAGCATTGGATAGCCTTCAAAAAACTCAGTGAAATACTCGCACGGATAACTATTGCAAAAAGCGCACATATCAACATTCTTTTCTTTTGCACAAAGCCTGATCTTGCAGGCCGGGTTTCCACTTCCTGCCTTACAGGAGATACATACACCTTCAACAGACATTCCTTTTAGAAATGACCAAAATTTATCACCGTTCGGGAAATATGGCATAATCTCTTCAAATCCCAACTTATTCATTTCCTGATACAAAACTTTCGATGCAGGTTCCACTTTCACCTTCACCGCACAATTTTCACAGTAAAGTCCACAGTAACAAGCGTATTTTCTGTCCATAATTATTCTTTCCTCATTCTTCAAATTATCATATTTGGGCGTAACACTATCATCTTCGCTCCCAAACACTTGTCTATTAATTGCATTTGGCTATCATTCAACCCATCGGCATTGACAACTACTCCAGCCGGACATACAGACAGCCCGGGTTTTGTCACTCACCCATTCTAAAATCTTTTATACTACTTTGGGTCAATGAACATTCTTCAAATGTTACACTTGTCCCATTACCTATTGGCGATTGAGCGCTCAATCCCACCCATAATTCTACAGGATAGTCATTTTTAAATAAGCGCACCAGCTGCCAGTCTTCCTTATCCGGTGAATAATAAAAGCCTATAGTCTGTACGTCCGAAGAGATTTTCATGTACACGCCCGCATTATCAACAACATCGTGGTTATTATCATCCGATGTTTCTATTGTTCTGACTGTCACAATACGAGTTCTCTGGCGTTCATCCCGCTCGAAAGCAAATTTAAACCACAATTTTGGGTTTAAATATATATAAACAGCTCCTGCATCATAGGTGTCTGTAAATGTTGGAGAAACTTTAGCCGTGAAGGTAAAAGGTTTGGTATTGTCAATTTTGGTCAACAAAACAGGTGCAGTGCTGTTTGACAGTTTTCCATCGGGGTCGTTAAAATTATCACATTTTGCATTGCTCTTGAGTACCAATTTATCACTTTCAACAGTTGCTGTGGCCCCGGCCCCGTTAAGTGATTTTGTAAACTCCACACCTGAAACTTTTACAGAAATTTTACTGCTGCTTTCGGTCAATGCGTTATTGCAGCCACTCATCACTGCCAATGAGATTAGCAGGTTTAACAATACTTTTTTCATAAAAGACAATTTTATTAATCATAACTAATGGGCGACAGATCCTATATGCAGTAACCTGCAAGTAAATTGTTCACCTCCTGTAGATTGAAATAATTGGGATCAAAGTCATCTCCCAGCCACGTATGAGTACTTTTATAATCACTGTGTGCAGGGTTTCTCAATATTTTCAACATTTCATGGTATCCACGAATTCCTCCGCAATCTTCTGCAGGACACCGTCTCTCTCCGGCATGGCATTTCAGAAACAAGCACCCGTTTCCCGCGTCCGTACCGCCTTCCCCTACAGCAGCAACTCTGGAAGCCTCTGCCCAGGCTGTAATATCTGTGATGACTTCCAGCAGCTCTATGGTATGCTCCCAGTTGTCCCCATAGTCGTACAGATATATAACGGAATCGCCACATTCAGTTATCAAATCCGAGATTTTCATCCCCGAATAGTCCACATAGTCTTCTTCATCCCAAGAGTTATCTGACTGGTATTTGAATGTGTACTCGACACCTTTTTTTTGGAACATGTGCAAATGGCTGTTTGTCCAGCCCATCACGGTCTGTATCACCACATGAAAGTTTACGAGGGAAATGTCCGAGGGAACTACAAATTCGCGCCAGATGGCCGGCTGTGCGCCATTTAGCAAAATACGAAAACGGAAAAGCGGCACAACTGCCTCGGCCTTATAACTGATTTTTCCAAAATTCCGGTCAACGGTAAAAAGTTTGTCAAAGAGGGGCGTTTTTGCAACAATGATTTGTTCCTCCTGATACGCCCGATTCCGTTCCTCAAATGTTATCAGTCCCAGGTTATGCATGAACCGTTCAAGGGTTCTCGTAGTATAACATGCCTGTGCGTATTTGTCAAAACTTGCATGGGAATTATGATAGAGATACCTTTCCGAGTAAAAACGGCTGTCTCTGGGCTTGTTGCCATAATCTGCCATTAAAAGTAGCGAAAGACCAAAGCCCCATTGTCCGAGCGAACGATTATCATATAAATCAAAATACGCCCAACTGAGTTTGTACGCAAAGGTGACTAAGATAGACTTCAACAGTAAATGTCTGTCTTTTAACATTTTTTCGCCCTCTTTTGTAAGGGTTAAGGCATTGTTTCGCTTCTTAATGAGCCCGCCCATTTCGGCTAAAAGCCTGGTCAGGGGCACTGTGTACCAATTGTTTTCCGTCCGTAACCGAGCAATATTCTCCTCAAAATAATGAACAGGAATGCCGAGCCTGTATATCCCATGTACTAGGGCCCTTGGAAGGGTTCCGGTAGTTGTGAGTTTGAGCTTTTCCGCTACCCGAACGGTTTCGCACAGGTATGCAACCTGTCTGAATAGAGGAATCTGCATATAATCCTCATTGTCAATACGATTCAAGACAATTGGCCCGTTTTCCAAAAAGGTCTTGTGCTCAATCATTTCCAGGATATGCGGCTGATACAGCCAGTCACTCAACGTGGTATCAATATACTTTTTTAATTCTGTATCCATAGTTAACCGGTTTCGGGATTCCCCAAGTCAGTTTATTTCTTATTATGTCGTTTTTCAATCGGGATTTTCTTTATTTGCTCAATATTACCGATAATTTTTTGAAGTGTGAAATTTAGTTTTTCTTTGTCCGGTGGATTTCCTATAAATAAATCATCTAACTCGTAATCATCCGCTTGCAGTATCTTTCGTGTCAGTTTATCTGCTTTATAAATGTATTCAGTCTCATCTTTGCAATTGTAAGATAATAATCCGTAATGCAATGTCAAATCGTGAGTTAATTTCTCAGCCTCTACTAAAATCCCATCGTAGGATTCTCTTGATAAATCATCTGTATCCATATGCAGGGTGCCTTTTTGCTTGCTGTTAAATTAATCTAAGTGAAATTCATAGACGACTTCCTCTGTCCCATCTTTTTTGAATGTTCTTACTCTCGTCATTCCAATTTTTGAAGACACCCTCTGCGATGCTTTATTTCCGACTTCAGAATATGAGTAAATCGATTTAAACCCCAATACATCTATTGCATATTTTTTGCAGGCTTCCGCAGCTTCCGTTGCATATCCCTTATTACAATACGTTTTAATGATGTGAAAACCTATCTCAGGTAAAATATCACCATCTATATTCTGTAACGTAATTCCACAGTCTCCCAGGAATTGATTATCAGCTTTTCTTATTACAGCCCATAATCCAAACCCATCATTATTATATCGTTCAATATTTCTTTCAATCCATTTCTCAACTTCTTCATTTGAAAGTGCATGTGGATAATACCTCATGGATTCTTTATCAGATAAAACTAAAGAGAGGTTGGAAATATACTGGATAATTAGCTGTCTAAGATACAATCGGGATGTTTCAATTATTGTGTCCATCATTACTGTTTTTGCCGGCAAGCCCCGAACCTGCTAATAACTCTGAAACCCGCATGATGTATACACGGTGGCAATAGGTTATTTTGTCCATATTATTTCGTTATTCGGATTTAATTCCAGCGACTTTTTGTACGCTTTCATTCCCTTTTCCTTCTTCCCAAAAAGTAGCAAACATTCGCCATAACTGTCAAATCCTTTTGCCACACTACTCTGCCTGAAAGGATTATTTTTTTAACTGTGCCGTCATATCTAAAAAGCGAACCAGTGTTTTTTAACCAAAAGGTTTATCAAACTCGTTCGTTTTATTCCCCAGTCAGGCATATCAGTCGGTTCATTAATAAAGTTAATGCCCTTTTCTAATAATGCCTGATAGGTATCATCCACATAATCAATCCTGAATTTTTTAATTCTGTCAATTGTTGTTTTTTCAATTATCATTGTAGTAGATCATCTATTGCTATGCGTTTTTCATTCTTTAATTTTTGCGAATCTGATTTCATCAAAAATTTTATTGTTTTTGCATATAGATTTTTTAAAAATAGCTTCTTTTACAAATCCGCATTTATTAAGAACCCGCTGTGATGCTTGGTTATATTCAAAAACACCGGTATATATTCGAACTATATCAAATTGATTAAATCCCCATTCCGTTATTATGTTAACGGCTTTAGTTGCAATCCCTTTATTCCAGAATGGTTCACCGATAAAATACCCAATCTCTGCACTTTTCCTATAAACGTCTGTTCCCAGAGACAGGCTTATATTTCCTACGTAATCATTCTGGTATTCAATTGCAAAAAATGTCTTTGGATTTTGAGAATCAATCATTTTCTTAAAACTTCTGGCATTCTCAATCGTATATGGCTTTGGAAATCCATCCCGCAAATTAATACTAACCTTCTCATTGTTTGCATATACAGCCAACTTCTCTAAATCAGAATCAATTAATTCTCGGAGAATTACATCTCCGTCCTTGCCAATTATTATTTTTCTATCAACCCAAATAGAAGTCCTGTTTATTTTCTTTTTCACTATTTCATAAAAATCATTCTTATTGGTTAGCATTGCCGGATGTTTCCCCTTCTCAAACATATGAATTTCAAGTGTATCATTTTTCCATTTCAATGCTTCATATATTTTATCCAATGAATCACAATACTCATCAGCTTTACTTCCTGTTAATAAAGTTGGAACTGTTAATTTCGATATTGACTTATGAAAAAATGACTTACCCAGTTTGGAAAATGTAACAAGCATCTCTGTGTCCAAATCCACTATTTTTTTCCAATCAAAACCATGATTCTCAAACCAAAACAGTTTCGCAAATATGTTCTTTTTACCTTTTTCTCTATCACTTTCTAATGAGTCCATGTATGAGGTTAATGGATATTCACCCTCAAAACTATCTGCAATTAAATAATTAATTCTTTCCGGATGTTCTAACGCTAAATTAATTGCGGCTAATGCACCTCCACTTGTTCCAATAACAGAAACTTTATCGAATTTTAGAAAATCAATCAACTGATAACATACTTTTGAGTTATAATGCCAAAAATCAACCTCAAATGTTTCAAGTCTTTCCGATTTTCCATGACCTGGAAAATCAATCAAAATCACTCTGAAATCTTTAGAATATTTCCCAATTATAGATTTAAACATCTTTGAAGAGGCTGTATTACCGGCTAAAAGTAATATCGGCTCTCCTGTCCCGATTTCTTTAAAATAAACTTTTTTGTTCTCAAATGTAAAAAATGCCATATTCCTTCTTTTTATATTGCCATATAACAACTAAGTGTATGAAAAGTTGGGGATTGCGGGCGGCTTTCCTGCCGAACCCCGATGCCGTAGTTACTATTTTTCCATTCATTAGCTAATAATGCATAAATCAAGTCATCAACCCATTCTCCGGGAAAAACAAACTCTTTATAAAATGTGCTTCTTTTCTAAACCCTAATCTCTCAACCAGTCTAATTGAATCACTATTTGTTGGGCCTAATGCAACAATCCGATGTTTGTTTAAATCATTCATCAAGTAATCAATAATTTTTGTCAATGCTTCCGCGGCATATCCTTTCCCCCGAAAATTCTTATCCAATGTATAACCAATCTCTGCCTGCATATTCTCTGAATCAGTCTCTAAAAATGGATCCCGATATCTCCAATCAGAGAATCGGAATCTCGCTCAATAATAACTAATTGAAACCAAGTCCCAGGAATATTTATTTCGTTTGAAGTTTTACTTATAAAATCAGAAACATCTTCAATAGTTTCCGGAATTAAGCTCAGGTATCTGTGCGTTTCAGAATCAGAACGATATCTGAATATTGATTTATTATCCTTACTTTTTACAGGTCTGATATATAATCTATTTGTGTAAAGATCCATTAATTTATTTTCCATGATTATAGTGGCTGGTAATTTTCCGGTTAAGTCGTTCCGCCAAATTATTAATGACTTTATATTTTGCTAGTTGTCGGGACCAATTTTCAGGTATATTCTCAAAGCCATACAGCAGTCCTGCGAGTCCGCCTGTTACTGCCGCTGTAGTATCTGTATCTTCACCTAAGTTAACTGCTTTCAAAACGGCTTCCCGGTAATTTTCAGTTGTAAGCAAACACCATATACTTGCTTCAATTGTATGTATAACATATCCGCTGCTTTGAATCTGGTCGCGGTAAAAATTATGAATGTCGCTTTTTAGTAATCTGTCAAACAGCTCAATTTCTCTGGGGTTAATTGAAAGACTTGTCAAATAATTCGGGACCTCTGTTTGTAAGTTTCTGTAAATTTCGAACTTGTCTTTCCCATAAAAAATTTGCCTGGCGAATTCAAGATAGTAGAAGCAGGCATTTACAGAACGTATCTGCCGGTGAGTTAATGATGATACTTGTTTTGTAATGTCGTAGCGTTCGTTGATTGGTTTGTCAAATAAGTAAAAAAGCAGAGGGATCATTCGCATAAGCGAGCCATTTCCACTTTCGCTTTCATTTGAACTGCCTGCCAATTCCGGTTTTTCGCCATTTGCAAGTCTCGAGATGGCATGTCGTGTTGTAACACCAACGTCAAAAACGTTTCCGCGTGCAATCCAGAAATTTTTATGATACCACTTCACAAGGTTTTTTCCGATTGTATCCAGGTCAAAGTCTTGTGTCAACGCTTCTGCAAGACAAAATGTTAGCGAACTGTCATCTGACCAGGTTCCCGCCGGCAAATTTTATGTCCCGTATCCTATCATATCTGTAACAGGATTTTTGCTTAATGTTTCCCTGCTGTTGAATTCAACAGGAACCCCTAAAGCATCGCCAACTGCAACACCAAAAAGCGCAGATTTTATTATGGTTGTTGTCACTTCTGGTAACGTTTTTATTTTTTTGCCCTTTGAAGTGTGCCAAAAGCCTTCTTCTGTTTCTCTATCGGCAAAGGCATACGGTAGTTCGTCTTTCCGGAGTTGATTTAACATTTGGCTATACCATCTTGTATATTCTTCATTCTCTCCTTTGCAATTATTAATAAAATCAATGTTTTCTCCTATAAACAAGTCGGCTAATTCTTTTGCCGTCAACCTGATTTCTTTGCTTGAATCTTCTTTTTCGTGTTTGTAAATCCAATTAGATGCAATAAATTCTTCTTTTTTTGTGTCGACAATAAACAAACAACGCCAGCTCAATCCCGAAGGCGAAAGTGACGGAATTACCCGTAACTTTTCGTAACCACGTTTATGAATTTCCTGAACCATAAACAAAAGCTTTTGTCTATTTGTCATATAAAAATTTTCTTCCATTACTATTTTGTCAAGGCGTGACTATGTCCACAACGAGGTGATAAACATGGGCACTTTTCCGTCTCCTACTTTAAAACCAACATTTTGGTAAAACGAGGTTTCATTTTCGTAAGCAACTAATAAAATTCTCAGGTAATCTTTATATTTGGTTTTGATATAGTTGATCAGATTTCTTCCGATTCCTTGTCCCTGAAATTTTGGATTAACCAAAAGATAATGAATGTAGGCAGTCATAATGCTATCGTCTAAAACATTAATAAGGCCTATCAATTTGTCTTCAGCCCAGGCAGTATAAACTGTCGATGAGTTTTGCATTGCGATGGCCAGTTTTTCCGGATAATGTCCGGACGACCATTCCACTGAAAGGAATAATTCCTCTAACTCCATGGGATTCAAATCCTTGGTTTCTTTATAAATGATATTCATTGTCTTTAGGTAATTGTATTTATCTCATTTTAACTTCAAATTCACAACAATCTCCACCGTTGATTATAGATTGTTTTAACACTACATCAACATTTTTTCCAAGGGCAGCTTCAAAAAATTGTTTATTGAATTCAACTGAACATTGGCAATAAGTCCTGTTCTTGAATTTTTCTTTAGATTCCCTGACTTGTCCGCAAAAACATTTATTATGCTTTGCAATTATTGTATTATTATCAACCAGTTTATATTCCAGCACACCATCTTTTACTTTGTATTTACTAAGCTTGTCAAGGAAATCAATTAAAGAAGACGATTCTGTCATCAATTTCTTTGCTGATTCACGCTGTCCATTACCACAACATTTACTCCCACATGTTCTCATTATAGTTACAGACTTGTCTGAACCTACTTCATTTTCTAACCTCTCAACTGCTTTTTTCCACCATTCAGCAGTTTCATCCGGCTGTAAATTTTCATATTCAGGAGAATCTTGCATAATTCTGACAAACGGATCTTTATCAGTCATTTTTTCAACGATTTTGGCAAATCTCCCGATCCGTCCGGTCTTTGGGATTTGATTAATATCTGTCTTTGATTTCATAAGAATCTAGCAAGTCTTTCAAATTCATTATTTTACTCCCATTTTTTTTGTAATAATTCAGCATTTCGTCAATTTTCCTTTTATCATAACTCGTAATACAATCTGATAAGACTGTAACTTTGTAGTTTTCCCTGCACATATTAAATACGGTTGATTTCACGCAGGCAATTGCGTCAGCGCCTGTAATGTAAAATTCGTCTATTTCATTTTTCTTGATAAAGTCAGTAAAATCTTCGCTGGTCAATGCGTTGCCTTTGGATTTTTCAAAAATGTTTTTGGATACCAATTTCATGTCCGAAACTAATTCAGACCCACGAGTATTAGGTTTGAAAGTCCTTGTGCCGTCAGATAAGTTATAATGCCTTATGTAAACGACATGA
>JBAZMG010000032.1:0-11401 GCA_041649895.1 Minisyncoccota bacterium | reverse complement strand
TTATCTTTTTATTTGTGGTTTTCTTTACTTTTTATTTGCCAAAGTTTTTAAAAGAAGAGATCTCCCGCGCCACGGCGATCCAAAAAATAATCTCGATATTGATCATTGTTTTAGGGCTGATAGTCTTGTTTTATAAAGGTACAAGCCTTTGGTTGTGCTAAGATGTTTGGGGTCGTCCGCCGGCTTGCGGACCCGAACATTTTGTCTTGATAGATTGAGGCGAAAGTGCTATCTTTTAGTTATTAGGTTTTGAGACCTAAGATTTGTTTATTATATTAAAAGACGTACTTAGCATGAGTGGTTGGTTCCGTCAGCTGGCGGATTGGGATGCTCCCTTTCTTTTATTTGAAATGAAAGCGGACGCAGTCCGCTCCAATGCCCTAAATACTAATTATCGCCCTGTACTTTGTGTGAGTAGTTAGTACTTGGGGAAGTGAATCTTATTAATAAAATCCGAGTCCTTTTTCCAAATTACAAAGTACAAATTACAAAGTACTGTGAATCAAACAAAGTGCAGATTCACTTGGAGAGGTGCCTGAGCGGTTTAAAGGGATGGTTTCGAAAACCATTGTGGGGAAACTCACCGAGAGTTCGAATCTCTCCCTCTCCTCCTTCGCCTCGTCGAAGCCCGCAGGGCGAAGGCGGGCTTCGCTCGGCTACGGCGTGACAAAGTCCTCTAAAATGAAAATATGTTTTACATTTATAGTTTAAAATGCAAAGATGGCTACTATATAGGGTGTAGCGACAATCTTAAAGAAAGATTCGATAGGCATCGAAAAGGACAGGTGGCGGCAACTAGAGACCGGTTACCGGTAAAACTTGAATTTTATTTTGCAATTCGAGATAAATACAAAGCATTTGAATTAGAAAAATATTTAAAATCAGGATCGGGTCGCGCCTTTATAAAAAGTCATTTATCTTAGATAATTTATCAACTTAACAATTAAAAACCTATGTTTCCTTTTAAAAATAAAAAAGCCAAGCCTAAAATACAAACTCTGGAAGAGGCGATACGCCACATAAACAGCCTTGAAGATAAGCTTGAGAAATTGGAAGCTGACTTTAAGGATAGGGAAGAGAAAAGCAAGCTCTTTTTTCAAAGGTTTGGTTTGATCAGGTACAGTCCGTTTAATGAAGTTGGCGGAAACCAAAGTTTTTCTTTGGCAATGCTCGACGAGAACAATAATGGATTTGTCTTAACATCAATGTACACAAAGGAAGGAAATAGGTTTTTCGCGAAACTGGTTGAAAAGGGAGCGTCAAAATACCAGCTTTCGGAAGAGGAAAAAGAAGCCATAAAGCAAGTAAAGAAATAATTCACCCCCGCCTTTTTTAAAAAGATGGGGGTAAAATAATATGCCCGAAACAAACGAAAAAATTAATATAACGGCAAAACCGCCGGTGGTGGTTGTTTTGGGGCATATTGACCACGGCAAGACGTCTCTCTTAATGGCAATCAAGGATTTCAAGGTTTTGGCAAAAGAGTCGGGTGGGATCACTCAACATGTCGGTGCTTATCAAATCAAACACAACGATAAGAAAATAACGTTTATTGACACTCCCGGACACGAGTCTTTCTCCGCGATCCGGTCAAGGGGATCAAAAATAGCGGATATCGCGATATTGGTCATTGACGCGGCCGAGGGAATCAAAAAACAAACAAAAGAAGCCATCTCGCTTATTAAAGAGGTTGATATTCCATCAATCGTCGCTTTGAATAAGATTGATAAGCCGGATGCCAATCCGGAGATGGTAAAACAGCAGTTAGCCAAAGAAGAAATGTATGTCGAGTCTATGGGCGGCACCATACCCGCGATCGAGATCTCGGCTAAAACAGGCAAAGGAATTAATGATGTTTTGGATATGATCCAATTGGTGGCGGAGATGCAGGAATTGAAATATGATACTGTTTCTCCGGCTGAGGGCACGATAGTTGAGGCCTATTTGGATTCGCGCCGCGGACCGACCGGTACGGCGATCTTGGAAAAAGGAGTTTTAAAACAAGGAGATTTTGTCGCCACCGATTCAACGGTTGGAAAAATAAAGAATTTGGAAGATTCGCGGGGCGAAGAGATAGAACAAGCTTTCCCGGGTGACCCGATAATTATTGTCGGATTTGAATCAGTGCCCGCGGTGGGGGAGCGGTTTATAGTGTACAACACTTATGAGGAAGCCCTTTCCAATGTTAAGCCCAAAGAACAAAGAAACACCGCTCTAATTATTGAGCCCAAAGAAGGCGAAGAAGAAAAAAAATATCTTAAAGTAATATTAAAGGCGGACGCGACCGGTTCACTCGAGGCGATTGAAGAAGTATTTAAAACCCTACCTCAGGAAACGGTTGGCATTAAAGTTATAAAAGCCGAAGTTGGCAATGTAAACGAATCGGATGTAAAAGCGGCTCAAAGCGCGAACGGAGTAGTTATCGCTTTCCGGGTAAAGCTGGATAAAATAGCCGAGATGGCGAAGATGCAAAAGGAAAACATCAGAATCTATGAATTTGATCTGATCTATACTTTGGCGCAAAAAATAAGGGAATTGATGGAGCGAAAACTTGTGAAAGAAAAAGAACGAACAGACCTTGGCAAAATGGAAGTAACCGTTATTTTCAGGACTGAAAAGAACAGGCAGATTTTAGGAGGCAAGGTTTTTGAGGGCGAGATCGTAAAAGGTTCGTTGTTGGAAATATTCAGGGATACCCAAAAGATCGGTCATGGCCGGATTATTGATGTGCAGATAAACAAAAAAAGCGTTGACTCAGTCAAAGCGGGCAAAGAGTGCGCCCTCCAATATCAAGGTGAAGAAAAGATCAAAGAGGGTGATGAACTGCTTTCATACAAGGAAGAGTACATAAGGGAAATATTGTAAAAATATGTGGAGAATAGAAAAAGTGAACAGCCTCATAAAGAGAGAATTGAACGAGATCATTTTGAGGGATGTTGATACTTTTCCCGGAACAATTTTAACTATTACGAGAGTGGAATGCGCCCAGAATCTATATGATTGCAAGGTGTTTTTTTCGGTTATCCCGGAAAAGCAATACGATGAAGTGGAAGCGCTGTTGAACAGGCACATTTACGCTTTACAGCAAAGCCTGAATAAAAAGCTGAGGATGAGGCCGGTGCCAAAGATTATGTTTCGAAAGGAAACAAAAACCGCCGAAGCCGCGAGAATTGAGCAATTGTTGACAGAGATTGAAAGAAAGACGGAAGGGAAAGAATAAGATTGATCACGATTTATTATACGTTTGGTTGGGGTGCCCCGTAGTAGAGTTTTGGCAAAGCCAAAACACACTACAGGGCTAACCCTGTACCGTGTTTCGACAAAGTCAAAACTCTGGTTCAGGGTGGCGAGAAATAAAAAATTGTGTTAAAAATAAGTAGTTTCCGGCGTGGTAGCCAAGCAGTAAGGCGAGAGTCTGCAAAACTCTTATACGCGGGTGCGATTCCCGCCCACGCCTCATTTTGAAGAAGAATAAAGAAGTAGGAATTAAGAATAAAGAATGAAGAAATGCCTCGGTGATGAAACTGGTAAACATACAGCACTTAAAATGCTGCGGGTAACCCCCTTGTGGGTTCGAGTCCCACCCGAGGCACAATATGCAAAAGAGAGATATTTATATCTCTCTTTTGCATATATCCTGTGGATAGGGACTCGAAGGGTTTCCGTGACGACGGAAACCCGGGCCTGAACAAATTTCAGTAGAAATTTGAAAGGCGAGTCCCACCCAAAAGGGGACGAGAAGGCGTCCTCCTTCGCTAAAGCTACGGAAGGACAAAGGGAGGGCGACGGATGCCGACTGTGCCCCGCGAAGCCTTTGCGAAGTGGGGGCCCGGGCCGGAGCGCATCCGCCAGCTGGCGGATGACGCGATGAGAGTCCCACCCGAGGCACAATATACAAAAGAGAGATATTTATATCTCTCTTTTGTATATTATTCTAGGGATATAGAACTACTATTTATTCAAGTTCTTTTAAGATTCGTTCATCGTAAAGTAATTTTTCCGAAAGCGCATTCGCTTTTTCCAATCGCTCATTATGCAATTTTGAACCTACGGGAAAAATTTTATACTTACGGCATGATTCAAGTTCTTTTACTTCCTTGCGATATATGCCAATCATTCTTTCCATAGCCTTCATTGCTTTTTCTGGAGTTATCTCCTTTTCTATTATTTTTTTAACCTCTTCGCGATTATAATCAGGAAATTCCAAGTCTTTATCTATTTCAGTCTGATCAGACCCCGTAGTTTCAGCTTCTTTTTCTCTACGATACAAATCTAACGCCTTAGAAAAATCTTTCGTATTTACACATTCCATAAATTCTTCTATTGCTTTATAATTCTCATCACTTCGATGTTGCAAATACTTATTTTCAAGATGTTCATAGGCTTCACCTATATCTTTCATTATTTCCTTTGTTTTTTCCGGATCTATTTCTATTTCTTTAGATTCTGGACTTTCCATTCCGGAATCTCCTGGACTTACTTCTTCCTCAAAATTTTCGTTTGTTTCTCTTAGTTGTTCGGGCATATTATATTTATTTTATGTTTATTATCTTAGTATAATTATAAGTCTTACTTAAATGCTAGTCAATGCGCATAAGCAAAAACCAGCCACTAGGGCTGGTTTTTGACTTTAACTTTCAGAGACTTCTATATATGTCTTTTTGACCCCGAAGTTTTTAGCCGCTTCTCGGCTCGGGAACCAAATATCTATAATATAATGGCCAACCCTCGCGTTCATTCTGTCGGCTACCACAAACTCTTTGTCGCCATAGAATTCCGGAATTTTGATCTTTGTTCCAAAGGGAAGCATATTGTTCGCGACAATGCCGTCCCTTACAAATGTACCGTTGGCGGTCATAAACGGGCTGTCGTCCGTTTGATCGGCGGTAGAAGAGTAGGCGGTCAAAATAACCAATATCTTCTTGGTCTTTTCCTCCTCAACTTGCTCCCAAAAGGCTTTGTTTTCACCGATTGATGGAGCTTCCTTTACCGGGTAAAAGCTCGCTATTTGATTGTTTGTAGGGGATATCTCCTTGCTCTGTGTGGTTAAACTGTAGGCACACAAGGAGAAAATCACCATAGCTAGCAACGAAATTACGATATTTTTGTTGTTTTTCATATATTAAAAACCTTTTTTAAAGGCTTGTCAATATTTTACCCTGTTCCGGGGGATATGTCAATGATTTTGTCCACAGGCGTCAAGTAGTAAAACATCTTGTCTTTTTTAGCAAAATGTTGCCTAAAACGTCAAAAATCTTACCATTTTTGTAATATTAGAGCTTACCGTTCCCGATCATTAACCTATTGAGCTCCCTGATTTATAGCGCCTTGATTATCTAAAATAATTATGCTATAAAAAGTTATATGCAAAACGAAACATTACAAAAACTAACCGATTCCGTCCAAATTTTGAGGGCGGGAGACATTATTGACGGCAAGGTTTTGGCAATTGAAAACCTGGCCATCTTCCTGGATATCGGTCCGCGAAAAACCGGCCTTATCTATGGCGCTGAATACCAAAGCGCTAAAAATGTTCTAAAGAACATAAAGATCGGGGACATCATTTCCGTAAAAGTGATTGAAGCCGAGAACGAAGATGGTTACGTCGAACTGTCCTTAAGGGAGGCCGAGAAAGAGTTGGCCTGGAAAACCATTAAGGATATAAAAGCCGAGAACAAAGAGTTTGTTGTTAGGATACAAAAAGTGAACAAAGGAGGCTTGATTACGGAAATATCCGGAGTGCCGGCATTTTTGCCCACTTCGCAATTGTCTCCGGAAAAATATCCTCGCGTTCCCGAAGGCGATAAGGCTAAGATATTGCGAAAGCTACAAACCTTTATCGGCCAAGATATAAAAGTAAAGATCCTGGATTTTGATGAGAAAGCCGGCCAGATAATTTTGACCGAAGAATCAAAAGAAAGCGAAAACATCCAGAAGGCCATAAAGGCTTTGCAAGTAGGCGACACGGTTGAGGGTAAGATCTCCGGAGTTGTTAATTTTGGAGCTTTTGTGAAATTCGCCCTACCGGGACAAACATTGGAAGAAGTGCCGGAAGACGCGCTTCTTGAAGGATTGGTGCACATTTCCGAATTGGATTGGCAATTGATCGAAGACCCGGCCCAGTTCGTGAAAGTGGGCGAAAAAGTGAAAGCCCAAATTATTGATATCACTCAGGGCAGAGTTTCTTTGTCCTTGAAAAATCTTAAAAAAGACCCATGGCAAAACCTGAACCTGAAGAATGGAGACACTGTAAAAGGAGAAGTTGTCAGGTTTAACCCGTATGGCGCTTTTGTCCAATTGAAGAACATTAGCGAAGAGATGGATCGGGCGAAGATCCAGGGCTTGATACATATTTCCGAATTCGGTTCTGAGATCAAGATGAAAGAACAGATCGAGATCGGGAAAGACTATGATTTTCAAATTTTAAGCTTCCAGCCGCAAAGGCATTGGATGTCATTAAGATTAAAATAATATTCATTTAAATGAAGAGTCCTATAACAGGCCTTTTAAAAAACTTCTTGATAGTGGTTTTGCTCTTTTTGGCACTGGCCGTGGTTTTTAACTATGTAAACAAGCCCGCGCCGAAACCGCAGGATATTTCTCTTACTCAATTGACCAAGGATATTAATGATGGAAAAGTGAAAGAGGTGAGCGTCGCGGGAGTTATCGTTTCCGTTACCTATAACGACGGATCAAAGGCGCAAACCCAAAAAGACTCTACCGATCCATTGAGCCAAGCATTGATAAACTATGGGGCAGACCCAAGCAAACTGAAAGATGTTTCGTTTGTTTTTGTAACCCAAACCAGTGTTTGGGACTGGCTTGGGCCATTGCTAAGCTTGGTAATTTTGCCGATAATCTTATTCGGAGTTTTCTTTTGGTTGATTTTCAGGCAGTCGCGGACCGGGGCGGCCCAGACCTTTGATTTCACGAAAGCGCAGGCAAAGTTATTCGGAGCCGAGGGACATCCCAAAGAAAAGATCACGTTCAAAGATGTCGCGGGATTAAAGGAAGAGAAGGCCGAACTTGAAGAGGTCGTTGATTTTTTAAAAAATCCGCATAAATATTTAAAAATGGGAGCGAGGATCCCGAAAGGAGTTTTGCTCGTCGGACCCGCGGGTACGGGAAAAACACTTTTGGCGAGAGCAGTGGCAGGGGAGAGCAATGTCCCGTTCTTTTCCGTGTCTGGATCTTCTTTTGTGGAAATGTTTGTGGGTGTGGGTTCGAGCCGAGTTAGAAGCCTTTTTACCGCGGCAAAGAAACAACAGCCCTGCCTTATTTTCATTGACGAACTGGACAGTATCGGAAAAGCGAGGGGGCCCGCGATTACGGGTGGACACGAAGAAAGGGAACAGACATTGAACCAGTTGTTGACCGAGATGGACGGATTTGAACAAAACGACAAGATCATTGTTCTCGCGGCCACAAACAGGCCCGATGTTTTGGATTCAGCCCTATTGAGGCCCGGCCGTTTTGATCGCAAGGTGGTGATTCATTTGCCGGACATCAAAGAAAGAGAAGATATTTTAAAAATTCATTCGCGAGGCAAGCCATTGGCCGCCAATATTAACTTGCGTGAAGTGGCGGAACGGACGCCCGGTTTTTCCGGAGCGGATTTGGCCAATGTGTTTAACGAAGCCGCGTTGTTAGCCGCGAAAAAAAATGAGAAAAGCGTGGACCAAAAAGATCTGTTGATCTCCATAGAAAAAGTGCTTCTGGGACCGGAAAGAAAAAGCCACGTGATGTCGCAAAGAGAAAAGAAAATTACCGCTTACCATGAAGCCGGGCACGCTTTGGTTGCCGCGTTGACGCCCAATGCCGAGCCGGTACGCAAAATATCGATAATCTCGAGAGGTATGGCCGCGGGATATACTCTTAAGGTTCCCACGGAAGACAAATTCTTGAGAACCAAAAAAGAGTTTGAAGCGGAAATAAAAGTGTTGCTCGGAGGATATGTTTCCGAGAAAATAAAATTTGACGATGTGACAACAGGCAGTTCCGACGATCTCGCCAAGGCTTCGGAATTGGCAAGAAATATAATTAGAACCTATGGAATGTCCACGCTGGGACCGATCGTTTTCGGCGACAAACAAAATGATATATTTTTGGACAGGGAGTTCGGTTCCACCAGAAATTATTCCGAACAAGTGGCGCAAGAGATCGATAGGGAAGTGGAAAGAATAATAAAGAAAGGAGAATCTGACGCCGCGGAATTGATTGGCCAAAACAAGGAATTGCTCGCGAGAATAGCCGATACTTTGGTAGACAAAGAAACCATTGAGAAAGAAGAATTCGAGCAATTGATAAAAGGAGATGCTCCAAAGAAAAAGAAATAATCTCCGCTCGTGTAGCTCAGTTGGTTAGAGCACGGCTCTTATAAAGCCGGGGTCGATGGTTCGAGTCCATCCACGAGCACATTTATTGTACTTTACCTATTTTTTAATAGTTCAAATACAATAAATTATACTTCATTAAATGGACGAGAAGGCGCAGGGCCGACGGGCCCGAGCCGGGCCCTGAGAATTTTTCAGCAGAAAAATATCGAAGGGCGAGCCCATCCACGAGCACATTTATTGTACTTTACCTATTTTTAATCGGTAAAATACAGTAAATTATATTTCGTTGGATAGACGAGAAGGCGGAGGGCTGGCGAGCCCGAGCCGGGCCCTGAGAATTTTTCAGCAGAAAAATATCGAAGGGTGAGTCCATCCACGAGCACCGCATACGGCAAAAGAGCCGTATTTATTGACTAAATGGCTAAAATCGCATAGTATAATTATGTGCTAAATATGTACGACTCTTTCCGTTTTTAGGGCGTATAGCTCAGTTGGTTAGAGCGTTACGTTGACATCGTAAAGGCCCCCTGTTCGAGTCAGGGTACGCCCACCCTGAACCAGAGTTTCGACAAAGTCGAAACACGGTACAGGGTAGCCCCGTAGTGTGTTGCCGTAGGCAACTCTACTTCAGCTCACAAAAAGAAAAATAATTCACCCGGTTAAATAATTTTAAAGTTTTTGTAAGGCATCATATACTTTAAATAGTTTAAGTAATTATATAAGACATTATAAATTATACATAATTTAAAATTAATATTTTAACTTCAGTTAAAATATTATTTAACTGGGTAAAAATAATATGGCAGAAGAAACACAAAAGGAAGAAAATATCGAAACGCAGGAAACGGAATCTACCGAAGAGGTTGTTGAAGTTGAGCCTGAAAAAACCGAAATCGATACCCCCGCGGAAACCCCGGAAGAAGTTGTTACGGAAGCAGCGGTAGTTGAGGTTGACGAACCCGGAATCGTTGAAGCAAATCTAAAAAAAGCATTACCTCAGATCAGGCAAGGGGATATGGTAAAAGTTTACCAGAAAATAAAGGAAAAAAATAAGGACAGGATGCAAGTTTTTGAAGGCCAAGTTTTGGCTATGAAACACGGTAAGGGAGTAACGGGAACTATCACTGTAAGAAAGGTGATTTCCGGAGTAGGGGTGGAAAAAATATTCCCAATACACTCTCCCTCTATTGATAAGATAGAGATAATAAAACAAACCAAAACAAGAAGAGCAAAACTTTATTATTTGAGAACGGCAAAAGGAAGAAAGGCAAAATTGAAAACAGCTGTTCATGGCAATAACGGCGAGGAAACAAAAGAAACAGCGGGAGAGTAAATCTTTCCCGTTTCTATTTACTGCCCGGATGCTGGAATTGGCAGACAGGCTAGCTTGAGGTGCTAGTGAGCATAGCTCGTGGGAGTTCAAGTCTCCCTCCGGGCACAGCAAATTTTGCTGACGCAAAATATTGCAGTAATTAGTAGTTTGTAATTAGTACTTAGGGTAAGGAATTGTTAGGATAGCACAAAATTTGCTCCCAAAGTACCAACTACTCACGCAAAGTACATCTTGTCTGTATAGGGGGCGGTTAGCTCAATTGGTAGAGCACTTCGTTTACACCGAAGGGGTTGGGGGTTCGAGTCCCTTATCGCCCACATATTTGTTTAACGCACCTTGCGGTGCGGTAAACAAATATATTGTCCGAAAAGGGACGAGAAGGGTTTTCGCGACTGGCGAAAACCCCGGCCTGAATAATTTTCAGCAGAAAATTATGAAGGCGAGTCCCGCCAATAAGACGAGAAGGCGGAGGCGCGACGGCGCCGAGCCGGGTCCGAAGAAAATTTCACCAGAAATTTATCTGAGGACGAGTCCCATTTGAAAATATCAGTAATTTTTAGTAAAATAGATAAAGAAAGAAGGCGCTTGGCTTTTTATCAGGAAATAATGGCGACCAACGGTCACCTCCGCTCCTGGAGGAGCTATGGCGAACCAAGCCGAGGTAGCCAAGTCGGTCACGGCGAATGTCTGAAAAACATTAGATTCCGGTTCGATTCCGGACCTCGGCACCACTTCGCTCCGAAAAATCGGAGCTACGCGGTGCAAGCACTTGTACAAGCACCCGTATATAAATAATGTGCGTTAAATGATAAAAAAGCGAAGTGGTCCCGCGAAGCCTTGCTTGCCCTGTCGTAGCCTTGGCGGAGTAGGGGCGAAGTTGGGGCAATTAAATAGTTAGGCGGGCATCGTATAGTGGCTATTATGCAACCTTGCCAAGGTTGAGACGGCAGTTCGATTCTGCTTGCCCGCTCCAAAAATAGTGCCGAATATTACGAATTAAATTCGCGATATCGGTATTAATTGATAGAGGAGAATCGAACTGAGCCCTCCTTCGTTCTGATAAATCAGAACTACGGCGGGTAAAAGAAATGGTTTTTATCCGCTCAATAATTTGAAAATTTATGAAAATAACTTGGTACGGAGGCACTTGTTTTGAAATAGCGAGTTCATCCGCGGACAAAGAAAATATTTCTACCCAAATAGATCTCAAAGAATCGGAAAAAAAGTCCGGCAAATTTAGCGCCGATATTCTTTTATTGACACACAAATCTGAAGAAGTAAAACCAAAAACGGACGAACAGTTTGTTATTTCCAGTTTGGGCGAATATGAGATAAAAGATGTTTTTATTCAAGGTATTCCTTCTTTACAACCGGACAAAAAAGCTAACATCATCTATAACGTTGATGCTGAGGGTGTCAAAGTTTGCCATCTTGGGTTGCTTGGCGAAAGCGAATTGAACGAAGAGCAAATGGAAGCTGTGGGTACCGTGGATATTTTGATAGTGCCAATCGATGGTGATAGTACGATCGGTTTTCGGGAAGCTGAAAAAATAATTTCGAGGATCGAGCCGAGAATTGTAATACCGATGGCGTACGATGCGAAAAAGAAAGAGAACGGATTAGCTACGTTTTTAAAAGCTATGGGCGCGAAAGACGTTGCCCCGATAGATAAATTAAGCATTCAGAAAAAGAATCTGGGAGCGGGGGACAGAGAGGAAAAAACGGAAATTGT
>JBAZMG010000031.1:0-11660 GCA_041649895.1 Minisyncoccota bacterium | reverse complement strand
GGAGAAGTGCCCGCGTGCGGAATGGCTGCCGGCGTGGAGAGAATAATCTCTTTAATGAAGCAGAGAGGGTATAAGTTGAAGAATCACGGAGAACCCCAGGTTTTTTTGGCTCAGATCGGTCCTTTGGCGAAAAAAAGGAGTTTGGCGATAATCGAGGAGCTGAGAAAAGCCAACGTTAAGATCGCGGAATCGTTCAGCAAAGATTCACTGAAGGGCCAGCTTGGACGCGCGAACAAGATGGGCATAAAGAATGTTTTGATCATCGGACAAAAAGAAGCGATCCAAAATATGGCGATCATCAGAAATATGGAAACAGGTAAGCAGTTGGAAGTGCAACAAGACGAAATAATAAAAGAAATAAAAAAAAGATTAAAAGAAGATCAATAAGAGTATGAAAGTTCAAAAACAACAGAAAGAAACTTCACAATCTTTGGTCTATCGTTTCACCAAGGCCGTGCAAAAAAGCGGCATTTTGGTTGAAGCGAGAAAAAGAAGATTTTCCGAGAGGCCGAAAAGCAGGAACTTGAAACAGAGGGCCGCTTTGATCAGGGTTGAAAAGAAAAAAGAGTTTCAAAAATTGAAAAAATTAGGAAAAGGATAAAATAATATTATGTTGGTTGAAGAAATTAAAAAAGATTTAATTTCTGCTCAAAAAGAAAGAGACGAAGTGAGGCTTTCCACCTTAAGGATGCTTTTGGCTGCGATCGTAAACAAAGAAAAAGATAAAAGATTATACGTCGCCGCTTTAAACCCCGCGCTTTCTTCGTTGGAATTGGACGCGAAAGAGCGCTTGACGGATGAAGAAGTAATGGAAGTCATTTCTTCGGAAGCAAAAAAAAGAAAAGACAGTATCGCGAGTTTTGAAAAAGGCGCTCGCCAGGATCTCGCTGACCAAGAAAAAAAAGAATTGGATCTCTTAAAAAAATATTTACCGGAAGATTTGACTGAAGACGAGATCAGGCAAATAGTAAAAGAAGCAATCGCGAAAACGAACGCGGAGGGGGCCGGAAATTTGGGAATTGTAATGAAAGAAGTTTCCCCGAAAACAAAGGGACGTGCCGATGGCTACCTGGTAAGCCAGATCGTTAAACAGGAATTGGAAAAAAAATAAGAAAATAGAGACTTGAAGTCGCCATTCTTCTCCACCAAGAGCCGGAGAGGAGTGGCGATTTTTTAATTTTTGTGTTTTCGGCAAAAATAGGGTAAAATGAGTCTAGAAATCGGGGCGGAAACAGACTTTCAAGCTATAAATCTTTTGACCCTTTTTGTAAACTTGTCTAAAAAAAATATATTTAGTAAAATAGTATTAAAATGATAGAAGTCAACAATCTGGCGGATGGATACAAAAGAATTGACGAAGATTTTTTAAAAAAAACGGCTAAAAAATTTTTAGCTAAAGAAAAAATCAAAGCAAAACAAGAGCTATCGATTGCTTTGGTTAATCCGGAAGAGATAAAAAAGCTTAACAGAGTTTACAGAGGAAAGAATAGTCCGACAGATGTTCTTTCTTTTGGAATGATAAGCGATTTCGTCCGGAGATCGCGCGGCAAAAAAGGAATTGAAAAAGATTTTTTGTTTCCCGAGATCGTTATTTGCCCCGCGGTGATCGAAAAGAACGCGGATAAGAGCAAAGAGCCTTTTAAAAAAGAATTGGCAAGAGCCTTGGTGCACGCCCTATTGCATCTTCTCGGATATGATCACGAGAGGGGAGCGGCGGAGGCGAAAAAAATGCTTAAAAAGCAGGAGGATTTCTTGTCGGCGTTCTAATTTGTAAACTTTGGCGCGAAATAATATTAATAAAAGTAATTACCCCCGACTTTTTGAAAAAGAAGGGATAAAAAATAAATGGCTAAAACGCAAATTGTTACGGGAATTGATGTTGGGACGGACACCATCAAAATTTTAGCCGTAAAAAAAGACGTTGAGACCGGAAAAGTTTTGGATGTTCTTTTTTTAGACAGAATCGAATCTTTCGGAGTACAGAAAGGGCGGATCAAAAATATTTCCGAGGTTGCGAAAAAGTTGCAAGAGCTCTCGCAAAGAGCGGAACAAATGCATCGCGAGCGCTCGCGAGATGTTGAAATATTTTTTAACATAAACGGAAACAAATTGCAGCTTATTCCCAGCCGAGGACTTATTCTGGTCGGACGAGCCGACCAAAAAGTTTCTCAAGAAGATGTGGATCGCATTTTTCAGGCCACAAAAGCGATGAATTTGCAGTCCACAAACAAAGAGATATTGGAAGTTTTTCCCCGCGAATGGATGCTTGATGGAGAGAAGGAGATAAAAGATCCCTTGAATCTGCATGGTACCAGGCTTGAACTGGAAGCGTTTTTATTATCCGCTTTTTCATCGGATATCGATAATTTGATCGAGGCGGCTTCCGGCGCTGGAATAGATTTGGATCTGGACGGGATCGTTCCATCGCCCTTGGCGGACGCGAGAGCGGTACTTACACCCGCGCAAAAAGAATTGGGCGTGGCACTGGTTAATATCGGGTCCGGCACTTCAAGCGTGATTATTTTCGAAGAAGGAAGAATTTTGAATTTAGCCGTGTTTCCGATAGGCTCCGGAAATATCACGAATGATATCGCCATCGGATTTAAGACCGAGATAGAGATCGCCGAGAAAATAAAAAAAGAATATGGTTGTTGTTCGGGTCTTGAGATCAAGCCGAGCGCGAAAAAGATAGAGGTCAATCTCGGTTCCGATCCTGAAGAAGGGGGGACGAAAATCGATTTTGATCTTAACGGTTCAAAAGAAACGAAACCGAAAGGAAAAATGAAAAAAGAAAAAAAGAACGTGCTTGTATTTTCGGAAAAGGATTTGCGCAAAATAATAGACGCGCGAGTCGGAGAAATATTCGAACTTGTCAGGGAGGAAATTAAAAAAGTGGCGAAGCAAGGAATGCTCCCCGGTGGAGTTGTCTTGACCGGCGGGGGAGCGAAGCTTCCGGGAATCGTGGAGTTGGCAAAGAAAGAATTTAATTTGCCGTGTCGCGTCGGATACCCGAAAGGTTTCGGGGAACAAATCAGAGATTCGTCTCTCGCGACCGTGTGCGGACTGGTAACGGATAGTACGGACGATGAGGCGAATCAAAACGAAGGCAGAAGTGAAAGCGGAACGGGATCGAAATTTTTCGGCAAGATCGGTAATTTTTTTAAGAATTTGATTCCTTAAGGGCAATAAAATATGAATTCAACAAAAATAAAAGTTATCGGAGTAGGTGGAGCGGGGTGTAATACCATTTCCCGATTGGTTGAGGTGGATATCAAGAATGTTGAATTGGCGAGTGTAAATACCGATGCCCAGGACTTGAAACGGAAGAACGCCCACATCAAATTAAGGATCGGAGAGAAGATCACGAACGGATTGGGCGCGGGGATGAAGCCGGAAATAGGAATGCTTTCAGCCAAAGAAAACTTAAAAGAAATAGAAGAGCTTGTGAGCGGAGCGGATATTATATTTTTGACAGCCGGACTCGGCGGTGGAACCGGATCAGGGGCAATGCCCGTGATCGCGGAAGTGGCGAAGCAAAACAATATTTTAACGATCGGGGTGGTCACTTTGCCGTTTTCTTTCGAAGGAAAGAAAAGGAGAAAGATAGCCTTGAACAGTTTGGAAGAGCTTAAAAGATCAATTGATACGATCGTGATAATCCCGAACGACAAACTGATAGAGCTTGTCCCGCCGAAATCGTCGGTGGAAGAAGCGTTCGCCAAGTGTGACGAACTGTTAAGAGAAGCGGTGGAAAGCATAAGCAATGTCATTTTAAATCCGGGAATACTTAATTTGGATTTCGCGGACATAAAAGAAGTATTGAAAAAAGGAGGAGCCGCTTATTTCGGGATCGGCCGGGCGGAGGGAAAAGACCGAATCGTAAAAGCGATCGATAAGGCGATATATTCGCCGATAAACAGTTTTTCTTTGGAGAAAACGAGCGGGATATTGTTCAATGTTTCCTCCGGCAAAGATAATCTTTATTTGTCGGAAGTAAAAAAAATAGCGGAGATGATCAGAAAAAAAGTTTCTCCGGGAGCAAAGATAATTTTCGGAGCCTGCTTCGATAATTCCTTGAAGAAAGACGAGCTCCGAATCACAATCATCGCCACGGGTTCGGAAGGATAAATTTTAAATTTAATAATTAACATAATAAAGCCATCTTCTTTAGTCTTGTCTCCGGACAGTACCTTCTGAGGATAAGAGCGAAATAACCGAGTATGACAAACACAATCCTAAAAGTCAAAAAAAGAAACGGAGAGATAGTTGATTTTAATCCGGAAAAGATCTTTAACGCCGTTTTTAAGGCAATCACCGCCACAAAGAAGGGAAATGGCGAGAAAACGAAAAAGATCAGCAATAAGGTGGTTGATATTTTGAACAGGAGATTCAAGCAGGGCGAGATGCCCCACGTGGAGCAAATACAAGATATTATCGAAGAGGTGATGATCCTTGAGGGCGAGGTTGAGCCGGCAAAAGCCTTTATTCTCTACAGAGAACAAAGGAGAAAGATTAGGGAAGCTCAGTCGATCACTGAAGAGGCGGTGGACAGAGTTGATGATTATTTGGAAAAGATGGATTGGGAGGTTCAGGAAAATTCCAATATGACTTTTTCCTTGCAGGGACTCAATCACTACGGCGTTTCTTACATTGTGAAGAAATATTGGCTGAATAAGGTTTACCCGAAAGAAGTTCGGGAAGCGAATGAATCCGGAGATATTCATATCCACAATCTGGATACGTTGTCTTGTTATTGTGTGGGCTGGGATCTGTACGATTTGCTTTTGCGCGGGTTTGGAGGAGTAATGGGCAAGGTGGAGTCCTCGCCTCCAAAACACTTCAGGTCCGCTTTAGGGCAGATCGTAAACTTTATGTACACTCTTCAAGGCGAAGCGGCCGGAGCGGTTTCGTTCTCCAATTTCGACACGCTTTTGGCTCCATTCATCCGTTACGACAATTTGAGTTACGCCCAGGTGGAGCAGGCAATCCAGGAATTTTTGTACAATATGGCCGTGCCGACGCGTGTCGGATTCCAATGTCCTTTCACAAACATTACTCTTGATTTGAAACCTTCACCGGTTTTCGCCAATCAGCCGGTTATAATCGCGGGCGAGCCGCAGAAACAAAATTACAGCGAGTTTGAAGAAGAAATGAAAATGCTTGTTAAGGCTTTTTACACGTCAATGATAAAAGGGGACAGAAGCGGCCGGCCGTTTTCGTTTCCCATACCCACGATCAATATTACCAAAGATTTCCCCTGGGAAGACCCGGCGCTTGATTCGCTGTTTGAGGCGTCGGCAAAATACGGAATCAATTATTTCGCTAATTATTTGAATTCCGATATGAAACCGGAAGACGTGCGTTCAATGTGTTGCCGTCTGAGGCTTGATCTGTCGGAGTTAAGCAATCGTGGTGGTGGCGGGTTGTTCGGCTCCGGTTCTTTAACGGGCAGTATCGGAGTTGTTACCATTAATTTGCCGAGGATCGGTTATTTATCAAAGACAAAAAAAGAATTATTTGAAAGATTGGGCAAGATTATGGACATTGCCAAAGAGAGTTTGGAAATAAAAAGAAAGACCATTGAAGACTTCACGAGCAAGGGCCTTTACCCATATTCAAAGTATTATTTGGAAAGTGTTAAAAAAGCCAAGGGGCAATATTTCGCGAATCATTTCTCAACAATCGGTTTGGTTGGAATGAACGAACTCCTGCTTAATTTTATGGGTGAGACCGTGGGAACGAGAAAAGGAAAGACTCTGGCGTTGGAGATTATGGATTTTATGCGGAATAAACTTGTGAACTACCAAACCGAAACCAATAGTATCTATAATTTGGAAGCCACGCCCGCGGAATCAACCGCGTATCGCTTGGCGCAAAAGGACAGAAAAGCTTATCCCGATATCATCACCGGAGGAACGAAAAAAGTCCCCTATTACACCAATTCCACCCAACTGCCGGTCAACTTCACTGATGATGTTTTCGAGGAATTGAAACTGCAAGACGATCTGCAATGCAAATACACCGGAGGCACGGTTGAACACTTGTTTGTGGGGGAGGAGATCTCTGACATTGAAACGGTGAAGAATTTGGTTAAAAAGGTTTTTGAGAAAAATCGCTTGCCGTATATCACGATTACTCCGACATTTTCCATTTGTCCGACGCACGGATATATCGCGGGCAAGCATTTTACTTGTCCCAAATGCGCGATCGAACAGCCTTGCGAGGTGTATTCCCGGGTTGTGGGCTATCTTCGCCCCGTGTCGCAATGGAACGAAGGAAAACAGCAGGAATTTAAGGACAGGAAAGAATTCAAGATCAAGTCGTTTTCCGTTGAAACGAAAAATTAAGCAAAATCTAAAATAGGAAACAATTATGACTCCAGATAAATTTTTTTGCCACGATTGCGGATGTGAAATAACGATCAATGCCGCGAACGAAATCGAAAACGGGCAATTGCTGAAATATCTGCTTCCGGACGAAACGGATATGGCGATCTTTAAATGCAATGCTTGTTTCGGTAAAGACAAAAGTTTGAAAAATTACCAAAACACGGAAGTGTATTCTCGGGTAGTCGGATATCTCCGACCCATATCGCAATGGAACGAGGGAAAGCAGCAAGAATTCAAGGACAGGAAAGAATTTGATATAAAAGATATATAAAATAAGGATAAAATCGGGGGTGCGAAATGTCGCACCCTTTAAATTTTATGGGCATTATCATCGGTGGCTTGCAAAAAGTGACTTTGGTCGATTATCCGGGCAAATTGGCTTGCACGGTTTTTCTTTCGGGCTGCTGTTTTCGCTGCCCGTTTTGTTATTCACAAGAATTGGTATTGCCCCAAATGATCGAAAATCAGCCTAAGATCGATCCCGAATATTTTTTTGATTTTTTGGAAGGGAAAAAAGAATTGCTCGCGGGTTGTGTGGTCTGCGGGGGAGAGCCCACAATCAATCCCGACCTGCCCGAGTTTTTGCGAAAAATAAAAGACAAAAGATTCTTGATAAAATTGGATACGAACGGTTCCAACCCGGAAATGATAAAAGATCTGATAGATCGCAAGCTTGTGGATTACATCGCGATGGACATCAAAGCTCCGCTCGAAAAGGAAAAATATGCCGCCGCTATTGGAATTGATTTTGATTTGGATAAAATAAAGCGATCGATCGGCATTATTAAAGATTCCGGCGTTGATTATGAATTCAGAACCACGATTGTGCCGCGCCTTCACTCAAAAGAAGATCTAATACAAATGGCAAAAGAGATTGGTCCGGCTAAAAGGTATTTTCTTCAGCGATTCAGGGGAGAGAAGGGGACGATTGACCCCGCGTTCGTTGATTCAAAACCATACGACGATAAAACCTTGGAAGAAGTGGAAAAAGAGATCGCTCCGTTATTTAAAATTTTCAAAATCCGATAGTTCTCTATGGGCTTTTTTATATTATGTCATTCGTTCAACGCGTCGGCTACCGACCAGCCGTCGGTAGCCGCGCTCGGCCTCGATAAATTCTCTGCTGATAATTTCTCTGCGGATGTGTCCGAATGACATAATATAAAACGCCCACTGTATTTGCGCAATTATTATTTTAAAAGTTATTCTTAATTCTTTATTCCTGATTCTTAATTCTATATTATGATCCCCCTATACGATGAAAACAGAATACGCGGTAAGATTCCTTATATAACGATAGGGCTGGTTTTGGCGAATGTCTTTTTCTTTTTTTACACATTTCAAAATTTGGATACTTATGTTTCCCTTTTCGGGTTTAAGCCGTCCGATATTTGGGATGGCCGAATTTACACTATTTTTACCGCGATGTTTCTGCACTTCAATCTGTTGCATATCCTTGGCAATATGCTGTTTTTGTGGGTTTTTGGCGAGAATCTTGAGTCAAGGCTCGGGGGTATCAGGTTTTTAATATTTTATTTGGTTTGCGGAGTTATAGCCGCGCTTTCTTACGCGTTTTTCACCAGCTCGGCCGATATTCCCGTTATCGGAGCTTCCGGCGCCATTTCCGGAGTATTGGGAGGTTATCTGATCTTGTTTCCGGGCAATAAGATCAAGTCAATCGTTCCATTAATTATAATTTGGACGCTCATCTCAATTCCGGCCGTTATTTTTATTATCGTGTGGTTCTTGTTGCAATTCTTTTCTTTGTATTCCAACCAGGCGGATATGGTGGCTTATTCGGCTCATATTGGCGGGTTTATCGCGGGCTTGATATTAATTAAAAGATTCGCCAGCCGCCGAAAACTTATTTAAAATGGGGAGATCGGATATATTTTTAATTTTATGTTTGGCTTTCGCGGGAGGCATTTTTATTGCTTCTTTTTTTATTCTTGAATTATCAATGTCGTTGGTTCTAATCGGTTTGGTTTGTGGCATCGGGCTTATCGGTATTTTTTGGAAGAACAGATCGGCTGTGTTTGTTGGTTTTTGTTTGTTGTCTCTTATTGCCGGAGCCTGGTTTTTTCACAGTAGTTATTCCAAAAGAACCGATAACATTATTACGGAAAATTGCGGCGAGGTTGTTGTCTTGGGACGGATCGCGCGGGAACCGCAAATCGGATACAAGAACGCGAGATTTATTATTTCGGCGCGAGAGATCATTAAAGAAAACGGGGAGCGCCTTAAAAATGAAAATAAAAAAGAACTCGGGAAGATAATCGTGTACGCTGATCAATATGCTGTCGTGAATTACGGAGATGAGGTGGAACTCAAAGGAAAATTGGCCTTGCCGGAAGAGATTGAAGGTTTTGATTATCGTAGTTTTCTCGCGAAGGACGGCATTTCCGCGATGATGGCGTACCCTGAGATTAAAATAATCAGCCAAAATAATTTTAATAATATTTTCGGTTTGATCTACAACAAGATCATTTTATTTAAAGAAATGGTCAGGGTTGAAATGCAAAAGAATTTGGCGATAAAAGAAGAAACAATATTGCAGGCAATGATCCTGGGGGATAACGCGGTTATAGCGGACAATCTAAAACTGGAATTGTCCAAAAGCGGGCTTAGCCACGCCATTGCCATTTCCGGAATGCATATTGTCTTGTTTTCCGCTTTCATTTTTCAAATATTTTTGGCGCTGGGATTTTGGAAAAAGCAAGCCGCCACAGCCTCTTTGTTTTTAATAATTGTTTACGTTGTTTTGGCCGGTTCTCCGGCTTCGGCTGTCCGCTCCGGCATTATGGGAGGATTATTGCTTTTCGGGCAAATTATCGATCGAGCCGCTTACGCGGAGCGATCCCTGGTTTTAGCCGGATTTTTTATTCTTTTGCAAAACCCGCTGGCGTTAAGATACGACCTCGGGTTCGAGCTTTCTTTTTTGGCCGTGGCCGGAATGATCTTTGCGGGCCCAATGATCAACGATTGGCTTTCAAAAGTATTCCATAATCGCTTAAAGTATTTCCGAGAAATTATCGCGGCCACATTATCAGCCCAGCTTTTGACCTTGCCCGTGCTTATTCAAAGCTTTGGCTATGTTTCCATTATTTCTTTGATCAGTAATATTTTGGTAATACCCGTTTTGCCGGCCTTAATGGTTCTGGGAATTGTTTTTCCATTGATCGGGCTCTTAATTCCGTTGTTTGGATGGTTTTTATCAATCTTTTGTTCCCTCCTCATTAAATATTTGATTCTGATCGTGCGTTGGTCGGCAAATATTCCTTTCGCGGTTTTGAATGTGGAAATTTGGATTGGATTTATAGTAGTTTTCTATTTACTTGTGTTTTTTGTTTTGTGGCGCAAACAAAGGGAAGATTATTTAGAAATTTTTTGGGGATAAACCCCCACCTTTTTCCAAAAGATGGGGGTAAATTTTGATTTTTTTCTTTAATGCATTATAATAAATATTATGGAAGGAAAAGCTTGGGTCATTTCAATTAATATGGGCTATGGGCATCAGCGTACCGCTTATGCCCTGAGAGAGTTGGCGATAAACAATAAAATAATCAACGCCAACAATTACGAGGGAATTCCCGAGAAAGACAGATTGATCTGGGCGAACTCCAGATATTTTTACGAATTTATCTCCAGGTTTAAAAAAGTACCGCTTGTGGGTGATTTTCTTTTTTCCATTTACGATAAGACCCAGAGAATTCTTGAATTTTATCCGAGGCGCAATCTTTCGGAAACCAATTTTATCGGAAAGAACGTTTATAGCCTTATTACCAATGGCTGGGGGGAGCATTTGATAAAAAAATTATGGCCGAAACAGGGGGAAAAAGCATTGCCCATAATTTCCACTTTTTTTACACCCGCTTTTATGGCGGAGCAGTTTCGTTATCCGGGTGATATCTATTGCGTGGTTTGCGACGCGGACATTTCCCGCAGTTGGGCGCCACTGATCCCGGAAACTTCGCGAATCAAGTATTTCGCTCCGAACGAGAGAGTGGTTGAGAGATTGCGGCTTTACGGAATCAAAAAAGAAAATATTTTTTTAACCGGATATCCGTTGCCGCTTGCGTGCGTTGGCAAAGAAAATATGTCGCTCTTAAAATACGATATCAGAAACAGGCTTGTCAATTTGGATCCGCAAAAAACTTATCAAAAAAAATACGGATCATTGGTCAAAGAAAAATTGGGAGAGATTCCTTCGGTCGCTGACCATGTTTTAACCATTATGTTCGCCGTGGGCGGTGCCGGGGCGCAAAAAGAATATGGAGTCAGCTTATTGGCTCAGTTCAAACAAAAGATCGCGGCGCGGGAAATGAAAATAGTGCTTGTGGCGGGAACAAACCGGAAGATCAAAAATTATTTTGACTTTGAGATCGAGAAGCTTGGGATGAACAAATTCAAAAATGTGGAAGTTGTCTTTGCGGATAATTTTTCCGATTATTTTGATAGCTTTAACGAAACATTAAGCAAGGCGGATATACTTTGGACAAAGCCTTCCGAATTGTCTTTTTACGCGGCCCTGGGCATTCCCATAATTATGTCTCCCACGATCGGATCACAGGAAGATTTTAATAAAGAATGGATCCTGATGCACGGCTTCGGCGCGGAACAGAAAAATATAAACTGCGCCTGCGAATGGGTATTTGATTGGTTAAAATCAGGACACTTGGCGGAAATGGCCGCGGAGGGATTTGTTGAGGGCAGGCAATTGGGTGTTTTTAATATTAAAAAAATAATATCAAATTAATGGCGCAAATACTGCAACAGTACGGTTGGCTCCTGATCGCGATCGCGAGTTATCTCTTTTTCGCCCTGGCCTCATTGGCGGACAAAATAGTTTTAATAAAATCTCCAAAACCGAGAGTCTATACTTTTTATGTGGGTGTTTTCAATGTTTTGGCAATTTTTTTAATACCGTTTTTACCTTTGTTCGGCCAGGATTTCGGCATACCTAGCACCATTGGGTTTATGTGGGTGATTCTGGACGGGATTATTTATATTTTCGGCCTATACGGAATGTTCAGTGCCCTGGAGAAGTTCGACGCTTCCCGGGTGATTCCCGCTATCGGCGCGAGCCAACCGATTTTTATCTTTGCTTTAACCTGGCTTTTTTGGGGACCGCAAATATTGGGCGCGCGCGAAATGATCGCTTTTGCTCTTTTGCTCGCGGGCACGGTCTTGATCAGTATCGATAAGGTCAGCAAACTCTTTACGAGAGAAAGCCTGATAATCTCCTTAGTCACATCGGTTTTGTTTTCAATG
>JBAZMG010000030.1:0-11916 GCA_041649895.1 Minisyncoccota bacterium | reverse complement strand
CTTTTGCGAAGAACCTCTGCCTTATAGATTGGGGATGGATATATCGCAAAAGACGCTTGCCGAATCAACAAAGAATATATTTCTCGGTTCCGGGCCGGCAACCTTTCTCTACGAGTATTCGCTCCATAAAGACCGAGCTCTTGGCGTAACTGATGTGGTTTACACGCAAGGACCGATGGGAATCATCACGATCGCTTCTTCTGTGGGCGTTATCGCTGTTTTGTTCTTACTCGCGGCTTGGCTGTTTTTCATAATTAAAGGATTTTTGTTTTTACTCGCGGATGTTGACCATCGAACAAAAAAAGCGTCCGATGAAGATGAACTGAAAAGCATTCTTTTTCCTATTGGTTTTTCTTTGTTCGCGACATTGTTTTTTTACAGGCTTACTATTGTTCCGCTCGCGGTTTCATTTTTGATCCTTGGTTTGTGGGCGGGAATGTTAAATAATAAAGAAACGGAATTTGAGATTAACGCGGACATCAAATCAAAAGATAAAAAACCATTAACGGCCACGATTATTTTAGCGCTTGTTGCGCTGATTATTATCTTCGGAGCATTTATGTTTAAGAGCCAATATATTGCCGAGGCTTTGTATCAAAGGTCGTTCAAGGCGTATAACACGCTTAACCAGAACAGTTATAAAAAGGAGGATTTGGATTATCCGATAAAACTCGCGGATATGGCGGTGGATATTTTTCCCAATAGCGATTACTATGTCGGGCTTTCGCAATTGTATATAATCAAAGCAAGTAAAGCGTTTGAAGAAAGTTCAAGCGCGGGGCAAACGAGTGAAGCGAAAACCGCGAACGAAAACGAAGCGAGAAATTTGGCTTCGCAAGCGGAATCATTAGCGAAAATAGCAACTGCCCGCGAGCCGCAAAACTTTAAGACCTGGGCAAACCTCGGGCTGATCTATGAGAATACAAGCTTTTTAATAGACGATAAAACTAAAGCCGCGATAGACGCTTACGAAATGGCGAAAAAGTTGGCGCCGAATAATTACGAGATTTATTTTGCCGAAGGCAGGATCTATGAGAAAAAAGGAGATAAAGAAAACGCGATTAAGAATTATGAGCAAGCGCTCTCGTTAAATCCGGGGTTAACTGAATTGACGGCGGAAATAGAGACTTTGAAGAAATAAAATAAGAATTCACCCCCACCTTTTAAAAAAAGATGGGGGTAAAGAATAAAGAATGAAAAGATTTAAAAAAGCAGCGTTTACATTGATCGAGCTATTGGTGGTAATAGCGATTATTGGTATTCTCTCCGCTTTGATTGTTGTCGGAATGAGCTCAACAGTTCAGAAAGCAACGATTGCAAAGGCGCAGGTGTTTTCCAACTCTCTACGTAATTCTTTGATGAATGATTTAATCTCCGAATGGAAACTTGATAATGGTTCCGGAACAACGGCAACCGACTCATGGAGTGGAGGCAATACAGGAACACTCACTAGCTTTGCAGATACAACTGCCGGATACGGGGATACTCACACTTCCGGATGGATGAGTAGCTCCAATTGCATATCGGGGACGTGTTTGAAACTCGATGGATCGGATGATTATTTATTATTTTCGTCTTCCATAAGTACGAATTCAAGAACACAGGCAGGATGGTTTTATTTCTCCCAAATGGCAACAGCAAAAGGAAATAAAATATACAATTTTAATAATCTATATCAACATAATTCCAATAATTATTTATATTTAGGTGGAACCAGCGATTTTTTTAGTGCCGGAATTGCAACTGTTGGTTGGTATCATTTAGCGTTAGTTTTTTCGGATAAAACAAATAATACTGATGCAGTTCTTTATGTAAATGGGGTTGCTAAAAATTTAAATCAACAAGTAGGCGTACACACAGTCAATGATTTTTCTTCTATTGGTCTTCCTTCTTCTTTAACATTTTTTGGAATAGTTGACGATGTCCGCACATTTAATGCCGCCATGCCAACCTCTCAAGTTCAGCAAAACTATTTTACAGGATTGAACAGATTGTTAGTCAATAATCAAATCAATGATCAAGAGTACAAAAAAAGAATTGCAGAATTAACATCAAATTATGCAAAGAATTAAAATTAATGCTTTTACTTTAATAGAACTACTTATTGTTATCGCGATAATAGGAATATTATCGGCTTTGATTGTTGTGGGGATGAGTTCAACAACACAAAAAGCGACGATCGCCAAAGCACAGGTGTTTTCAAATTCTTTACGTAATTCGTTAATGGGTAACTTAGTATCTGAATGGAAGTTTGATGGTTCGGGTCTTAATGACGGAGATAGTGCTACGACTGCGTATACCCAGGATACTTGGAGTGGAGGTAACAACTGTTCAATAAATGGCTCGCCGAAGGTTAAAACCGGTTCGAATTGCGTAAATAGTTCCTGTTTACAGTTTAACGGTTCATCGGATTATCTGAGTTGCGGAACAGGAGTTCTTATTGGTTCGAATAGTTTTACTTTTTCTTTTTGGGGTAAAACTTCTATAAACAACGCTATGCAATCAGTTATTCGTAGGACAGCATCCGTAACTGGTTGGTCGGGTTATTTTAAGGTTCCGGCTGGGGAATCATTAAATGGTTTGTTTGAGATAACATCGGGTACTTATTCAGCCGGAAGTATTTATAGGTATATAAGCCCAACCAATAGTAATTTAAACACAGTAGATGGTAAATGGCATTTTTTGGTGGGTACTTGTGATAGGTCTCAACATAGGGCCCCAGACGTTTATCTTGATGGAGTTTTAGTAAATGGAATCAGTAACGGGACTTGTGATTTATTAACAGACGACATACCAGCGGGAACTTTATATATCGGGAGTGGAAGCACTTTTTACTATTTTAACGGTTCAATTGATGATGTCCGGATATTTAATATAGCAATAACGATAGTTCAAATTCAGCAAGATTACTTTGCTGGCATTAACAAACTATTGGCCAATAATCAAATAAATGATCAAGAATACAGCGAACGAGTAGTTGAGTTAACGAAAACCTATGCAAAGAATTAAAATTAATGCTTTCACTTTAATAGAACTATTGGTTGTTATTGCAATAATCGGAATATTGTCCGCTTTAATCGTTGTGGGGATGAGCAGCGCGACTAATAGTGCTAGAATTGCCAAATCACAGGTGTTCGCTAATTCCTTAAAAAACTCTTTGATGGATAGTCTGATTTCTGAGTGGAAATTTGACGGTACTGCTAATGATTCTTGGGGTAGTAATAACGGTTTGATTGTTGGAGCCGTTGAAGGTTCTGATTGTATTTCAGGAAAATGTTTAGCTTTTGATGGAAATGATTCTGTGGATTATACCGGAACCATTGCAAATGTGCAGACAATTTCTTATTGGATAAAACCTAACAGCATAAATGAAACAGTTATAAATTTAGGCAATTCGGCATACGTAGATAGTAACGGTTATTTATCAGGAACCGTTCCTTCGAGTGCCATAACCTATGTGGACGGAATAGTGGAAGCTCTGGGGTCGGATGCTGTAACTAATGGTAATATGGAAACCGGCAATCCGCCGACCGGATGGTCAACCTATTTAACTTCAAGTGTGGCAGATGAACGAACTGGCGGAGCAGGACAGTATTCTCTTAATATTATTGGTGATGTACAAACTTGGGTATCTTCTATACCGGGCCCGGTGTTAACTCAAGGAAAACTTTATCGTGTCTCAGGTTGGATACGTTCAATCGGTGGTACTGGCGGATTCACGATCGCGGGCAGTGGTTATGTGACAATAAAAAGTTGGAGTAATTCTACTAGTGTTTGGAAAAAAGGAACTGCTCATTTTATTGCTCCATCAAGTACACCCTACAGAGTTTTGACTCTTAGCCAGAACTCGTCGAGTAATGCAAGATATGACGATTTTTCTATAAAGGAAATTACTAATCCCATTACAGCAAGCGCTTGGCATCACGTTGCTATCATAACCAATACCCCAATTAATATTTCAAACATGACGATCGGAAAAGTGGGCACTACGTTTTTTACCGGTTCAATAGATGATGTTCGTATATATAATTCGGCCATGACGACTTCCCAAATTGAGCAAAATTATTTTGGGGGACTAAACAGGTTATTGGTCAATAATCAAATCAATGATCAAGAGTACAAAAAAAGAATTGCAGAATTAACATCAAATTATGCAAAGAATTAAAATTAATGCTTTTACTTTAATAGAACTATTGGTTGTTATTGCAATAATCGGAATATTGTCCGCTTTAATCGTTGTGGGAATGAGCTCAACAACTCAGAAAGCGACAATCGCCAAAGCGCAAGTGTTTTCCAATTCTCTTCGCAATTCTTTGATGTTGAATTTAACATCGGAATTTCATTTAGATGGAAACACGACTGATACATGGGGCAATATTACTGCTTCATGGTCCGGTCCATTAGCGCCCAATACGGCCATAACATGGATAACGAGCGGTTGCATATCGAATAGTTGTCTTGATTTTGATGGGCAAGACGATCAGGTTTCTGTAGTGAACAACGCCGTGTTCAATAATATTAATTTTACTGTTGAATTTTGGATTAAGCCGGACCAATTAAGAATTCAGGGAATTATTTACAAAAACGCCGCATCCTACTGGAGATTTTTTATGGCGAATGGTGCAACCGGTAATATAGAATTTGATGGTTCGGGAGAGATTGGAAATGTTCAATCCGGAAGTATTGTTGTTGGTAAATGGTATCATATAGTAGGAACTTACAATGGGGATATAGTTAAAGTATATGATAACGGGTATGAACACGTAAGCGCCTCCGGAATTGGCACAATGAACAATGAAAATGCAGGACCGGTTATTGTCGCGCCGATAGCTGGAAGTCGCTTTGACGGTTTAATTGACGAAGTACGTCTTTATAATGCGGCTATGCCGACTTCTCAAATTAAACAAAACTACTTCGCGGGATTAAATAGATTATTGGTCAATAATCAAATAAATGATCAAGAATATGGGGAACGGTTAGTTGAATTAACGAAAAACTATGCAAAAGATTAAAATCAAAGCGTTTACCTTAATTGAATTATTAGTCGTAATAGCGATTATTGGAATACTGTCGGCTTTGATTGTTGTGGGAATGAGCTCGACAACGCAGAAAGCCACGATTGCCAAGGCGCAAGTGTTTTCTAATTCATTGCGTAACTCATTGATGGGCAATTTAGTATCAGAATGGAAATTTGACGAAAATTCCGGATTGTCAGCTTCGGATAGTTGGGGATCCAATAGTGGGACATTGACTTGCTACGGTGCCGGTTGTACAAATCCAACATGGAGAACGGGAACAAATTGCATTAGAAATTCTTGTTTATATTTTGATGGAACGGAAGATTATGTAACAGTCTCCGATAGTAATACCCTGGACATCACTAGTGGAATTACAATAGAGGCTTGGGTAAGGCCGGAATCAAATAGTTCGGGTGTTATTATTTCAAAAAATAATGAAAACAGTAGTGAAGGAAATTACAATGTCAGTAAGAGTAATTCATTAGCGTTTACTTACTGGGAAGGAACTGGAGTAAATAATTATTATACCACTCTTACGGATGTAGTTATTAATAATAATTGGTCTCAGCTAACTCTTACATATAATTACCTAACATACGATATCAAGTTTTACGTTAATGGCGTTGTTTTGATTGGTGGTGCGTGGACGGTTGCTCCCGATAGTCCAAACCCCGTTACAACTATTTATGAATTAACAATCGGAGCAAAAAAAACATTTTTGGGTGGTTCAGCCGGCGTGGTTAGTAGTTTTTATAAAGGAACCATTGATGAGATGAGGCTTTATGGTGAGGCAATACCCGCTTATCAAATTGAGCAAAATTATTTCACGGGACTAAACAGGTTATTGGTAAATAATCAAATAAATAATCAAGAATACGGTGAACGGGTAGTTGAGTTAACGAAAACCTATGCAAAGAATTAAAATTAATGCATTTACTTTAATAGAGCTTCTTGTGGTTATTGCGATAATCGGAATTTTATCTGCTTTGATTGTTGTGGGGATGAGTTCAACAACACAAAAAGCAACGATCGCCAAAGCGCAAGTGTTCTCTCATTCAATGGATAATTCTTTATTATTGAATCGAATATCACAATGGAAAATTGATGAAGCATCAGGGACTGCAGCTAATGATTTTTGGTCAATAAGTAATGGGGTTCTTGTTAATTTTACGGACACAACAGCCGGTTATGGAGATTCTCATAATTTTGGATGGATGAGCGGCCCTTATTGTGTATCGGGATCCTGTTTAAAATATGACGGAGTAGGTAATCTTTACATTAATTGCGGCGATGTCTCTCGTATAGAAACAGCAACAGCCCTAACTTTAAGCGCATGGATAAAAATTGGAACATTAGGAACGCAAAAGACAATTTTCAATAAAGGGTATCTTTATTCTACAAATAATGGAATAGATTTAAGAGTAAACGCCAGTAACCAGCCATATATTTTTATTGGAAACGGAACAAAAATAGCCAGTGCGGTATCGAATGATACAGTAAATACAACATTATTTTCAATGGTCGCGATGGTTTGGGATGGTGCCACGGTAAGAATGTATGTAAACGGAGTATTGCAGCCATCAACCGATACATTAATCGGCCCTCTTACTTTTGAGGCGTCTAAAAACGTTAGAATCGGATTGGGAGGATATCTTTATACTGGTTTGATAGATGATGTGCGGGTATATGATGCTGCCATCCCAACCTCCCAAATCAAGCAGAACTATCTCACAGGGTTAAACAGGTTATTGGTCAATAATCAAATCAACAATCAGGAATACAGTAAACGATTAGCCAAATTATCTAATAACTACGCCAAACAATAATGTTTGGGGACACACTCCCCAAACATCAAGATAATGAATAAAAGTATAAAAAAACAATTTGCGTTTACATTAATTGAGCTATTAGTTGTAATAGCGATTATTGGCATTCTCTCCGCTTTGATCGTTGTCGGAATGAATAGTGCCACAGACAAAGCAAGACTGGCTAAGGGTCAGGCTTTTTCTAGTTCTTTACGTAACGCACTAATGGATAATTTAATTTCGGATTGGAAGTTTGATCAAGTCGGAGCTCCGGGCGCAAATCAGACTCCCGATACTTGGGGTGCGAATACTTGCACGCTTTACGGAGCAGGGGGTTCTCAAAATCTTCCACAACTTCAGACAACGGGTTGTGTTTTGGGAAACTGTTTAACTTTTGACGGGACAGACGATTATGTAAATTGCGGAAATAATGTCGCTATTGGTTATAATAGTTTCACTTTTTCCTTTTGGGCTAAAACTTCTGTAAGTAATGCCATACAATCAGTCATTAGAAGGGCAGCATCAACAACTGGTTGGGTTGGGACATTTTATTTTCCATATTCGTCAACGAGAAATGCGCTATTTTATATTACCGAAAGTTCTTATTCGGCGGGTTCAATATATATGTATATGGAGCCATATAATAACAGCTCAAACGTTACTGATAATATATGGCATTATTTTGTTGGTACTTGCGACAGATCAAAAGCTGCGCCACCACAAGTTTACTTGGATGGGATTTTGAAGAATTCGTCGACATACTATGGTAATTGTAATCAGGTTACCGACAATATTCCAACAGGGGCTTTATTAATCGGGGCAAGTAACTATTTTAACGGCTCAATAGATGAAGTTCGTATATATAGTGTCGCCATTCCAACCTCTCAAATCAAGCAGAACTATCTCACGGGGTTAAACAGGTTATTGGTTAATAATCAGGTCAGCGGCGAAGAATACGCGCAAAGAGTGGCCGAATTGGAAACCGATTTTGCAAAAAATCAATAAACAGTATAAGCTTCTTAATATGGACACGGAAATTAAAAAATACTTACCGCGAGCTGAAGAAAATGTTAATCTCGCGAATTATTCCACCTTTGGGATTGGAGGAACGGCCAGGTATTTTTTCAACGCGAAGAACAAAAACGAATTTAAGGGCGCGATTAATGCCGCGCTCGCGGCAAAAATACCGTTTTTGATCTTTGGGGGAGCGAGTAATACCCTGATCAGCGATGGAAATTTTCCCGGTTTGGTTATTGTCATCAAGGGGATGCCGGAAGAAAAAGATTTCGCTCCGATTGAAACAGAGAAAGATTGTTTTATTGTTGAGGCGGATGCCGGCTGGCCGTTGTTTTTCTTGACGCAATCGGCGGGAAACAATGCGTTGTCCGGAATGGAGTGGGCAATAGGGATACCCGGAACTGTGGGTGGAGCGATAAACGGAAACGCGGGCGCGTACGGAGAAGAGATGGGAAACGTAGTTGAAGAAGTGGAAGTAATGAAAATAATCAATGGCAAGAGCGAAGAAAAAAAATTCAGCAAGGCGGATTGCGAGTTTGGATATAGAACAAGTATTTTTAAAAAGGATGCGAGTTTGATTATTTTGTCGGCGAGAATAAAATTAAAGAGGGGAGACGCGGAAAAAATAAAAGAGGAAATGAAAGATCGTCTGAGTGCGCGGATGGCGAAGCATCCGAAAGGATTTTCCGCGGGATCGGTCTTTAAAAATTATTCCGGATCGGTTGACGAGGAGGTAATAAAAAAATATCCCGAACTTGAACAGTTTGTCGCGAAAGGAACAGTGCCGGCGGCGTTTCTTATAGACAATTGCGGACTCAAGGGTAAAAGCATAGGTGGCGCGGTGATATCAGAAGAGCACGCCAATTTCATTGTGAACAAGGGATCCGCCAGTTTCGCGGATGTCGTCAGCTTGATTAACATAATCAAAGAAAAAGTTGAAAAAAAATACAAAATAAAACTGGAAGAGGAAATAAAATACCTACTATTTTAACAATTTTAAAATGAGATTGAATCCGCTGATCGCGGATTTTTGTTATTGCAAAATCCTTAATAATGATGTAGGTTGGATGCATAAGGAGTTGTATTATGAATGTGGGGCATCCTCTTCAAAATAAACTGAGTAAGCTAATGCGCAGATACGCTCTGTATTATGTCGCGGCCCAGGCGGTAGTCATTGGCCTTGCAACGACTTGTATTCTATTGACAATATTCGTCGCATCTTTGATCAATGATTTTTCGGCGCAAGCAATCGTGGGCGCGGTGGGCGTGGTTCTCGCGATCACGGTTCCCGCGTATTTGTACTTTGATCTTAATGCCAGGCTGGACTCACAAGTAAAGAAAGAGTACCAGCGGGTGGTTGATGCGAATGTGGAACATTAATTGAGACTCTTTATTTAATGTCCGATGCGATGCGTCGGATTTTTTTATTAATGATCTAATAATTTTTTGAAAAAATAGTGAAGTGGAAAATATTTTCCTCTTTTTTTGTTGAAAAATATTTTCCAAATTAATTTTTTTCGGAAAATTTTGCTTTTTTATTAATTTTTGATGAAAATATTTTATCAACATATTGACAAATATTTTAATTGTAGGAAAATGAATGTAGAGAAATATTTTTTCCGATGAAAAAATTTCTCCAAAGAATTTTTTTCAATTCAATCGGTGAAAAAATATTTTTCCAAATCATTTTTAAAGAAATAATTCGGAAAAATTCAGTTCTTTAAAAATTTCCCCATAAATTAAAAGGTCGATAACAAAACATAAATTCTATACAAAAAAATGGCTGTAAAAAAAGCTAAGAAAAAAGCTACGAAAAAAGTAGCAAAGAAAAAGGCTCCCGCAAAAAAGAAGACTGCAAAGAAGAAAAAGAAGTAGTCTTTACTCAAAACAACCCTCCGCAAGGAGGGTTGTTTTATTAACTCCGGTATGGTAATCTATTAATAGGCTTATGGAAATAACAATCAAATTAAAAGGACTGACGATCAAGGCTTGCCCCAGAGAATTCGTCGAAGAAAAGCTCAAGAGCTTGGAAAAACTGATGCCCCAGAATTTGGGCACCAAGCTGGAGGTGGAAGCAAGTCGAACGTCAATGCACCACAACAAAGGCGACATTTATCGCGCCGAAATTCAGGTTGAATTGCCGAAAAGCGTGCTCGTGCGAGCGGTTTCGGAAAAAGAGCGATTGGATATGGCTCTTCTTGACGCCAAAAAAGAATTGGAAATTCAACTCAAAAAATACAAAGAAAAGCCAATGGCCGAGAGAAACAAAGAAAGAGAATAGGGTGAAATAAAAATTTTACTGAACCGGGCGATGGGATTAATTTTTTCCTATCGCTTTAATTTTAATACTACTATGTCTATACTAAATAAAATGTTTGGCAACGCGAACGAAAGATACGCGAAAAAAGTATCTCCGATCGTGGATGAGATAAATTCTTTGGAAGATGGTTTCAAGAATCTTTCAAACGAACAACTAAAAGATAAAACCAAAGAATTCAAAGAGCGCCTGGAAAAGGGTGAAGAATTGGACGCGATCTTGCCCGAAGCTTTTGCCGCGACGCGAGAGGCGGCTCGAAGAAATTTGAATCAGAGGCATTTCGACTGCCAACTTATCGGAGGAATGGTTTTGCATCAAGGAAATGTGGCGGAAATGAAAACCGGTGAAGGAAAAACTTTGACCGCCACCTTGCCGCTGTATTTGAACGCGCTCACGGGCCTGGGTTGCCATTTGGTTACTGTGAACGATTATTTATCGCGCAGGGACGCGGTTTGGATGGGGCAAGTGTATAACGCCTTGGGGTTGAGTGTGGCGTGCGTGAACCACGAGCAGTCTTTTATTTACGATCCCGAGTATAAGCAAGAAGCGGAAGAAAAAGACAAGCTCAGAGACGAATTGGGCGGATTTAAAGTAGTTGAGGATTTTTTGAGGCCGTGCACCAGAAAAGAAGCGTACGCCGCGGATATCACTTATGGCACGAACAACGAATTCGGATTTGATTATCTGAAAGATAATATGGTTTATAGCTTGAACGACAAGGTCCAGCGTGATTTTAATTTCGCGATCGTGGACGAGGTGGATTCCATTTTGATAGACGAGGCGAGAACCCCTTTGATCATTTCCGCTCCGGATGTGGAAAGTTCAAAGTGGTACATTGAATTTGCCAGAATAATCCCGCGATTGAGCGCGGAGACCGATTACGAAGTCGATGAAAAATTACGAGCGGTGACTTTGACCGAAGGGGGAATAGATAAAATAGAAAAGATCTTGAATGCCGGAAATATTTACGATGAGAGGGGTGTGCAATATTTGCACCACTTGGAACAAGCCTTGAAGGCGGAGATACTTTTTAAAGTAGACAAAGACTATGTGGTAAAAAACGGAGAGATAATAATAGTAGACCAATTCACCGGCCGATTAATGCCCGGTAGGCGCTGGTCGGGCGGTTTGCACCAGGCGATTGAGGCGAAAGAGGGTGTACGAATTCAAGCGGAATCGATCACTTTGGCGTCGATTACTTTTCAAAACTATTTCAGGATGTATAAAAAGCTTGCCGGAATGACCGGAACCGCGGAAACCTCGGCCGAGGAATTTGATAAAGTTTATAATTTGGACACGATTGTCGTGCCTACAAACAAACCGATCGTAAGAAAAGATCTGCCGGACAGGATCTATAAAACCGAGGCGGCTAAATTCAAAGCGGTTGTTGAGGAAATAAAGATAAGGAACGCGACAGGCCAGCCGATATTGGTGGGAACCACTTCCATAAACAAAAATGAATATTTGAGCGCCTTGCTTTCGCGCGAGGGAATACAGCACAAAGTTTTGAACGCGAAGCACCACGAAGAAGAAGGTGCGATCATTGCGCAAGCCGGAGCCCTTGATGCAGTTACGATCGCGACCAATATGGCCGGTAGGGGCGTGGATATCGCTCTCGGCGGTACTCCATCGACACCCGAACAAAAAGAAAAGATCAAAAGCTTGGGTGGTTTGCATATTATCGGAACGGAAAGGCACGAGGCCAGGAGAATTGACAACCAATTAAGAGGCAGGGGTGGCAGACAGGGAGACCCGGGCA
>JBAZMG010000029.1:0-11960 GCA_041649895.1 Minisyncoccota bacterium | reverse complement strand
GGGGGGGATTTACTTTATATTACGAAGTAGATAGAATATTTGAAGAATACTTGTGTACAGAACGTTCTGATGCATTTGTAATTGGTCTTTTACTCTATGCAATGTCCCACTCTACTTGTGAAGATCCTATTACAATGACTTGCCTTGCCCCTTTATCTAGTAGACTTTATTATCAATTGGTCGTTCTTTTAATTCCTACAATTTCTAAAGAATTGAAATTTTACAATTCAATCAATATTAATTGTGAATTGGATGACAGAGTAATTAATTCTAAACATGCTGTTGCAACAGGTGTTTCAGGGGGTGTTGATTCCTTTTATACACTACTTAAAAACAAAGGAGAGAACATTCCTGGATTTAATATTACACATGGTGTTTATTTAGAATATAAGACCGAAGCTTCTTCAGTTGATGAATTACCTTTAAAATTGCATGAATTAGCAGAAAATATTTGTAATGAATTAGGTGTTGTATTTGTTAACATATCATCTAACATTGTAAAGGAAGTATATCGTATAGCTCATGAAGCTATTATAACACCAATGTTTACATCCTACATTTTTGCTTTACAAAAACTCTTTTCAATTTACTATTTTTCTTCAGGCCACCCTTATAGTAGTTTTAAAATATGTTCTCATAGCAGTGAACTATATAATCTACTATACATGCATTTGTTAAGCTCTGATAACCTTTCTTTTTATTCAACTGGTAGTGAAGCTCTAAGACATGAAAAAACTGAATTTATATCAAATTTTGAATTACCCAGACATTATTTGAATGTGTGCCGTAATCCATATATAGAAAATGGCGTTCTGAAAAATTGTAGTAAATGTTCGAAATGCACAAGAACAATGATAGATTTATATCTATTTGGAAAGCTGGATTTGTTTAGAGATATATTTGATGTTGATAAATTTAACAGGAATAAAGACTATTATTTAGGATATTTGGTTTTCAAAGGCAAAAAAGATCATTATGTTTCCGAAACATTAGAAGCTTTCAGGAAGAAGAAAATAAAATTTCCTATATCTGCTAGAGTTGCAGGATTAATTAAACTATTAAAGAATGGGTTTAAACGAGGTAATCCACTGCAATATACTTATAGACCGTGACTTAAAAAATTAGGAGTAAATATGAAATTTGCGAATTATACATTCAATGCTAGAGGAGTTAATAATTTAGGTGACAATATGCAAATCATTGCTATTGATACAATATATGAAAACATGGGTATACCTAAAGAGGAGATTGTGTACATAGATAAAAATGAAACAGGTTCATATCAAGGTGAATATGTGATATTGCCGGTTACAATGCCTTTGGTTGATTATACTGAAGGTGGAATCTCTGGGCGATTTTCTGATCACATTATCCCTGTTTTTCTTGGCCTGACACTTGCCAAAGATACTTTATTATCAGAAGAAGTTGATTATTATCATAGATTTGAACCGATAGGATGTCGTGATGAAAGAACCATGAACACACTACGAAGTTATAACATAAGTGCCTATCTTCATGGCTGTATAACAGCAACTCTTCCTAAAAGATTAACTGAAGGAAAGAAATTTGACAAAGTGTTTATTGTTGATGTTAATCCCGAAGTTGTACACTTTATTCCCGAAGACTTGAAAAATAATGCTGAATTTCTTACTCATCTGCATGAAGGAATTAATGACCCTAAATCAATGATGCAGCAATATTATGATCGTTATAAAAATGAAGGAAAATTAATCATTACAAGTCTATTGCATTGTTCTGTACCTTGTATGGCAGCGGGCATACCTGTTGTTCTTATTAAGAAGAAAATATCCTATCGTTTTGGATGGTTGGAAAAACTTCTGAAAATATATGATTTCAATGATTTAAAAACAATCAACTGGTATCCTGAACCGGTTTGTTATGAAGAGCATAAAGAACGGCTTTTAAGCATCACTGAAAAACGATTGATTGAAACATATAATAGTTATAAATCAATTTATGATCTTAGTTGGTACTATGAGCAAAGGCAAAGAAAAGAATATATTGTTGATGCATTTGAACCTATAAAGAAATTTGTTGATAGAGTATTTACAGATAGAGATACTGAATATAATTATTCAATATGGGGATTGACCCAGATGTCAACTCTTACAGTCAATTACATTTCTCAAAAATGTCCAAAGGCGCAACTATCTCACGTATATGATTCTTTTCGTAAAGTTATGTTTGAGGGATTAGTTTCAGAATCACCAGAGGAAATACGAAAACATACAGATGAAATTGTCATACTTACTTCAAACGGACCAAATTCTATGGCGAAAGTATTGTTTGAAGAAATTGGAAAAACCCCAGACAGTTATTTTCTATTTGAATTGATAAAGTAATTTGAGATTAAATTTATTTTCAAATAGTAACAGAAAATGAAAGTATCTGATTATGTTGCCAGATTCCTTTTTGAAAACGGGATAAAAGATCTTTTTTCGATATCCGGTGGTGGGATAATGCATCTGCTCGATAGCGCTGCAAAGCAGAAAGGATTAAATATGATTTATAACCTTAATGAGCAGGCAACTGGAATTTGCGCAGACAGCTATGCTCAATATACTAAGCATCTCGGCGCATGTCTGGTAACCACAGGACCTGGAGCGACCAATGCGATAACAGGGTGTGCAGGGGCATGGCTTGATTCTTCTCCGGCGCTATTCATATCCGGCCAGACAAAAATTGAGCAAATGGGACAATTGCGTGGATTAAGGCAATACGGCGCTCAGGAAATTGCCATTATACCTATTGTTACTCCAATTACTAAATATGCTGCAATTGTTCTTGATAAGTCAAAAATTCGTTACCATCTGGAAAAAGCGGTTTATCTGGCAACCCATGGTCGAAGAGGCCCTGTATGGATAGATATACCTCTTGATATACAAGGCGCTCATATAGATGAATCCTTACTGATACCATTTGATCCGGTCAAAGAAGACTTAGTAGAGGATTACAATATTGAAGAATCGGAGATTTCTGAAATTTTCAGGGTGCTAAATGCTTCAAATAGGCCGGCTATATTGATCGGTCACGGGGTAGTAGCTTCGGATAAGGGAGATATGATCAGAAAAATTAGTAATGACCTTCAAATACCTGTACTGGCGACATGGCGTGCTAAAGGAATATTCGGAGATGATGAGGATCTGTTTATGGGATCACCAGGAATCCCTGCGACCCGCTTTTCCAACTATGTTCTGCAGAATTCAGATTTCTTGCTGATTATTGGGACCCGCCTTAATCCGGCAATTACAGCTTATGCTGAAAAACGGTTTGCACCGAATGCGAAGAAAATTATTGTTGATATTGACAAAGGTGAAATAGATAAATTATCCGTTCCCTTTGAAATGAAAATTGTCTGTGATGCAGGTGTCTTTATAGATGCGGTTATTAAGCAAAGCAAAGAGTACAACCCTAAAGAAAGAAGTAATTGGCTTGAGTATTGCAGATTTATTAAAAATAAATACCCACTTTATAAAGAAATACAACCTGTTGATAATGAGGGAAAGGTTGATGCATACTTGTTCGCAGAAAAGTTATCAGACTATTCAAGAATTACTGATATCTTTATCGGATCTTCTTCTGGAAGAACTTGTGGAATTTCACATTTGGCATATAAACTTAAATCCGGACAACGGTTTATTTCTTCCATGGGCCTAGGATCCATGGGATGGTGTATCCCAAGCGCTATTGCTTGTTGTATAGCAGGGGAAAAGTCACGTACTATAGTTTTTGAAGGTGATGGAAGCCTGCAACATAACATTCAGGAATTGGCATTGATTAATACCTATTGTTTGCCACTCAAAATTTTCATTTTTTCAAATGAGGGTTATGCTTCAATAATGACAATGCAAAAAAATAATTTTGTGTCACGTTTTGCAGGTTGTAATAAGTCAAGTGGTATATGTTTTCCGTCATTAAGGGATGTTGCTGCTGCTTATGGTATAAACTATATGCTTATTGATACAAACCAAAAAATTGATCCGGTTTTGAAGGTTGCTATGAATGATGATTCGCCGTTACTTTGCGAGGTTGTCGGATCCATCAATTTTGACGAGATCCCAAAATCAATGACCATTGCAAATCCTGATGGTACGTTTACTTCTTCACATTTAGAAAACTTATACCCTTTTGTCTCTGAAGACGATCAGGTTGAAAATATGCCTGGATGGAGTAATCTTAACAAAGATCATAAATAGTACACTATTAATTATAAAGTTTAGTGCTATCTCTTTAACAATTTTTAATATTAATATATCAATTATGCTTAACGGAAAAACTGTTTTAATTACTGGAGGGACAGGAAGTTTTGGGAAAAAATTTCTTGAAATGATTCTTAATAAATACACCCCTCATCGTATAATCATTTATTCAAGAGATGAGTATAAGCAAAGTGTAATGAAATCCGAATATGAAAAAATATATGACATGTCAAAAGTGCGCTTTTTTATTGGTGATGTGAGAGATAAAGATCGTCTTATGAGGGCTTTTGATCGTGTAGATTATGTAATACATGCAGCTGCAATGAAACAGGTCCCTACCTGTGAATACAATCCTTTTGAAGCAATAAAAACTAATATACACGGAGCTCAGAATGTGATTGATGCAGCAATTGACAGAGGAATAAAAAAAGTTGTTGCTCTTTCTACTGATAAAGCTGTGAATCCAATAAATTTGTATGGAGGAACAAAGCTTGTTTCCGATAAACTTTTTATTTCTGCTAATGCATATAGTAAGATTAGTGGAACCAAGTTTTCAGTTGTAAGGTATGGAAATGTAGCTGGGAGTCGCGGATCAATAATACCGATATTTAAAAATTTAATTGACAAAGGAGGAAAGGAATTGCCTATTACTGATGAAAAAATGACACGATTCTGGATTACACTTGATCAAGGTGTTGAACTTGTATTTAAAGCACTTGATGAATCAACTGGTGGAGAAACCTATATATCCAAGATCCCTTCTTTTTTGATTACTGATTTAGCTGAAGCCATGCTACCAGGATGCATAATAAAAAATATTGGCATTAGGGAGGGAGAAAAATTACATGAGGTAATGGTTACAAAAGATGATTCATTGCATACGTACGAATATGATAAACACTATATTATTTACCCACATTTTGATTGGTGGAAATCTGAACCGGATTTTTCTAGGAACGGGAAAAGAGTAACTGAGGGATTTGAATACAGTTCCAACACAAACACACAATGGCTAAAAGTTGAAGATATCAAAAATGAACTTATTAAAATCTATCAATAATCTCTGTCAATTTTCAATTATTTCTCTCAATTTTGAACACTATGTTTATGAGTGAAAAAAATATTTTTTTAAATATTCAGCAGTTGATTGACAACAAGCATTACGAAAGAGCGATAAAAAAAGTCAATAAATTAATTCCCAACACAACCCAAATAAGAAAGTGTATCAACTTAAAAGCCGCGTGTTACATAATGACGGGACATTTTAGCGATGCTAATGACCTATACAAGGATTATTATCCATATTCGATGATAGATGAAGAAGACGTTATAGCTCTCGGTAATATAAAGGAAATTCAAAAATACTTTGGCAATAGAATTAAGCAAAATAAGTACGAAATAAGCTATAATATTTATTTGTTGGGGAAAGATGAACGAGACTTATATATCTTAGAAAAAGAAAATGAATTTAATATTTATTATGAACATTTCCTTCGAGTTATTAAACAGGATTCAAATACCCTGGAAAACATAATTGTTGATAATATTCAATTTTTAAGGATAACAGAGGCAGCAGTTTTTTATGCTTATAGCATTAGAAATAAAATCAAGTTATCTGATGCTGTAAAAAACGAATTTTCTGAATATACACAAGCGTTAAGTTTCTCAATAGAACTCAACAAAAAAAAGGATATTATTTTTTGTGTAATTACGAAAGAAAAGAAAGATTTATTAAGAGATAAGTGCTTGGTGAAAGCTTTGTCATATCTTGGTAAATCAGTATATCATATAATTCCGTCTGCTACAACTCCTACTGTAGATCATAATTATGATCCGGGTTTGGAGGATGTTGGTAATTTATATAATGTAATTATTATTAATGCATTACAATCTGGAAATTGTGTTGAGCCATCTTGTAGTTCTGCTATTTTACATGAACTTAATTCTCAAAATTTGTCTGATCAACCAATCGTATTGTTTGGTGAATCGAATCTTCTGATGGATATTAATGAAGATACTGAGATGAGTAAAATACTGGAAATGTATTATCGGCATTATGAAGAACAACCTTTACAACACAAAGACTGCCTTTTAATTGGTAGCTATTTTAAGACATTCTCTTTTTTATGGGGTTATGATGTAAAAAAAGAATTTGAAAGAAATCCAGTGTGTGATTTCAGTATTATTATCCCTGTACGAAATTCATTGAAATATCTTCAAGAAACTATTCAAACATGCTTAGAACAAGATTATGTAGGAAGTTACGAAATACTAATATCAGATAATGGATGGCACAAGAATATTGATGTAAAAGGGATTCTTGACAAAATAACGAATGATAAAATAAGATATATTCGTACCCCAGATGACCTTACCTTATCAAAGAGTTTTGAATTTGCGTTTCTAAACTCCAGGGGTAAGTATTTGTTGTCAATTGGAGCTGACGACGGAATTATGCCCAATGCACTTTCCAATTTGAAACTTGCGTTAGAAAAATATCCGAAGAACAATGTTGTAGCCTGGCCTTTAGCTATGTATTTTTGGCCAGATTTTTTGCATAAACCACAAGCTCATATTTATTTCGAGAAGAATATATCAAGTCAACCAAGGTATACAGAGTATGATACAAAACAATTAATTAAACATTTTGTTTTAGGTAGTTTATCATTTACTGATTTGCCAATGATGTATTTAACAGCATGTATAAGAAGAGAACACATAGGTAAAATAATTCAATCTACCGGGAAATTTGAAAATGGAGATAGTCAAGATATCTATACAGGCATGTTAAATTTATTTTTGGAGGATAGAATTACTTATTGCGATTATCCGGTTGTCATCTGTGGAAATAGTGAAGTTGGTGTTGGATATAATGCTAATAAATCCTTAAGAGATTGGTCAAAGTTGTCAAGCACATTAAAAACAAAATATGCTTATTATAGATACAGAAACTATTATTCAAAAGTACTTAGGATCGTTTCTTTACCTTATTCAGCACCTGTCAATTATTTCGTTTTTAGAGAATATATTAAAATAAGACATTTTTTTAGAAAGCATTATATACAAGATGATGACATAGTTAAAATATTAGATGACCTACATAAAGCCTTACTTTTTAGAAATATTGACTTACCTGGATATTTTAACAAGATAGAAGATGTTGCAAGGTTCTTTGGCACTGATGTTTATGCCCAATATGTCCGTATTTTTAACAAATCTATTATGTTATCATCTTTTCGAAATTTTGCCTTAAAATTCATAAGTAATAATAAAATCAAATCTGTTCTTTATCATATTTATTTTCAAATTAATAGTTTTTTTATTAAAGAAAGTAGTAAAGAGCTTATGTATAGCGCAGAGCATATTTTACAAACAAAAAATAAAAACAGAGAAAAAGTTGATATTTATCTAAATGATCCCCAAAATAATGGAATAAGAGATGCTATAAAACTTCTTTATAGTCAAATAGGTAAATAAAATATTGACATATATATTAATTTTTTTGTTCATATACGTATAAAAATTATTATCCTAATTTGACAGTGTCAATAATTTACTAAATGATATTCAGCTTAAGGATTAAAGAGAAATAGTTTAGATGAAAAAAATCGTAAAATATATCGTTTTATTTTTTATTAGATGTTTTAATTTGGTTTATAGCTATGTTAATTATCAAAAATTTAAATCGAATATTAATACTATATATTCCTATTGGATTAGCCTTTCAATAAATTATTGTGGGAACAACTTTTCAATAAGAAAACCAGCTTTTTTTAAAGGGATGCAATATATGTCTATAGGTGAAGGTTTCAATGCTGGAGATAGGTTAAGAATTGAATGTTGGGATAGATATGCTGGTGAATTATTTCACCCTGTGTTATCAATTGGTAATAACGTCTCTATGAATAATAATGTACATATAGGATGTGTAAACAATATTAAAATCGGGAACAATGTTTTATTTGCTAGTAATATATATATTTCTGATCACCATCATGGATTTATCAATAATAGAGATCTGAGTATTGCTCCAGCAAAAAGGCAATTATACTCAAAAGGCCCGGTTGTTATCTCTGATAACGTTTGGATTGGAGAAAATGTTGCAATAATGCCTAATGTAACTATAGGTAAAGGATGCATTATTGGTGCAAATTCAGTTGTTACTAAAAATTTTCCTGAAAATTCCATTGTGGCAGGTGTACCCGCCAGAATTATTAAAACAATAGAATAAACAAAATTTATATGAAAATATGCTTCACTTTATGCTCAAACAACTATTATACTCAAGCAAAAACACTCGCTGATAGTTTTACAAACCACAACGCAAATTTTTTTTTCATTTCTGTCAGGTTCAATATTATTCATTGTCTTAATGATTACGAATACGTTGGTATTTAATATATTTAAAACAACTGATTCAAGTATTTTAAATAGTCGACCCTTAAAAAGCAGTTAAATCGTTGAAAATCAGCAAAAATAAGCCCAAAAACATTTGGAATATATGCAGGGAATCAGTATCTTAGACTAAAATTCCTGCAAATAAATTCAAAAAAATCATGGTTGGTAAACTCCCCCAAACACACCAGTTAGACTTTTTTCAGACTCCTTTGGTCAACTTCATAGACATGGATCATGAATTGGTCCGGTTAACCCAACGCATAGACTGGGAAAGTGTAGAACAAGATTTCGCCGGTTATTTTTCAGAAAATGGCCGTCCCGGGGTTCCGGTACGCAAGATGGTCGGATTGCTGTTGCTCAAGAGTCTGTATAATCTAAGCGATGAAAGGGTGGTGTCACAATGGAGAGATAGTCCGTATTTCCAATATTTTACGGGAGAGAAAGTGTTCCAAAAAGGCTATCCGTTTGATCCATCAGACTTTGTCCACTTCCGCAAACGTATAGGGAAAGAAGGAGCGGAAAAACTGCTGGGTTTAAGCATACGGTTGAATATAGAGGAAGAAGGAAAAGTAACAAAGGGTAAAGTAAAAGAAGTTTTTATAGATACGACGGTACAGGAGAAAAACATCACATATCCCACAGATGGGAAGTTATACAAAAAAGTAATCAGGCAGTGCAGGCAGATCGCGGACCAGGAAGGGATCGTATTACGCAGGAGTTACACCGGGGAGCTCAAAGCCCTGAGCCTAAAGATGCGTTTTATGAACCATCCCAAGCGGAAGAAAGAGGGACAGAAAGCATTACGCAGGATGCGTACCATAGCCCGGGCCCAGGTGAACGATCTGGCACGTAAACTAACGGCGGCACAGCGGGAGCCCTACAAAGATCTTCTGCTACTTTTTTGTGCTGTAATCACACAGGAGAGGCATGACAAGAACAAGATATACAGTTTGCATGAACCGGATGTAGCATGTATCTCCAAGGGCAAAGAAGGAAAACCATATGAATATGGAAATAAATCATCGATAGCCAAGACAGCCGATGGATTGGTAGTAGGAGCCATGGCCTTTGAGGGGAATCCTTATGACGGACATACACTGGCAGATCAGCTGGAACAGATACAACGGATTACCGGGCACAGGCCAAAAGTAGCACTGGTAGACAGAGGATACCAGGGACAAAAGTATGTTGAGAGTACAAAAATAGAGATTCCGGGACGGGGGAAGGAGAAGCAAAGTTACTACCTGAAACAGAAGGCACGCAGGAAGTTCCGACAACGTGCCGGGATAGAGCCAGTCATAGGACATCTTAAGAAAGATCACCGAATGCTGCGGAACTATTTGAAAGGGACCCGTGGGGATGCCATCAATACGATGATGGCAGCAGCAGGCTACAACCTGCGTCATTGGATCATAAAACGAGAAGAGGAGCTCATTTTTGTCCTATTTTGTATCATCGAAAAATGGGCTATCGTGGTTTCATTATTCAGAAGAAGGGAAAGATGGCTGGCATTACAGCCTATTCCCCGGAATGTTGAAAAATACGCGTTTTATAAGGGTTGACTAAATATTTAAATTTCTAATCGAAAAACAGAATAATTTCGATAAGGCATTGATATAATAACACTTATAGGATTTAATTTAAACTGGATACTAACAATGGTTCGTTAAAATTTTAATATTTAAATAGGGGCTGCTGAATAATTAATAAAACGTTGATTTACAACAAAATAAGCCGACAAAAATTTGCATAACTGCAAGAAAATGAGTATATTTGGTTCATAATCCTTGCATTTTATGATACGATACAAGAGTTCCATGCAGCTGTCAATTTCAGAGTTCAAGATGCCCTTTGAGGCAAAATTAGATGAGCATAACCGGTGGATTGTTCTTTCAAAAATAGTTCCCTGGGAGGAATTTGCCCGGCTTTATTACAAGCACTTCAAAAGCAACCGTGGTGCTCCCACTAAGGATGCCAGGCTTGTGCTGGGAGTGATCATCATCAAGCACATTATGAAGTTGGACGATCGCGGAGTGATTGAGATGATCCAGGAAAACCCCTACATGCGTGCGTCACGAGGATGCAGCTACATATTGAGTGGCTAAAATATGAAAGCTGTGTCCGTAACTGTCAAAGAGATGGGAGTAGGCCTCCCGCAACCGGCATACAGGTGTAGGTTGCAAATCGCCGAATGCCGCTTCTGAGGCAAGACATGGGTGGTGAGCGATTCGGAAAAATCAGCACAAGCTGGAAGATGAGTATATAAGAGCTGAATGAGAATGAATCATCGAAGAAGCATCGTTAGGGTTAATAAAGTCATATCAAAACCAGTGGCTGTTATGTACTGCTGGGACAAGAATGGGGGAAACCTGTTTACCGCCCATTTGGTATGCGGTGTATAGATGACAGGAATTATATGCAGGCTCTTTGGCGGAACGTGAGAACCAGGTTGCAAATGATAAGAGAAAAAGCCATAAGCGAACAACGTAAGGCTGAAAGTATCGATGTTGTAACCTGGGGCGGATCATCCCGTAGTAATGAAGAAGGTTCTGTAATGGGACTGGAGTGAAGGGGATGACGTATTTAAGCAAATTGGATTGAACAACTTAAAACTAAGGAGGAATCGATGCAAGGAGCAAAATCTTATGACATAGACAAAAAGGTCGTGTATAATGCATTCATGAAGGTGAAGTCCAACGGTGGCGGTGCGGGCATAGACGGGGTATCGATTGAGAAGTATGAGGGAAACCTTAAATCCAATCTTTACAAGCTCTGGAACCGAATGAGCTCAGGCAGCTATTTCCCCAAGCCGGTAAAGCTTGTGGAGATTCCCAAAACAAATGGGGGGAAAAGGCCATTAGGCATCCCAACGATTGAAGACAGGGTAGCTCAAATGACAGCTGTACTTCTGATGCTGCCGAAAATTGAACCTCACTTTCATGATGATTCCTACGGATACAGACCCAATCGTTCTGCCCATGATGCCATAGCCAAGGCTCAGGAGCGTTGTTGGAAGTATGCGTGGGTACTTGATATGGACATCAGCAAGTTCTTCGACACAATCGACCATAGGTTGCTTATGAAAGCGGTAGGTAAGCATATCAACGAAAAGTGGATACTACTATACATTGAACGCTGGATAAAGGTTTCTTATGAGAAAGTGGATGGAGAACGCACTGTTCGGAACCAAGGTGTGCCACAAGGATCGGTTATAGGCCCAGTTTTGGCAAACCTTTTTCTACATTACGGTTTTGACAAATGGATGACTATCAAACACCCGTCAATACTGTTTGAGCGTTATGCTGATGATACCATTTGCCATTGTAGAACTGTACTAGCCCC
>JBAZMG010000028.1:0-12065 GCA_041649895.1 Minisyncoccota bacterium | reverse complement strand
TGCAACTGAGTGCCGGTTTGAGTTCTCTGCGGAATACCGAACAGCCCGAATGGGTCAAACTGGTTGGAGGGCGCCTGATATTGATACACAGGCACTTGCTTGCTGATAATAATGCTGACTACCGCCGGAGAAGCATCTTTCACCACTTGAATTATTCTTTGTTCCTGTGTGGTCTGCGGCACATACTGCTCAGTTGATGTTTGATTCTGCTGCGACAGTTTGCTTAAAATATTAGTGCCGATCGCGCCGTTATAAAAATAATAACCAAAGATCAAACCGGCAAACAAACCGACAATAAAAAGAACGACAGCAAAAATATTATTATTCTTTTGAGCCTTTGGGGCGCCCACCGGATCCGGGCCCTCGATCTGTTTCAAATTAAGCTCTGGTAATTGATACATATTTTTAAAACTTAACCCTTTTTATTATTTTCTTCGTCGTAATGATCAAATTTGTAATTAAAACATTCTTCCCGGGCCGGACCTTTGGTAGCCATCTGAATCGCGCATCGGAGATATTTCCAGCCCGTGCGAAAATACCCATCCTTATCAAAGCGCCTTGTCGGCATATATATTACGGTGGAGCGGATAATTCCGAATTTCCCAAGCTTGGCGGCTTGACCCACGAAATATACGTCTTCCGCAAGCTTGATCGTGGAATCAAATCCACCGACTTGATTAAAAATATCTTTTTTTACCATAATACCCATCGCTCCCATTGGAAAAGCTTTTTTTAGCAAGTGCTGCTGCCAATTGTAAAAAAGACAAATGGTAAATCGGTTGAGCCAGATATTACCCTTGATCGGATACAAATTATACGAAGCAATGCCAAATTTTTTGCTTTCAAATTCAGCTATGGAATTCTTAAGAAAATGCGCTGGTAATTTCAAATCGGCATCGAGAAATAAAAAAACATCGCCCGAAGCAGCCTTCACTCCCTCGTTCCTCCCGACGGCGGGCAACCCTCCTTTTGTAACCTTGCAACCAAAGCTTTTAGCGATCTCAACGGTTTTATCTTTTGACCCCGCGTCGGCAATGATTATTTCCACATTATCGAGCTTGTCCTCGGTAAGAGACGCCAAAAGAGAAGGCAAATTCTTTTCTTCGTTTAAGGTTGGTATTATTACGCTTAGCATAAATTTTTCTTTTAGTATTATTCCGCGAAAACTTTTTTCGCTTCGTCCCAATATTCGGGATGGTTTTGTTTTGTTTTCATCCAATACCACCATTCCCCGCCCCAAAGATAAAACGTGTCTATTCCCGTTGCTTTCGCGAACTCTATATTATCTTTAAAATATTGCAAAGACATTGTTTTTTGCTGTTCTTCAATGGTGGTGCTTGTTATTGAATTGGTACACCACGGCTCGGCCTGCAACTCCACCCCCATTGTTTTTTTATCAAACATCGCCTTCACCAATTCCGAACGCCTGTAATAGAACATCGGGGTATAAATATTGCAATAAGAAAAATAAAATTTCAGCTGGTCCTGCCACACGCGGCGATAAGTGGTAAAACCGACCATATCTCCGATCTGCGCCGACTTCCACCATAAAGAAATTTCTCCGCTGTCCGTGATAATTATCGGGTGCTTGTTTTGATCAAGCTGTTTTACGTAGGCAACTTCTTTTTTCAAGAAATCCTCATCCTGCCAAGGGCACGCTCCGAATTTTAAGAACGATTCATTTTCAACTTGCCATGCGTAGAGGGACGGCGAATCTTTGTAGCGCGACACGATCTTTTCCAATAAAGTCGTTATGTCTGTCTGCTGCTCTTCTTTGCTGCTATTCAAGGCCCACTGAGGAATATGGCATTCCGGCCAGCGTGGCGTTCTCATCCCGATCGCCAAAATCAATTTTACGTTCCGCTTTTCCGCTTCTTTGACCTGCCAATCCAAATCGCTAAAATCATACACTCCTTTGTCTTTTTCGATCAAACTCCAATGCACGGATATTTTAATATTTTTCGCTTTTAAATCATCAAGATAAGCCAAGTAAACCTCCTTTGAGTCAAGGCCCAAATACTCAGTCTGCTTCAGGGAAAAATTGATACCCCAAGTCACCTTTTCCGCCTTTTTCGGAGTTCCCAGAAAAAACCATACCCAAACCGCCAAAATCAGAATTAGCGCCAAAATAAGAACAATTTTTATTGCGTTCTGCATAGCTATATTATAGCCAAAAACGGCAAAAAAGCAAAGAAACAAATAGTGGCGATCAGCCTTGTTTTAACAAGGATTTTAGCGACTCCAAGATCGATGGAAAATCGTTATCATATGTTATTTTCGACGGGATCAAAAACGGAAAATAGTTCCCCGCAAAATAGATCAATTTTTTGGAAATTTGTCCCTTTAAAATAGTTGATTGGAAGCGCTTGATCGTTTCCTTTCTGTATTTTTTAAAATCGGGAAAAGTTTTGATCAAAATATCCGCCTGGGTGAGCCCCCAGATTATGCCTCCCCCGCTCCAGGGCTTTGTAAGTCCGCAAGCGTCCCCGCAAAGCGTAATATTTTTTTCATCAGGCAAAACCAAGCCGGCATTAAAAAAAGAAAATTTCGGTTGAGGGATCACAGCGGAAGATAAGTTTTCCAAATTATTTATATTTTCTTTTTTTAAAAAATCATCGAAATCTTTTTTCGCATATTTCATATTTCCCATCGCGCCGTATTCCAAGCAATCGCTTTTTGGAATTTTCCAGCAAAATCCCGATTTTGTTGGGTAAGTAAAAACAAAATTAGAGTCATCAGTTTTATCCGCGAACGCGCGAATACCCAGTGAGATTTCCGGTTTTGACAAGTTGAGAGAGTTTCGCACCATTGATCCGGCACCATCACATCCGATAATGTAGTCAAAATCTTTCGGTAGCTCCTTGAGTTCGTGATTAAAAAATATTTGTGTCCCCACGAGACGGTTCAATTCGATCAATCTTCTTATTAACATTTCTCTATCAAGCGCCAAGTGGCTCGGCTTGAAAACAAGCCTTATTTTTTTCTTGGGAAAATTAATATAGCAACTATTGATCTTGTTTTTAACGCAAGCTTCGCCAAGAGGAATAAAATCTCTGATTCGCTCAGACACCAAGGCGGAACAAACCTTGTCTCCCGCCTTGTCTTCACTTTTACGTTCAAAAACAGAGACGTTGTGTCCCTGTTTTCCCAGCTTCCAAGATAGATAAAGCCCCGTTATTCCGCCGCCAATCACGGCTATTTTAAGATTTTTTATTTCCATATCTCTAAGATTTGTAGCGGCTTGGCGACACGGAGGCAATAAGGGTGTCTTTTTGCTTGTTTGTGGAGAAAAAATCTATGCGAAAACCGACGCTATTGAAAATTTCCACAATGCTTTCTTCCATAAATTTTCTACTGATTGCCAATAATATTTCTTCTCCTTTTTCAAATCTAACAATATGATCGGAAATCATAATTTGTTTATCTCGTTCAACAATCAAAAAACATTCTATCTGTTTCTTTTCATTATTCCAACGAACATTGTATTCATTGAAATCACAAACCATTCCATATCGTTTTAGTACCCCCACTAACAAATCGAAAACTTCTTTCGTTTTATAATATTCAACCAATTTAACGTAAGCGAGAAAATTCGACACCTGATTTCCAACGATTAATTTGTCTTCGGAAAACATAGACAGTTTAAGGTTTGAAAGGATCTTCTTCGTATTGTCAAAATTACCAAGCGTATTCCCGAGCAAAAAAAAGTAGTTGCGCGCACGACCCGCTTTAGCAAGTTGAATGATTTTTTCCAAAATCTCTCCTTTCTCAAAATCAAAAACTATCGGAATAATCTCTATTTCGGGAAATTTGGCGCTTATTGTTGCCATGGCCTCCGCGATCATACTTTCACTAATATCCACCGGAATATATCGGATAATCGAAATATTGGATATGTTTTTCAAATATTCACAAATGGGTAACATTGGCACCCCATCGCCACAGCCAAAATCGATAATGTTAACTGTATCAGTTTGATTGTCTATTTCCCTAAAAATAAATGGCAACGATTCTGTTTTTAATCCGTCTTCCTTATATTCCAATTCGTGCTTTTTGCGGCTTTCCTCGACATATTTGATCCAATTCTTCGCTCCTTCACCAATATAAGCAAATTTGAAAGGCACCTCGGCGCGAGATTCAAGAGCTGACAACAATTCCAATTCTTGCGTTGGCGTAAGTTCCTTTTTCATTTTTTTTATATTCCAATAAATTAAATCTTATAAGATCGGGTGTCCGTAATAATCGACGGGTGGCAGAAAAAAGACCAGGTAAATTATAAGAAAAACAACAAACCATAAGAATTGGGCAATCAAAACCGAGACAAACGATTTCCAGCCGGATTTCGCGCCCACCACAATGGCCGGAACAAAAATAACCAAAATATACAATAATACTATCGCAATAAATCCAACCATCGCGAACATCGGCTCCATATCAAAAGATCGGATTACATCCGAATCCATTAAAAGATTAAGTGCGTACGTAAGTCCGATCACCAATGCCGCGGAAAGCAATCCGACCAAAGCATTGGTAATATTGAACAAACTAACCGTTCTCGGAGGATTTTGCGGATTCGTTTGCGTATTCATTTCGGATAAAGACGCGGTGCGTCGCTTTTTTAGAAATTTTGTCAAAAAGTATATCGCGACAATAATCACGATAATAATGAAAATGGCGAGAAGCATTGAATTTAGATACAATCTGAACCAGCTTGTAGCATATTCACCTTTTACAACAAAACTTTCATTTGGCGCGAGATTCTTTGCTTCTTTGACGAGCGAACCATACGAACCGATCTGCCCGACGACATCGTCAAGTTCTCTACTGGAAACGCTCTGCGGAGCGGCCGAAGAAAAAACTTCCGAGCTTGCCGTATTATAATTCACGGATGATTGCTTCCCTTTTAGGATCAGATCGCTATCAACGTCCACCACAACCCTGATCTCCTGAATTCTTGACGAAACCTTTAGTGTTTCAAAGTTAAATTTAGAAAGACCGAAGCTTTGATTTACATAACCCTTTGTGGCGTAAGCGACGATGATCGCGGTGGATTTGAAGGGATCAACGGGAGTGGGCAAAGTAAAACTATATTGGTTTCCGGTTTTCTTGTATTGTATCTTCTGATATTCCGCCTTGCCATTACTGTAACCATAGTAATAATATTGCTCCGCGTAATCGGGATCGCGATATTCCAAACACGGACGAGCCGGATCTTTGTAATTATAGCTAACACATTCTTGCGGTAATTTCATCTGATAAATGGTCATTTCGCTCGGTGACGCTTTGGGAACCTCAAAAGAAAATTCGGTCATTGGTGTATCGTTTGAGTTGGTAAGCGCTATTTTGGCGTATGTGATCGCTTCACCGTTGCCACGAAAAACAACCGTATAAAAATGGTTTTGTCCGAACAATAGTCCGTCTTGCGCGATAACACTATTTGTAAACCCGAAAGATAAAAACAAAAATAACGCCGCTGAAAAAATTATTTTTTTCATATTTTATAAGCTTATTATGTGTTGCTCTTTTCTTGTATAATATCAAAAAATACGAAAAAGGACAATTAAGGCTTAAACACAGCGATTTTTATATCCTAATATTCATTACGCTAATTACAAATTACAAACTACTAATTACTGCGATTTGAACGTAGTGAAAATAGCTGGTGTCCCCGGCGCGAATCGAACGCACAACCTACGGATTAGAAGTCCGTCGCTCTGTCCTATTGAGCTACGGGGACTAGTATGATATATATCTAATACCAAAAAAGGGGCTAAAAAGCAAGGAAAATAAAGGAAAATCTTTTGACTGGAGGAGCGAAAAATGATATAAAATACTCTATACGGGGCATAGTGAAACGGCTATCACGAGTCTTTTGGGAAGATTTATTCTGAGTTCGAATCTCAGTGCCCCGACAGCAGAGCAAAGCACGCTTCAGGGCTACCCTGTGTCGTGTTTTGCCCACAAGCTGTGCGGACAAAATTCCGATCAATGGTGCCCCGACAGCACGAAAAATAAAATAAGCGGGTGTAGCTCAATGGCAGAGCGACAGCCTTCCAAGTTGTATATGAGGGTTCGATTCCCTTCACCCGCTCCAGTAATAATGATATCCCGAATTAATATTCGGGGTATCATTATTGACTGATAGTAGCAGGAATCGAACCGGGAAAGGGGTCGGGAAAACCTGGGTTTTCACGTGTAGGAAAGTATTGAAAACCGAGAGGTTTTCAAAAGGCGCAAAGCGCCGCGTGAGATTCCCTTCACTCCTAATAAGTTATGGTGGCTATGGTGTAATGGCAGCACGGGACCCTGTGAAGGTCTAAGTACGGGTTCAACTCCCGTTAGTCACCCACTTGTTTGACAAAATATACTTTATATCTTACTATATGAATGCAGTAAATCTGCATCGTCTTGGCGAAACCAAGAAAGAACATTAATAAAGGAGGTACAGCTATTATGAAAAATGATGGAACAGCCTCATCGATCCCAGGATGGTATATTGAATTTCAAGCAAATGTGCTTCGACAATTACCAAGGCCTGGACAGATTGACCAGGCGATAGCAGAAGGATGGAACAGCAATCAGAAAGCAATGAAAAAAATCTTGGCCAGTGCCCTACTTCCGGAAGGCAACTCATGATGGAAGAAGAATATCTTCTCGGCGGCCTATCTTTAATAGAAAGAAAAAGGGCCTTCATGAAAATTATCGAAAAATCGCAACTAATAATTTTCATGAAAAAAGTTGATGAAACTGACGACTTTGACGAACTATACAATCTCTGTAACGGAGCAACAATAAACTACAACAACATAGTTATTTGCAAAATTCTCGAAAAAGATCATCTCTCTTCCAAGCAATTGAAAAAAATATACTATGTCAGAAAAAGAAGAATGTTCAAGGAAATTATTCTCTTAAGAATGCTGGAAGGGCCAGAAAACGAAGATCTTTTGTGGATAATAAAGGTGTCCAAAAAAAATAGCGCTATCAGAGAAAAAGCTCACCAACTACTTGAGCAATTAAATAAGTAGTGGCATAGGATATCTATGTCTATTTTTTTATTTTAAATTTAGTAGTCGCAACCCCTCCCCTATTTCCTCCCAGTCTAAAATTCTGAATGTATCACGTAACCGACCCATCGTATTTTAAAACACCCCGTATGGGGTGTTTTAGTTTATTATACCAAAAATAATATTGATCTACTTCTGAGCTAAATTATTTTTTAATTCAGCTATTTTTTGTTGATATTCTTCTTGAGCTATTCCACCACCAACTAATAGCTTGTTTAATCCCGCATAGAACCGTTCTTTAATTTGAGAAGTGGGCATAGCCGCGTTATATATGCGAACATCATCCATTTTACCTTTAAAAGAATAATGTATTAAATCATATTGTCCTAAATAAAAACTTCCATCCCATTCAGCATTAGTGGTGCCATGAGGAGAACCCGACAAAGATCCATTAATATACCACCTTTCTTCTGTCCCGCTATTCCAATAAACGACGTACGTCCACTTATTATCCAAAACAATTGCTGCTGAATTAAAATCTCCATCTTGTTGAGAAAGCATAGCGCCATTAGCATATATCAACAAACGATTGGTGCTAGAAAAACCCATAATTGTCCGATATGTACCGGTAGCTTGTGGATAGACCCAAGCCGAAAGCGTAAAAGGCTTTCCAGTTGTAAGTTCCGTAATAGCAGCTAATTGAATATAGTCAGCAAGATTTCCACTAAAAATAACGCAACCATTACTAATACAATTATTTGGATTTGTTTCCCATGTCACCCCAGCAACTATTCCATTATTACTTCTCCAAGAATCTTTTCCGTCTCCATCTAATTTCCATTCTCCGACAATATTCATCAGTAATGAATTTCTCATCGAACTAGAAAACACTTGCGCCTTGGCGATATTTGCTTTCTCCGTTGCCCCACTCATTGAAACAATGATAAGGCCTGAAAGGATTCCGATAATAGCAATCACGACTAATAGCTCAATCAGAGTAAAACCCCGATTAAATTGCATACGTTCCATTGGGTAAACTTGTTTGAATATTTTATCCATACCATAATTATACTATCCCCTTTTTGCAAAAGCAAACAAACAAAAAGAATAGCGAAATGCGAGCACTTAAAAACATACGCAATGTAGATGCTTTTAAATAAAACGGAAAAGATTTAATTCATTTGAAACTTTATTTCGTTTCAATTTTACTTCAAAACGGAAATTGCCACTTCTAATTTTTTTATATGACTTTCCATCCAACCGACAAAAAATTCTATTCTATCTTCGCAATTCTCCCGTTTTAACACTTCAAAATATGGACCTTTTTTATTTTTTAAATCATCTATATCCTTTTGAGTTTCAATAATTTCGTCTATAAGTTCTTCCCTTATTTTAGCTAATTCTTCCGGGCTAGACTTTTTTTCTTGAGAATCTTCGGTTTCATTAACATCTTCAATGTTATCTTCCGGCTCTCGTTGTTGTTCAAATTCCATATTTTTATACTTTAATTATTATATTTTAATTATACTCTTCCCCCTTAAAATAAACAATATTCTGTCATTTGGTTAAAATTAACTAATTCTGCACCTATTTCCCTCCAATTCAAAGTTCTGAATGATTGCGCGGCCAATCATCAATAAAAAAACTCGTTATGACCATTTGGTCAAACGAGCTTGTATTCCTTTTTTCACAGGATAGAAATTCTTTGAATTAAAATCAGTTTCTTTCTTTTCCCGCGGATAATTTTCCTGTATTTTCTTCTTCAAAAGAACAAGCGGTTTCGCTATCTGCGGCGGCAAATCACTACCGTAAATCGGGCGCAGAGAAGAAACAAATCCTTCCACTTTTTCTATTAAGTCCGGGTCGTTGGTTATCGCGGCCTTATAAATAATTCCGCGCCATTTTCTGATCGTCTTTTTTGACAAGGAGATTCTTTCTTTGATCCCGTCAACTCGTACTCCGGTTACCAAGGGTACTCCCTGGCGACAATCCGATCGATACGTTTTCGCTTCGTTAACCTTCAATCCGGACTCATTGACGCGTTTCAAGATCTGCTCTTTCAACTCTTCCGGAACCGGCTTTTTTCCGGAGATAGCGAAATTGTCTACATAGAAAGACACTTTCCATCCCGGATGACAAAGCGCGGCAATATCTCCGTATAGTCCGCTCTCGATTACGAAAATATAGAACAATAGCGGTGATGTTGGCGCCCCTTGCGGCAATAACCCGTTAAATGTAGTCAATTTCGCGATCAGATCGACCAATTTCTCTTGATCTTCCGGATCAACTCCCGGATAACGATCAATCAATCCGCGAACCACTCCCCTTATCATTGAAGATGATACCGAGGGAAACGCGTCTTTTATATCGAATTGAAAAATAAATCGCGAATCCGAGTGAAGTTTCGCGTGTTTTGCATACGACTCGTTGTAAGCCCTGGGACTGTACCAAGAAACAAATAATAACTCGTTGATCTTAATCAGTCTGTCTCTTTCGATCAGCTTTCTCAAAAATCGCAAAATTATCTTTTTCTGGATCAATTTCAATTCGGGGGCGGGAATAAAAATCTTTCGAAACCCGCCGGCATTTTTGGGAATTTTTGCTTCTTTGTAAGCAATCAAAGGCACGGCCTTTTCTAACTCCTTAATCAAACTGTATGCGGTCATTATGATTTCCTCTTTTAAACGAACAGTGGAATGATTCCAGGCTACGTGGTCTTCGAAAACCAATTAATCTTTTCTACCAGCTGGCAGTTTCTGCCAACCGCCTAAGATGGAATAGCTTCCTTTTAGGCCAGTTAGGGCGACTAGCCCGGAAAATCAGTTCCGCTTATTTTATAGTTTATTGACAATATTTTGTAAAGCTTGATTTGTAAGAAAATAAAAAGCACTTCGTTATAGAAGCACTGTTTTAAAAATAATAATTAAAGAGCTAGGATTGTTCCGGCTACGAAAGGAGCATGCTAGCGGGAAAGAAGGACGGGAAGAGACGAGGGTTCAGCAAGCACAAGTGAGGATACGAGAGGTGCTTAAGCGGTCGCATTCCCATAGCTGGCAGTTTCTGCCAACCAAATCATAAAATTTTTAAGCCTTCACGAGGTTTCTAGCCAAGAACAACCTTTTTATTTATAGTTGATTGCCAATGATTTGTAAAGGCGCTTTTTACAAAATAAAAATGCGATTATTTTTTAACCGCATCTTTTGATAAATCGGGTCTTCGTATGACCTTATTCAATACTCTTATGTAATTTTTGATGCTCTTTGGCGACATATGGATCGCTTCGGAAACTCTTTTAATTTCCTCCTCTGACTGGTCTTCGAAAAGAGAGAGCCTGATCTCTCGCTCGTCGAGTGCGTAGAGACGGACTGCCACCATACTCACCTCCGCGATTCGAGGCCGAATATACGCAATTAATAATTCGTATGGCACATTGACTTCTTTTGAAAGCAAGGAAACGCTTTCCTCGAGTGACTTGCCGTTACGGACAAATTTGCCATAAAGATCGCGGGCTTCCATATTTTTCGCTTTGAGCCGCCTCCTGATCTCTTGGTCAATCTTACGATTAATGTACTTTGCCATATAATCGTAGTTCATACCAAGCTCTTCCGCGAATGATTTAATATTTTCCTCAAGGCTCTTGTTGTCGAAGTCAAAATTACTGTAAATGATCTTCATCCGGTCTATAGCATCCGGATGATTTTTCAAGGCGATGCCAAACTTGTCATGCAACTCCCTCCGTTGCCGACGCCTGCTTTGAACTGATGTGCTGGTCATAAATGCACCGCTGTCAATCTAGCAAAAAATTCAGCAATTGGCAATAAACCAGGAAAACGCCATTCTTGACAAAAACGGCAAAAAGCACAAAGATGCAATTAGTCATTTACTAATCTTTTGGGAGATGACGAAAATGGTAGATCCAGTTGTAATAGATCCTTTCATAAAGGTCGCGATGTTTTTCACCGCTGTCAGCATATTTACCACTTTTCTGTGTGGTATCACGCTGTTTATTGCGGGCCAAAAGTTGCACAGAAGTTCGAACAAAAATTGGGCCGATGAAGATCCATGGTATAGCCCGCAAAACGCACCACGCTATTATATGGCGGTGGCGGCGATTTTGAGCGCTATCGGTGGGTATTTGGTATTCGCACCGCTCTCACCTTTATTCAATGTCGTGTGCGGGCTAATAGCGGTATTAATCGCCCCCTGTTTCTCGATAAATGGAACTATATTGGGAACGTTGGTAACATCGGGAAAGAAAATTGAGCCCTATCTAAAACCGCCCTGGGAAAAAATCGAATGGATACACCACGATACACCCCTGAGCGCCGAAAACAACGCTCAAAGACTTGCTCAAAAATACGCGGATCGCTATCCGCGTTATCGTCCATCAATTAGCCGCATGATCCGTGCGGCTAAAATTTTTTTAGGAAACAATTGCAAATCAAAACACCCCCTTTGGGGGATGTTTTAGTTATATTCTTTTTGCTACCACTATTCTTTTCGGCTCTCCAAGAATGACAAAAACATTCCGCCCATACCGCAACACAGACCGAGTAGGCCGACCAAGAATCCGACAACCGGGATCAACAATAAAAGATATCCCACCAAAATTCCGGCCAAGGAATTGATCAAAAATCTCTGCGGAGAATATTTTTTTATCAATTTCGCCAAATATTGCCCAAAGGCGATGGCCGCGAAAAACATCGCGAATAAAAGCATTAGCACCCAAACTAAAATTAAAATGATTCCGATATACGCCCCTACCGCGGTAATGAGAAAAATGATGCCGAGAATTGGCGTACAGATCAAGACCGCGAACCCGATCCCGAATGTTTTCCAAACGCTTCCGGATATCACTTTTTCAATATCTTTTGCTTTTTTGCCGAGAACCAAAACGATGACTAAGCCGGCCAAAAGCAAAGTAATTAAAGACCATATCGCCGAAACCACTCTGTCTTGCGCTACGTTCTTTTGTTTCACTGTGGGCGCGTTTTTTGCCACCGATCCCAAAACATTGGTTTGGGTAGCACCCTTTACGTCGCCAAAAGCGTTATAATTAAT
>JBAZMG010000027.1:0-13044 GCA_041649895.1 Minisyncoccota bacterium | reverse complement strand
TTATCTGAGGCCGGAAACCGCGCAAGGTATTTTCGTTAACTACAAAAATATTTTAGACACGCAGAGAGTGAAAATTCCTTTCGGTATCGCTCAGATCGGCAAGGCGTTTCGAAACGAGATCACTCCCGGTAATTTCATTTTCCGGATGCGGGAGTTTGAACAGATGGAAATGGAATATTTTGTTAAGCCGGGAACGGAAACGGATCTGTTTGAATTTTGGCTCACGGAAAGAATGCGCTGGTACACCGATGTTCTAAAAATAAAAAAAGAAAACCTCCGTATCAGGCATCATGATAGGGAAGAACTTGCTCATTACGCGAAAGGTTGCGCGGACATCGAATATAAATTCCCGATCGGCTGGGCGGAAATAGAAGGTATCGCGAGCAGGACCGATTTTGACCTGAAACAGCACGAAAAGTATTCGGGCGCTGATCTTAAGTATTTTGACGGCGAAACAAAGGAAACATATCTGCCCTATGTGATCGAGCCTTCGTGCGGCGTGGATCGCGTGTTTTTGGCTGTCCTTTGCGATGCATATGAAGAAGTGGAGGGCGGACGATCCAAAACGACGGAATCGGTTAAGGAGATGGAAACCGTGCTTAAAATAGATAAGAAGCTGGCGCCGATAAAAGTGGCGGTCTTGCCCCTCGTGAAAAACAAAGAAAATATTGTGGCAAAGGCAAAAGAGATCTTTAACACCCTGGCGCCTTATTTCTATTGCCAATATGACGAAGTCGGCACAGTCGGTAGGCGCTACAGAAGGCAGGATGAGATTGGCACGCCTTTCGCGATCACTGTTGATTTTGAAACCCTGGAAGACGAGGCTGTTACCGTTCGCGACCGGGACACAATGGAACAGGAAAGGATAAAGATCAAAGATCTTAAAAATTATATCGAGGAAAAGCTAAACTAAATTTTAAATAATGAGATTTCGTATTCCTTATACTTTAAAACTTTTATTTCCGACTATGGGGTTCGCCGGAATTTGCGTTTTTTTCGGATGCGTGCTCATACTATCCATAGGTAAATTCGAACCGGCCGGTTCGCGTTTATTATTCATCATTGGCATCCCGGCAGTGTTGCTCGCCGACTATATTTTCACGATATTTCGTTTCGGCAATTTTTGGTTCAGTTCGGAGGAATCAAAAGCTATTAACAACGCCCTTTACCAGAGCGATTTTCCGAAAAAATTAAAACCCGAAGAAGCCAAGAATATATTTTACAGCCTTGTTTCTTTTTCACGCAACATTTTTTCTTCAACGATTTGGGAGGGACTGATCTTGACCATTTTGATCGTCGTGATCGGAACCTGGCGAGGCATTAGGATCGAAGACACCCTCATAATAATCGGCGGTGCTTCCGTCGCGACTGTTCTCTCGGCCGTGTTCGCGTCTTTTTATTCCGAACAAAAGACCTTTTTCTTGGTTAAGGCGCTTCGGAAAAAATTAATGGAGAGTAACGAGACCGTTCCGAACATAAACTTCGACAGCATAAAATCGAAATTCTATTTTTTGTTTTTGTTCCCGATAATTACGGCGATCATCGTTTTGTTGTGCGTTTTCCCCTTTGACTTTAATGTTGCTGTTCTTTCCGTTGTCGGCATAACAATGGTCTTGATCATTGACCGGGTTCTGTTTTTGTACATCACCAAATCTTTTTACGAGGCGGAAGAATTTATCACGGATATGGCGGAGGGTAATTCCACCGTATTCGCCACCGGTAGCGTGGACAAAGAGCTCGTAACCTTGATTGACGGGCTAAACGACGCCTCGAAACGGGCCTTGATCTCGCGCAAAGAATCGGAAAAAGCGAAAGAAGAAATGAAAAACAGGGTTATCGAGTTGGAAAAGTTTTTTGACCTTACGGTTAACCGGGAGATCAAGATGGTGGAATTGAAAAAACAGATAAAAAAAGAAAAAGAAAAAAATGCCGCCAAAAAAATTAAAAAGGGGCTATAAAAAAACCACGCTAAAGAACGGATTGAGAGTGATCACAATTCCGCAAAAAGAGACCAAGGCGGTCACGGTCCTTATTTTGGTCGCGACAGGTTCGAAATACGAAACAAAGAATATCTCGGGCATTTCTCATTTTTTGGAGCACACGATCTTTATGGGTTCGAAAAAGTTTAAGGATTTTACCCAAGTGCACGAACAAGTCGACGAGATCGGCGCGTCCCACAACGCTTTTACCGGAGAAGATTATACCGGTTTTTATGTCACGGCCGCGACTGAGCATATGGAAAGAATAATCGACTGGCTCACGGAGATCTTTTTTAACGCGACCTTTCCATCCCAAGCGGTGGAAACGGAGAGAGGAGTGATCATAAGCGAGTTGAAAATGTTTTTTGATAATCCCAGAAGGTTTATCTACGATTTTTGGAAAATTTTGCTTTACGGAGATCAACCCGCGGGATGGGATATTGCCGGAACGATCGAGAGCGTTTCCGCGATCAAAAGGAACGAGATAATCGCTTATCGTGATTCGCGATACGTCGCGAAAAATATCGTCGTTTGCGTGGCCGGAAATATAAGCGAGAAAAAAACCTTGGATTACGTTAAAAAAAGATTTAAAAACGTAAAGACGGGCAAGCCCAAAGCCAAAGCTCCGGTAATTGAAAAACAATCGGAGCCGCGAGCGAAAATATTGTTCAGGGATATGAAATTGGCGAACATCGCCTTGGGGGTAAGGACGTATGATATGTTTCATCCGCGAAGGTACGCGGCCGATCTTATCGCGATAATACTCGGAGGAATGACAAGCTCTCGCCTCTACAAGGCGATAAGGGTGGACGAGGGAACCGGCTATGATCTCCAAACCTTTAACGACAGCGACCCCGATACCGGCTGCCTGGCCACGTTCGTGGGCATTGATAAAGAGAAAACGGAAAAAGCGATAATAACCATACTCAAAGAATATAAGAAGATCGCGGAGAAGGGAGTCAGCGCCAAAGAATTGAAAAAAGTAAAGGATTACATCAAAGGACATATGGTTTTGGGCCTGGAATCATCTTATTCAAAGGCCATTTATTACGCCAATCAAGAGCTTTTGAGAAACGAGATCTTGCCGATCGAGGAAATAATGAGACGAATTAACAAGGTAACGAGAGAAGACATCCAAGAGACGGCGAAAGATATCTTTAAGCCGGAAAAACTCAATCTCGCCATGATCGGCCCATTCAAAGACGAACAAAAATTTAAAAAATTATTAAAATTTTAAAATTAGAATAAAAACTAAAATTATGAATGCTCAAATATTGAAACTGGATATTACGTGGACTGCCATTTTTAAAATAGTGGTTATTGCCGCGCTAATCTACACGCTTTTTTTGATTAGAGACGTGGTAATTTTAGGGCTTTTGGCTTTGATAATTTCCATTATTTTTAACCCGCTAATTTCATTTTTGGAAAAAAAGAGATTTCCGAGAACTTTGGCCGCGATCACGGTTTACCTATCATTTGTAATAATTTTTTCTTTGATAATATACGCGATTGTGCCACCGATCGCCGCTGAGACAAAAGATTTTTCGGCGAATTTGTCCCACTACTTTACTCAAATAAACAATTTCTTAAAATTAAACAATATTGATCTCACGAACATCGGAAGCATTTTTAATCTCAGTCCCAATTTGGGAAATGGTATTCTTTCGATTTCGGGTAATATTATAAATTTCGCGCTCTCGGTCTTTGACGCCATTCTCGCGATCGTTACCGTTTTCGCGCTGGCAGCCTTCCTTTCCATAGAGGAAAAGGATTTGAATAAAATGATCAAGCTGTTTTCTCCGAAAAAGTGGGAAGAGTCCGTTTCAAAAGCGTGGGAGAAAAGCCAGGAGCAGGTAATGGGCTGGTTTGGCAGTAGGGTTCTTTCTTCCATCGGAGTAGCCATCCTGACTTTTATCGCTTGCTTGCTTTTGAATATTAAATTCGCGGTATCCATTGGTTTCCTCGCGGGAATATTGAATATCGTTCCTATGATTGGTCCCGTTTTGGTCGGTGTTATTTTAATAGCTTTTGCGTTTATGGGTGGATGGGTCAAGGTTTTATTGGCCTTGCTTTTTACCGTTTTGATTCAGCAGATCGAGCACAACGTCTTTATGCCCTTGTTCACGAAAAAAATGGTTGGTATCCCGAACTTTTTAGTGCTTATATCGATACTGGTCGGAGGAGAACTGTTGGGAGTGATCGGCGCTATTTTAGCGATACCCCTAGGGGCGATATTGTATGAAACTTTGAAGAATTATTCCTTGTATAAAAAAGAACAGAATTAGTCCTCAAAAATATGAAAAAAGTATTTATTACTACGGCCATAGATTACGTCAACGGTGCTCCGCATTTGGGGCACGCGTTGGAAAAAATACAAGCGGACGCGCTGGCAAGGCATCACCGTGAGTGGGGTGATGAAGTTTTCTTTTTGTCCGGAACTGACGAAAACAGTTTAAAAAATGTTCGGAGCGCGGAAAAAGAAGGAATTTCGGTAAACGAGCTCGTGGAAAAGAACTATCAAAAATTTTACGCCCTGAAATCAGCGTTCAATCTTTCTTTTGACGAATATATCCGCACCACGGAAGAGCGCCATTTTCATGGTGTCCAAAAATTATGGCAAGCCTGCGCCAAAGACATTTATAAGAAAAAATATAAAGGGCTTTATTGTGTCGGCTGTGAAGAATTTTACAAAGAGGAAGATCTGGAAGACGGGCTATGTCCCGAGCACAAGGTCGCGCCGGAAGAAATGGAAGAAGAAAATTATTTTTTTAAGCTAACCGATTACGCCGAAAGAATTAAGAATTTGATAGCGAACGATGAGTTGAAGATCATTCCCGAAACGAGAAAAAACGAAATAATGAGTTTTATCAATTCCGGATTGCAGGATTTTTGCATTTCCCGCTCCACGGAAAGGGCGAAGGGTTGGGGAATAGATGTGCCCCAAGATCCAAGCCAAAAAATATGGGTGTGGTTTGACGCGCTCGCGAACTATATCACCGCGCTTGGCTATGGCAGCGCGGACGAGAGTAAATTCAATGAGTTTTGGCAGGGCGATGGCGCCCGTTTGCACGTCATCGGCAAGGGGGTTACCAGATTCCACGCCGTTTACTGGCCGGCGATGCTTTTGTCCGCCGGTTTGAATCTGCCAAAGGTTATTTTCAGCCACGGCTACATCACGGCGAACGGTCAAAAGATGTCAAAATCTCTCGGCAATGTGATCGATCCGTTCTCGCTCGCGGAAAAATACGGAGCGGACGCGGTGCGATATTTTTTATTGAGCGAAGTGCCCGCGATGGGCGATGGAGATTACACTCAAGAAAAAATGGAAAAAAGGTATAATTCCGATTTGGCAAACGGCCTTGGTAACCTTTTCGCGAGAACGATCGCGATGGTCGAGAAGGCCGGGTTAAAAGATTTCCTGGCTGTACCGAATGAATATACCAAAAAAGAAGTTGTCGAAGTCTGGCAAAAATACAATGACAATTTTATTAATCTGAACGAAACATTGTCCGAGGTGTGGACACTGATCGCTTCTTGCGATAAATATATTGACGAAGAAAAACCCTGGGCGGAAAAAGACGCGGAAAAAACAAAACAGATATTTTCCAATCTTTTATATTCGCTTAAGAATATCGCCGAAATGATCTCTCCTTTTATGCCCGATACTTCAAAAAAAATGATCGATCAGCTGGGAGAAAAGGACTGGATCTTTAATGTGTCTAAAGGGGATCCTCTTTTCCCAAGAATACAATGATCGACACGCACGCCCATCTGAATTCTTTTGAGTTCGAAGAAGACCGAGAAGAGATCATTAAAAAATGTTCGGACGTTGGCATCGGGATGATCAATGTGGGGACGCATCTTAAGAACTCAAAAAAAGCCATTGAAATTGCCGAAACCCATTCGGGAGTTTTCGCTTCGATCGGCCTGCATCCCCTGGACATCGACTCCGCGTTCTTGAAAAATAAAGGATATTCCGGGGAAACGGAAGGCATTTTGGAGAAAAGTTTTGATTATAAAAAATACCGGGAATTGGCAAAATCAAAAAAAGTTGTTGCCGTAGGGGAATGCGGCCTTGATTATTGGTATAAGCCGAAAGGAACGAGCAAGAAAGAAAAGTTTAAATTGGAACAGATAAAAATATTTGAGCAACACCTCGATTTGGCCGAAGAGCTTGAATTGCCGGTCATTCTTCATTGTCGCGCGGCTTTTGACGATCTGTTCGCAATATTGTCAAAAAGAAAGATAACAGGGGTTCTGCATTGCTTTACCGGAAGCAGAGAGGATGCGGAAAGATTTTTGTCGTTAGGGATGTATATCGGTATCAATGGAATAATGTTTAAAATGGACCTGAAAGGGGCGATTGAATATATTCCAATGGATAAGATATTATTGGAAACGGATTGCCCGTACCTTTCGCCACCTTTGCCGCGCCGAAGCCCGGTAGGGCAAAGGCGGGCTTCGTTGTACGGTGGACAAAGCCTCCCAAGTAATGAACCGGATAAGAATAGTGATTATGATTTTTTGAATGGTTCACAAGGGCCAGGCTGGACCGAACAACGAAACACACCCTTGTCTTTGCCGATAATCGCGGGAGAGATAGCGAAAATTAAAAATATTGAGATCGAGAAAGTGATCGAAGCCTCGGACGAAAACGCTAAAAAATTATTCAAGATATAAAAAACCGCCAAAGAGGCGGTTTTTCTTTTGTGCTATTCCGCGAGTCCGCTGATGCAAAAATATCCGCCCTCAAGACCATTTTCTTTGTGTATCGGGCACTGTCCGCAAATGCAGATTTTGGATGAATCCATTGGGCAGGTCGATTTGCCCATACCGCAAAAAAGATTTTCTTCTCGCGCGGCATTGCAATCGGTAAACAGAGAACATTTGGGGCAATTGCATTTTATATGATTTTCGGGGCTGTCTGTTGGTTTCATAATGTTTACCCTGTTAAATACGATTTAAGTTCTCTTAAATCGTAATTTTAAATTAATTATATTTTTACTTTTAATTTATCAAATTTTAAGCTTTATAAATTTCTATTCTTGAACAAATTTAAAATTATTTAACAGGGTGAATTATTTTAAAATCAGGGAGATTCCGACAAGCGCGTGAATTGTCGCGATAATAAAAGCGATCCTTACCGCTGTCTTATGACGGCCCAAGCTGCCTTTTCCCTTTATCGAGAGCATACCCAGATAAGCGGCAATTAAAAAACTGAGATAAGTGAAGATTCCAAGATACACGATCACCGGGATTCCCAAAATGTAGTAAAAAGCGATATTGATCATGTTTTTATTATTATCTTACTATTATTGTGCCTTTCTCTGACGAGTGGATTCCGCAACTGTAATTAAAGGTTCCGGGCTGGTCAAAAGTGAAAGAAAAGGTTTGTCCGGTGTCCAGATTCGGTGAATTAAAAGTATTTGACTTAATACTGTGGATCGGGGAATCGTTGTTAACCCAGGTTATCGTGCTATTGAGCGGTATCGAAATGCTCCCGGGATCAAAGGTAAAGTTTTTAATGCTTATTGTCTCTTGGGTGGGCACGGCGTCGGAGGGCATTTGCAATTGTTGTTCGGTTAATTGGCTTGTGCCCGGAGCGGCGCGCAATATGTTAAAAAAGAATAAAAATAAGCCGGCTAAGACAATCACAATTATTAGATAAATATAATTTTTCATATACTTGTTTCATTATTTTTAACACCTCGTCCTTACTTGATTTTAACATAAAAAAACAAAAAGTTGAATAAAGTTATGAATAATCTCGCGTGTTCGGTAGGGGGTCACTATATTGTGATTTCCAATAGTTTTGGTATCATAATAATAGGTAGTAATATTGATTTTATTTATGGCAAACAACAACACAAAAGAGTGGATCAGTCGATTGATAGAGCCCGCGGGAATCGTATTGGACGGCTTGAATCCTTGGGATATAAAAATACTTAATCCCGATCTATACGGACGAATAAAGTCTCAAGGATCTTTGGGTTTGGGTGAAGCCTATATGGATGGATGGTGGGAATGCGAGAATTTGGACCAATTCTTTTGTCGCTTGCTTTCTTCGCGTATTGATGAGCGAATCGGCCTCTCCTTGCCTTTGATCCTTGGATTTGTCGGCGCTAAAATATTCAATCCCCAGTCTTTGGGGCGGGCATTTCAAATAGGAGAAAGGCATTATGATGCGGGGAACGATCTGTTTATCGCGATGCTCGGGAAAAGTATGACCTATAGTTGCGGTTATTGGAAAGACGCGCGTAATCTGGACGCGGCCGAAGAGGCAAAGCTTGATCTGATCTGCCGAAAGATCAATTTGAAACCCAAGCAAAGAGTTTTGGACATCGGTTCCGGCTGGGGAAGTTTTGCCAAATATGCCGCGAAAAACTACGGAGCGCAAGTGGTGGGAATTACCGTTTCAAAAGAGCAATTGAAATTTGCCGAGGATTCTTGCAAGGGTTTGCCCGTGGAGTTTCGCTTTGAAGATTATCGCAAACTGAATGAAAAATTCGACCACATTGTGTCGGTCGGAATGATCGAGCATGTGGGAGTAAAAAATTACAAAACCTATATGCGCGTCGCGAAGAGGTGTCTTAAAGAAAATGGATTGTTTTTACTCCATACTATCGGCGGATTAAAATCAGAAAACTCCACCGATCCCTGGATCAATAAATATATTTTTCCAAACGGAATGATCCCTTCTCTGAAACAGTTGAGCCAAAGCGTTGAAGGATTGTTTGTGATAGAGGACGTGCATAATTTCGGCGTGGACTATGATAAAACATTGATGGCTTGGTATAATAATTTTGATGATTCGTGGCCGCAATTAAAGAAAAACTACAGCAAAAGATTTTACAGAATGTGGAAATATTATCTTTTGTCTTGTGCCGGAGCGTTTCGCTCTCGCTCGCTCCAGTTATGGCAGATCGTTTTGTCTCCCCGGGGAGTCCCCGGAGGTTATAAGCCGGTCAGATAATGAGTAGAATAATAAAATCAAAAACCGACTGATAACAATCGGTTTTTTTGAGTGGTTTTATTAAAGTACCGCCTTTATGTCTCCCTCGCTAAACCCGCTAAAAACGAATTCTCCATGATTGATTATAACCGTGGGGAAGGAGGTCGTGTTCGGGCTGTATTTCCACATATCTTTGTATGCTTCGGCCTGCTCTTCTTTGGATAAAAGGTCGACATCCACATAGCTGAATTCAAGCCCCATTTCTTTTAGCAGCTCTTTGGTTTTGTGGCACCAGATACAGGTATCACTCAAGGAAAACATCATTATATCTTTTTCTTTTTTTCCGGGAATAGTTTTAATATTTATTTTATAAGACATTTTTTTATGGGCTAAATTAATTATTCTTTTATTTATTATACCAAGATTTCAGGAAATTGCCATATCAATAATAAAAAAAAGAGGCGAGTTTTAAACCACGCCCTTAAGTTCTTCCATAATTTTATAGAGAGCCAATTCTTCAACGACATCGGCACTCGGCCTCCCTTCGTGTGCCGAGGCCGAGAGATGGAGTTCGCAGATATCTTCGGCAAACACAGAGCGGATGGATTCGCGAAAATGGTCTTTGTCCATATACGCGAGCATCCTCTTTTTCGATTTTTCGAATCGAAGAATGATCTTCGCGACCTCAATCGTGTATTGCTTGTCCGGATCAAGAGTGCCGGCGTTTGTCTCGGTAGTCGCGATCGCTTCGACCATCTTTTTAGTCGCGATCGTTTCGGCTTCGCCACCGACTTGATCGCGGCTGTAAATATCCAAACAACTTCGCAGGTTTGGCGCTTTCATTGCCATATTTTTGAGCGCGATCTCGCTCATTTTACCCGAAGTATTTTTGAATATCTTTCCCCATTCTTCAAATGACAGGCTTGCGAGAAAGTTTGAAATTCTTTTTGGCAGTCTTCTCATTTCCGCGACCTCTTCAAGTGGCGGGATCATTGATTGGGAAAACTTTTCTCCTCTGCCGATTTTTTCTAAAAGTTCATTGATCTCAAGGCTTCCTTTGTACATACGGACCACCCCCAGTGGTTAATTAAACTATAGTATAAATAAATATTTTGTCAATGATTTTGGTTCTGCGCCACTCACGCATTAGAATTATCTTTAACTGTGTGATAAAATAAAAGAAATAAGTAATGGGCAATATTTTGAAACCGAAGAAAAGCAAAAAGAAACCGGAGATAACATTCAGGCAAAATTTTTCAAAACTGATGGAATTCTATCGGCCATTTTGGGGCGTGATTGCTATTTCTCTTTTCCTCACTTTTTTACAGGAAGTGTTAAGTTTGGTGGCGCCTTATGTATATGGAAGGATAATCGACGGAGTCATTGCCAACCGCGCGCTTGTGAATATCATCTACTTGGCCGGAATCTTTTTCTTGGTTTACGTTTTGAATGAGGTAGTGATCTTTTACATCAGGCAAAGAATAGAAATAACTAGATTTGATTCCGATTTCAGCGATTCGATCAATCGCAAATCTCTCGCGGAGGTTTTCAGGTTTTCCATCGGCCAGCACGAAAACCAAAATTCGGGAATTAAAAAAAGTATTATCGACAGGGGATTGAACGCCTTGCCCGCTTTCACTATGGATTGGCTTTATCAGGTTTTACCTTTGACCTTGCAGGTGGTCGTTACTCTTATCGCTCTTTCGATCATCGCTCCTGTTTTGGGGGCTATTGTTTTTGTGGGGCTTAGCATATATATTTTGACCATCGTTTTGGCCAACAAGCAATTGAGCGGGAAACTGCGGGATGTTCAGGAGATGCGCAATGATACGGACAAAAAACAGGCGGAGTTTTTAAGAAATGCTTCTTTGGTTAAAACCAACGCCAAAGAAAAAGAAATTTTAAAAGAATACGATGAAAAACTCAGCCATACTAATCGCTTGGTAAAATTGATCTGGCTAAAATATATCGACACCACAGCTATAAGGACGACGGTTCTCGCCATCACCAGGGTCGCGGTAATGGTGGTGGGTATTTATTTGGTTTATCAAAAAGTTTATACTCCCGGATTTTTGGTTATCTTTCTGTCGTGGTCGTCAAACGCTTTTAACAGACTTTGGTCGTTATCATATTTACAGAGAAATATCGTCGATTATTGGTCGGCCATCAAAAATTTGTTCGCGCTCCTGAGTATGGAGCCTGCCATTAAAGAAGTGGAAAACCCGATCGTTTTGGAAAAGATTCAAGGTCGGATAGAATACAAAAATGTATTCTTCAAGTATCCTTCAAGGGAAGACGCGGATGAGCCGCGAAAAAATATTAAGAAGACGGAAAACACCTTGAAGAACGTGAACCTTGTGATCGAACCCGGACAAAAAGTGGCGATCGTTGGGCATAGCGGAGCCGGAAAATCTTCGCTTGCGCAATTACTGATCAGGGCGTACGATCCGGACCAAGGAAAGATCTTGATCGATGGCAATGACTTGAAAGAACTATCTTTGGATAAATACAGAGACTTTTTGGGCGTGGTGCCCCAGGATGTTTCTCTTTTTGATAATACCTTACGATACAATATCCTTTTCGGCGCCAAGAGCAAGGTCAGCGATAGACAATTGAACGAAGCGGTTAAAATGGCGCGCATCGATACTTTCTTAAAGAGTTTGGAAAAGGGTCTGGATACGACGATCGGAGAAAAAGGCATACGATTGTCGGGTGGCGAGCGCCAAAGAGTGGGAATCGCCCGGGCGCTTGTTAAAGATCCCTCAATTCTAATTTTTGATGAAGCTACCTCCAGCTTGGATGTGGAGAATGAAGCGCTTATCCGGGAATCGATAGAAAAAGCGGCAAAGGGAAGGACGACGATAATCATCGCGCATCGTTTGTCCACTATCAAGGACGCGGACAAAATAATTGTTTTGGAAAATGGAAAAATAATCGGTGAAGGAAAGCATAAACATCTCTTAAAGACGTGCGAGCCTTACCGCAAAATGATCAATATCCAAACCGTGATCGTCGGTGGTAACTGATGAGGTGTGTGTAAAACGAAATGTATTGATTTTCAAATATTTGCTATAATAAAGAAAATAATAATTAATTCACCCCCGCCTTTTTAAAAAAGATGGGGGTAAAAAAATATGAGCTTAGAACAAATGCGAGAACCAAATGAAGGGAAGGGTGGTCCTAATGTTTCTGAAGAAGTTGACGAGAGTGCGATAGTAGAAACCGATAAAAAACAAATTAAAAAAATAGAAATGAGTCCGGAACAGAAGGAAAAAGTCGGAGATAGAGTATTGGACGCGATTTTTCAAATGGAAAACAAAATCGAAGAATTAGAGTCTGAAAAGAAAAAGATCATCGAAGAGAACGGAACAATAACAAGTCCCGATTTGCAAGAGAGAATAAACTACATAGACAAAATTCTTCCTCTTTTCGAGGCAAGATTAATACAGCTTGAGGGCTTCGCGGGACTTGATACCACCCCGGAGACACAAGATCAGGCGACGGTATAATAAATATAATAATCATAATAATTTGTAATCATATGATAAAAAAATATTTTGTCTTCGCATTGATTGCTCTTTGTTTTATTCCTTTGGCCCTAACTTCGGCAATAACATCGAGAGAAGGCCAAAACGTCGTTTTGTCGCAAACAGAGCCGATTAACGATACCGTATTCTTGGCCGGCAACAACGTTACCTTGAATACCGATGTTGTCGGAGATGTCTTTGCTTTCGGCCAAAAGATCAATATCAATGGTAATGTTGACGGTGATATTATCGGTGCCGGACAATCCATTACTGTTAATGGCAATGTTTCCGGAAGCGTTAGGGTCGCCGCTCAGAGCGTTGATATAAAAGGAAGAGTGGAAAGGTCTGTCGCTGTTGCTTCGCAAGACATCCTTCTTCCAGAAAGCTCATTTATCGGCAGGGATGCTTTGCTCGCGGGTGAGACAATAAATATCAATGGCACCGTCGCGGGGAGCGTGAACGCGGCTTCTTCTGTGTTGAATATTAACGGCAAAGTAAATAAAAACGTCAATTATTATTCCAACGCCGTGGCGAGCGCTAATACCGGACTATTTTTAACTTCCGGAGCGCTTGTTTCAGGAGACAT
>JBAZMG010000026.1:0-13301 GCA_041649895.1 Minisyncoccota bacterium | reverse complement strand
TGTTGAATTCAAAAATATCTGTCCGTCAGTGATGGAAATTACGTTTGTGGGAATATATCCGGAAATATCTCCAGCTTGTGTTTCAATTATAGGTAAAGCGGTCAAAGACCCGCCGCCTTTTTCGTCAGACAGCCTGGCGGCTCTTTCCAAAAGCCTTGAGTGCAGATAAAACACGTCACCAGGGTAAGCTTCTCTGCCCGGCGGACGCCTTAAGACCAAAGATATCTCTCTCCACGCCCAAGCTTGTTTTGTGAGGTCGTCAAACACGCACAATGCATCTCTTTTGCTGTCGCGAAAATATTCTCCCATAGTTACGCCCGTAAAAGGCGCCAAGTAAACAAAACTCGCCGGATCGTCCGGAAACGCGCAAACAACAATAGTGTATTCCATCGCTCCGGCTTTTTCCAATGTTGAGACAAGTCTTCGCACTTTGCTTTTCTTTTGTCCACAAGCCACATAAACGCAATACGGCCTATTCTTTTCGTTCTTTTGATTGATAATTGCATCAATGGCAACAGCCGTCTTTCCCAAACCCCTGTCTCCGATGATCAATTCTCGCTGTCCGCGGCCGATCGGGATCAAGGCATCAACCATTTTAATTCCGGTATGAACCGGGGTTCCTATGGGCTTTCTCTCGATCACCGAAGGACCCTTTCTTTCCAAAGGAAGATATTCCGTTGCTTTTATTTCACCCTTGCCGTCGAGCGGATTACCCAATGGGTCGATCACTCGCCCCAAGAGGCCTTCTCCCACCGGCAAAGAAAAAACTTTTTTTGTTCGCCTCGCGATTGTGCCTTCTTTTATTTTTTTATCGCTTCCCAAGATCACGGCACCAACCTCGTACTCTTCCAGGTTTAGGATCAAACCCAAAACTCCGGCTTCTTCAAATTCGATCAACTCGAAATTTTCCACGTTTTTCAAACCGGACAATTTTGCCACTCCGTCCTTTACTTCCGTCACCTCCCCTATTTCTTCCGTCTCCGGGTTTAATTCCACGCCTTCCAATTGTTTTTTAAATTGTTCAATTATGTCCATATAGTTTTTTTAGCCCCGCTAAAACATCTTTTAGGGAGGCTTTAATGAGAACATCTTTTGTTTTTAAACGAAATCCTCCCAAAAGGCTTTCGTCCAAAGAATACTCCACTTCTTTTTTTCCATCCAAAATTCTTTTTGCTTTTTCCGAAATCTCTTTCTTTTCTTCTTCCTTTAAATTTTTAGCTGACGACACCAGCGCTTTTTCTTCGGCGTTATATATCTTGCCGAATTTTTTAATAATTGCCGGAAGCGTTTCTTGTTTTTTCACCAAAGCTTTTTTCAGGTTCACGAAAATTTCCGTCCTTTTTTCCGGATTATCCTTTACGGCGCGGTAGAGCGCCATTGCCCAAAAATAAACTTCTTTTTCTTTTTTCATGCTTTGATCTTTTTCAAAAAATCTTCCGTTATTTGCTTGTTTTTGTTCTCGTCCACGTTTTCTTTAAGCAGCTTTTCCGTGAGCAAAAAGGCGTTTTCTATCATCTCGCGCTGTGTTTCTTCTTGTTCGCGCTCTTTTAATTCCCTCGCGTCTTTTTCCGCCCTGATCAAGATCGCTTCTCTTTCCTTGTCCGCTTTTTCGGTCGCCAATCTTATTTTTTCTTTTGATTCTTCTCCCGCCCTTAAAAGGGTTTCTTTTCTTTTTTCCTCATTTTCCCTGTCCGCCCTTTCTTTAACCTCCATTATCTTTTTCAATTTTTCTTCCGCTTCATCCGATTTTTGAATGCCCTCCTCTATTTTCTCCCGTCTTTTTTTCATCAACGCCAAGAACGGACCGAAAACAAATTGTTTCAGCAAAAAAAACAAGATCGCGAAATTGATTATCTGGGCTATTAAAATTTTCCAATCGATTGCTAAGGTTTCCATTGATTAGCGCTTAAACGAATAATATTATCAAGGCGACTACCAAGGCATAAATAGCAACAGCTTCCGCGAAAGCGATAGCCAAAATCATAGCAGTTTGTACCTTTGAAGCAGCCTCGGGATTTCTTCCGATAGCTTCCGAACCTTTTGAACCGATCATACCAATTGCCCAACTTGGGGCCACGGCTCCAACACCAATAGCGATAGCGGCCGCGATTTTTACTAATTCTGTCATATTTTTTTATCGTCGTTTTAAACAATTTTGCTTTGCACTATTAGCGTAGCGCTATTTAAGGGGGTAACCCGGTTAAACAGCTTAAATCGTTTTAAAAGACTATTTATTATTATCTCCCCCATCTTTTACAAAAAGGTGGGGGTTGAATTATTATTTGATTAATCTTTTTTATCTTCTTTGCCTGTTAACGACCTTTTTTCCAAAAATGGTAATATCAATTTATAAACATCGACTACGGTTAAAATTGATCCCAAAATAAGAAATATCAATATATACAGCGGAGCGGTATTGAACTTTTTGTCGATTGCCACTCCGATAATCAAGCATACCACAATGGGCGTTGCTATCAAGAACCCCAATTGGGTTCCCATCCCCGCCACATACCAAATATTGTTTCGTTTAATGTTCTTCATGTGTGGTTGTAAAAGCGTAAAAAACGGTTATCAGCGCGGAAAATACCAAGGCCTGAATAAATGCCACAAATAATTCCAATCCAAGAAATGGCAACGGCACTATCAACGGGACCATAAATGAAATGATCATTAATAATATTTCACCGGCAAACAGGTTTCCAAAAAGCCTAACCCCTAAAGAAAATGTTCTGGTTAATTCTCCGATACCCTCCAACGCGCCCACAAAAAACATAATCGGTGATTCAAATTTTATATATTTTTTCAAATATTCTCCTCCTCCCAATTGCTTAAACGCGGCGATGTGGACATACGCCATCGCAAAAATCGCTATTGCTAGGGTAAAATGAAGGTCAGAGCTCGGAGCCCTAAGAAATGAAAAAACCCCTAACCCGGGGACTATTTCGATCAAATTACAAGAAAGAATAAAAAGAAACAAAGCCGCGGCCAAAGGAAAAACTTCCTCGGTTTTTTTTCTGCTTCCCGTCATTGTGTCAAAAAGTCCGAAAATCGTTTCCAATATAATTTCAAAAAAATTCTGAACTTTTCCAGGAATCATTTCCCTTTTTTTAAGGCCAAAGGCAAACAAAATAAAGAGCAAAATAGCGACTATTACGCTTAACAATAATGTATTTGTAACTTCCAAACCGAAAAAGTTAAAAATCGGTTCCCCGAATAATGCTACGTGTATATTCATCTGGTTTAAATCAAAAAATCAAAAAAATTAATGCAAATGTTTATTGCCACCTATATTCTACTTAAAAATGGGCTAATGTCAAGAAAACGGACGCAACCAGTGATTGCGCCCTTTCGTTGTTTTTTGTTGTTTTTTTACCGGGCGCTGCCGATTTTAAGGAGTTCTTCTTTGACTATCCTGCGGTCATCCCACGCTTCCTTTCGCCCATCTTCCCAGCAGATCCACGGCTCGCACCCCTTGCCCGTGATCACAACCACGTCCCCTTCTCCCGCCAAACTCAGAGCTTTGTTTATTGCTTCGCGACGGTCAAAAATTTTCATCAATTTGTTTTTATTTTTCACGCCCACACTCACCTCGTCGATAATGCTTTGCGGATTCTCATCGTAAGGATCTTCGTTTGTCACAATTACAACATCCGCGTATTGATCCGCGATACCCCCCAACACCGGGCGCTTCCATTTATCCCTTCCTCCTCCGCAAGAACCCAAAACGGAAATCAGTTTCCCGGTTTTCGGTTTTACAAATTCATAAACTTTTTCCAGTGCTACGGGAATAAAGGCGTAATCAATAAAAACTTTAAAAGAATCGTCTATCACCTTTTCCATTCGACCCGCGATTTGCGATACTTCGGCTATCCCCTTTTGGCAATTTTCCATACTCACTCCTTCCGACACCGCGATAGCGATCGCGGCCAGGGCGTTATAAACATTAAAGCTGCACAGAATTTTTAAGTCAAAATCATATCCTTTAACGCGGAATCGCGATCCGTCATAAGACACAAAAACATCTTCCGCTTTTATGTCCGCCTTTGAATTATTGATCCCATAAGTAATGATTTTTTCAGACGGAAAACTTAAGAAATAATCGGAATGTTTATCATCGATATTTATTATATGCGTACCTTTCACGGAATTGAAAAATTTTCCTTTGGCGCGCTTATAATTTTCAAAGCCGCCATGAGATTCAATGTGTTCGGGATTAAGAGTGGTGAAAACCGCTGTTTTAAAATCAATGAATTTGTGCCGGTTTTGCACTACTCCCTCGGAAGTGGTCTCAACAATGGCAATATCACAGCCCGCCCTTACGGCATCGCTCAAAAACTTGTTGATCACAAAACGGCCGGGCATAGTCATCTTGAGCTTGTTTTCTTCCTCTTTTTCTCCGATCTTAAACATTATTGAAGTCAAGGCGGCCACTTTAAATCCGCCCTTTTCCAATATTTTTGAAGCGATATTAATAACCGTTGATTTGCCGTTCGTGCCTGTGACGCCGATCACTTTGATCTTTTTCGACGGAAATCCATAGCGCAAAGCGGCTAAAAAAGCCATACCCAGGTGGTAGAGATTAATAAAGCTTTTCGGGATCAATTTTCGGACAAAACTTTTAAGGCTCATCTTGTTGCGGCTAAAAATTTTAACGCTTGCTTGATCCTCTCTTTCGGATCTTTTATTTCCGGCGGAATTTGAGCTAAGGCGATCGCAATCTGATTTTTGGAAAAACCGAGCTCGGACAACGCACCGTAAACTTCATCAGCGTAATTCACTTTTTTAATATTTTTGTTTATCTCTTCTATTTTTCCGGTAAGTTCCAATAATATCTTTTGCAATTTTTTCGCACCGATACCCTTGGCGCCCGCGGGCATTTTTCCTCCTTCCAAAATTTCTTTTAGTTTTTCGATTGATTCCGCCACGGCCAGATTCATTGCCGTCTTCGGTCCCACTCCGGATACGCCTTTTAAAATTCGAAACAACTCCAATTCCTTTTCGCTCATAAATCCATACAACTCTATTACCTTTTCACCAAGAAACAAAAAGGTAAATATTTGTTTTTCTTCACCAATGGCCGTTTTTTCCAAATTATCCGGAGCTAAAAAAATCTCAAAACCGATCCCATTCTTATCCAGAATGATCTTTTTGTCATCTTTATATGTGATTTTACCGTTTAAAAAACTGATCATCAACTACTATTATATAATGGATTAGCATAAAGAATCAAGAATTAAATATTGGGCTTGTGGCTTGCCCGTTCCTTTGTCAGGACAAGATTCGGCTCATTGGCCCGAATCTTGCATAATTTGACTATTTATTGTATTCTATTGGCGGAGACAGTTATATGTTGCCAAAGAAAGAGAGAGTAAAGATACTGACCGAATCTGCCATAGGGTTTATCCTACTCTTGGCAATTATCTTGTCCGCGACAATGCATTGGATGTTAGCTTTGTTCATTTTTTGCCTCTTTGCCATAATACTTGGCGTGGCATTGGGAATATTTATCCCCAGATACATTAAAAGCGTTATTGAAAACGAAGAAACCGAAAAATATCCGATGCGACCACTTTGATCGCGATCAAAACTCAAATTGTTTCAAAAACACAACCTCTTACTTTTGTAAGAGGTTATTCATTTTCAAAAGGCTTGCGTTTTCGACAAATTTGCTGTATATATTGGTATATACATAATTCACCCCCACCTTTTTGGGAACCCTAAAAGATGGGGGTAAAAATAATATGCCTATAACAAAATCAGCAAAAAAACAGCTAAGACAAAATCCCAAAAAAAGGGAAAAGAATTTAGCGCGCAACACGGAAATGAAAAAGCTTTTAAAACAAGCTTTGGCTTTGATAGAAGAGAATAAAGTGGAAGAAGTGGAAAAGATATTACCCTTGGTATACAAAGCGATCGATAAGGCCGCCAAAACGGGAGTTATCAAAAAAAACAACGCGAGCAGAAAAAAATCAAGGATCGCGAGAAACGCGGAAAAATTGAAAAAAGCCAAATAAACTCAAACTAAAAAAACCGGTTCGCCATCCGCCAACTGGCGGAGGCGGATCGGTTTTTTACATTTCCAATATCAGTATATCAAGCGCGGCTTCGGGGTTTATCCTGCCGACTTTCAAGGCCGAATCCAGTTCCACTATTCGCGCGTAAATTTTTTTCAAATGATCGAGTTCAAAATTTTTCGCTTGGTAAAGCGCTTTTCTTAAAACGAAAGGGCTTATTCCTTTGGCTCCACTCCCTTCCGCTTTGGCGGAAATTATATTCTTTACTTGCCAGGCTATCATCGCGAACAAGTAAGGTATTTCCGCTCCGTCCTCGATCTGTTTTTTAAAAAGATTTATGGCTTTCTTTTTGTCGTTCGCGGCGATCGCGTCAACCGCGTCAAAGATATTCACTTCCCATTCAGGAATCACCATTTCTTCCACGTCCTTAACGGTGATCTCTTCGTTTTTATTGGCCCGGCTGTAATTCAACGCTTTCGCGAGCTCATTATCCATTCGCCACAGATCCGAACCCACGAATTCGACCAATCTCTCCGCCGCGGCAGAAGATATTTTCCCGCCCATTTCTTCCACTCGCTTGTTTATCCAAGCTTTTATTTTCGCTCCGCTCAATTCCAAAAATTCCTCGATCTTTATTTTATTTTTCTCGCAATAATTGATCAGCTTGTCCCTTGCCGGAATATCTCCCCTTTCGTACAAAATAAGAACATTGTCGCCCTCGATAAAAATATCTCCTCGCTTTAAAAATTCTTCTTTTAATTTCGCGTTATTGGAAAGATTTTCGAGGATTATCAATTTTTTTTCTTTGAACATTGAAAATTCAAACATTTCGCTTCTCAGATCTTCAAAAGAAATGCTTTTCGCTTCAAGCCGCCTCAAATTAAGCCCGCTCGCGTGCCTTTTTTTATGTTCCTCCATCAGTTCGGTTATTCTTTTGTTCGCGCGGAAAGTATCCTTTCCGTATATTAATATTATCATTTTTTTTGTTGGCATTGTGGACAGTAAAAAGAACTGCGGCCCCCTATCTTCAGCCTTTTCACGACTCCACCGCATTTCAGCGGACACTTCTCTCCCTCTTTGCCGTAAACTCTCGCCACTTTTTGGAACCCTCCCTTCTCGCCGTAAATATTTCTAAAGTCCGAGCGGCTCGCGCCTCCGGTCTCAATTCCTTTTTTTAAAATTTTCCTGATCGCCTTGTAAACGTTTTTGAAATCTTCATCGGTCAAATGCTCCACCCTGCTCTCGGGATGTAAGCGAGCTTCCAACAATATCTCGCTCGCGTAGATATTTCCGATTCCCGCGATAAAATTTTGATCCATCAGAACCTGCTTCACCTTACCGGATTTATTTTTAAACAGATCTTTGAATTTTTTAAAAATAAATTCTTTCTCAAGTGGTTCCGGGCCGATGCTTTGATATTCTTTGTTATTAAGCAAGTCTTGTTTCTTCCAGAGCTCGATCTTCGCGAATTTGCGGATATCTGACAAGGCGATCTGTTTGCCGTCGGACAAGAAAAAAATAAAGTGTAAAAATCTATTCATCGGATCTTCGCTGAGCGGTCCTTTTTTGTCCGGAACCCACAGTTTCCCTTTTTGTTTCCATTTGCCTATTAATAAATGTCCGCTCATCTTTTGGTGCACCAAAAGAACATAATCGGTGTCCAGACAAAACAGAATGTTTTTCGCGCGCCTTTTTATATCAAGTATCTTCCGTCCGACAATATTTCTTTTAAAATCATTCAATGTCCGGCGTTTAACCAGTTTGGGGGCGTCGGTCCAAATATTAAGAAAAGTCCTTTTAAGGACTTCTTTTTTCAAACCATTGACTATTGTTTCCACCTCCGGAAGTTCAGGCATATATTGTGTCCTTGTTTACCCTAAGATCGATCTTAATTTGTTGACTATTTCCTGGGGCGTAAAATGCGCCTTGACCAAAAAGTCCTGCGCTCCCAATTTTAAGCCCTTTTCTATGTCTTCGCTCTGTCCCAAATTTGAAAGAATGATTATCGGAATTTTTTCGATCGCCGGATCCTTTTTAGCTTTTGCCAAAACATCAAATCCGTTTATCCCGGGTAAGATCAAATCCAAAAGAACGATGTCCGGCGTCTCCGACTTTATTTTCTGCAATCCCTCTTCCCCGTCCGAAGCGGAAACAACGTCGTATTCAAGGCTCAAAAGCTTGCGAGTCATCAATTCTCTCAAAAATTTATCGTCTTCTATTATAAGTATTTTTTTTGCCATAATCTTAAGTGCCGAGAAAGCTTTACTTTTCAACTTCTATACTACTCATTTTACATTTTATTCAATAATTGGTCAACGTACGCGGGGACGCGGCCAAACACGGCCGCGCCTCGCGAAATTCCAAATTATTTACAAACGGTAAAATTATTGATTTTGCCTATAGAATAATTATATATTTCAATAACGTCATTAAAGTCGCCCCTCTGGTTTCCATTGACGTCAATGACTGTTAATGGAAGAGTTGACACATTTTTTACGGCCACAACCACATCGTTATAAGAAATCACGTGATCGCCGTCAGCGTCACCGTATTTATAGCCGCAAGGCATTGGCCTCGCGTTGGTCACTGTTTTTGAAGCCGCGCACGCGGCAGACGTTCCTCCGTTTGAACCGGAGCAAGCCCATGTCCATGCCGTATTCCCCGCGGTTACCGCCGAAGCGGTTCCCATCTTGCAAAGATTGGTCGAGGTATTTGTTGGCGCGTAAGTAAGTGTTTGCGCGTTTGAAGTGCCACAAATACCGTTAACCGCGGACAACGAAGAAGTGGAGGTGCTTTTAGGAGCATAACAACCATATGTAATGTTTTCCGTCACATTCTTGCACTGCCAAAACCATTGATTGGTTCCGTAGGCTGAAACCGTACCAACAAGAGTACTTCCATTGGCGCAAAGATTTGAACTTGGCGCCGCTGAAGAAGAAACATTACGCGAGGATCCGCAACAAGTCGCCTGAGAACCACAACTGTCGGCAGTTCCGCTTGAGCTTGTTTTAGTAACCGAACAAGAAACGGCCGCTCCTCCATTTAAACCGAAACACTTCCATTTCCACGGATTATTAGTTGTTCCCTCTCCTGTTACGGCCGACGCGTTTCCGTCGCTACAAAGAAGAACACCGGGGGCTACGGGAGCGATCTGGGTTGCGGCGCCGCAAACCCCTTGAATCATTTTTTCAGCACCACAGGAAACTTTTGCTCCTCCATTTGAACCGGTACACGTCCAAATCCAGCTATTTAAATTAGTAAGCGTAACAACTGAAGGAGTTCCGGTACCGCAAAGATTTGTCGATGGCATAATATAAACACTTACTCCATTCGCGCTTCCGCAAGTCCCATTAATTATATTTGCGGGCAACTGTGTTCTATTTGCCGAGCACGAAACAGATGTTCCTCCGTTTGAACCGACGCAAGTCCATTCCCATCTATCCGTTGCTCCCCCGAAATCCGCGTTTCCGCTGGCGCAAAGATTAGCGGTCGGCACTCCCGAAGTAGTTGTCCCGTTCGCGGAGCCGCAAACTCCATTGATCGCTTGCGATATATAAGCCTTGCACCCTGTGCCGTTTCCGCCATTTACTCCACTACAATTCCACCACCAATAACCATTACCCGTATCTTTTCCCGAGGAACCAAGAACTCCGGCGGAGCAAAGATTGTTATTGCTTGAAACGAAATCAATATTGCTGGAATATTTTCCATTCAAATACCCGCACGCGCCATTAACAGGTGTCGTGTTTGTCGTGGTCGATGTTTGGCTGGTTATTGCCTTCATTAAAACGATCTTTGCCATTCCACAAGTAGCGCAACCGCCGTGGCTTCCTGCCGGCCCGGACGTACAAGATATTAATTTATACCCGCTAGGAACAACATAAGCATATTTCCCGGAACAATTCGCTTGTGTCCAGAACTCAATTGACGCGTTATTGTTTTCATTTAAATTATTAGAAACCAATTCAGTCATTTTAAAGATGGATAAATTTTGGCTGACCAGCGCGGATGTTTGCGCTTTACCAAAGTTTTGTAAAAATGATTGTATAGTATTTAAAAGATATGTCCTGAAATCAAAATTGTCATTTTGCGCGGTTTGCGCGAAAATATTACCGCAGACAAAAAATAAAAGAAAAACAATTATTAGAAAAACTCTTTTTTTCATAATTTAATTTACTTATTTTTAATGTTTAAATTTTAGGTTCGTCGACCTCTTATTTTTTTATTCTTTTACAATAGGCAAAGAGACGAAAAAAGTGGTTCCCTTACCCTCCTCTGACTCAAACCAGATCTTTCCGTTATGGGATTCGACAATATTCTTGGTGGTATAAAGACCCAATCCGGAACCGTCGGTTTCGAGCCTGATCACGTTGCTGCCGCGAAAAAATTTCGTAAAGATCCTTTCTTGCTGGTCCATAGGTATCCCCACTCCACTGTCCTTTATCGTAAAAAGTATGCCTTCGTTGTTCTTTTCCAAAGAAATATTTATGTTTCCGTTTTCCGGAGTATATTTGATCGCGTTTTCCAAAAGATTTTGAACCACGATACTCATTTTTTCTTTATCAAGAAAAACTTTTGGCAAGGGTTCTTTCGGCAGATCGGTTTTCAGAGCAATCTTTTTGATCTTTAGCAGATCTTCCGAAGCCTTGATCGAGGAATTGACAATTTCTTCCATCTGCATGGGCTCCGGTTTGTATAAAAATCTGCCTTCTTCTATTCGCGTCACATTTAAAAGATCATTGATCAGGGCGATCATTCTCTCATTGCTGATGTATGTTTTTTCCAACAATTCATGCTGTTCCGCGGTCATCTCACCGATATCACCGTCAAGCATCATTCTGATAGTCCACTTAATAGCGGACAGGGGCGTCCTTAATTGATGCGCGGCAATGGAAACAAACTCGGTCTTGATCTCTTCGACAAGCTTGTCCCGCGAAACATCGTGGAGAATAATCAAAGTTCCTTTTGTTCCAATATCCCCTTCAAGAGAGATTGTGGTCACCTCAAGATATAGTTTTTCCCGCAGGACTATTTCTTTTCTCGAAACAATTCTTATCTTTTGTTTTTTTTCGTCTTTTAAGAGAGAAACCAGCGGTTCCAGCTCTTTGATCTTGGAAAAACTTTTCAAAATATTCTTTCCGACCAAATCGTCGCCTGATTGCTTTAAAAAATTTTCCGTGAGCGGGCTTATCAGCTCTATTCTATTTTCTTCGTCCAACACCAAAAGGCCGTCGGCTAAATTCTTAATTATGGCGAGCGTCTTATTCCTTTCTTTTACGGCTGTCCTTCGGGCTTCTTCGGTGTCTTCCAAAATATTCAAAAAAGCCAGCCTTATTTTTCTAAGCTCTTCGTTTTTTATCGCCGCAAGTTCGGCATCACTCTTCGCGGCATCGATTTGTTGAGGTTCTTTTACCGGATCTTTTGTTTCCATAAAATAAACAAATGTTTTTCACATTTAATTTACCATAGTTTCAAGTTTTCACCAATCTTTTTTACGGCCACAGGCGGAGTTTTTTGTTCGGCGCCGGGTAATTTGTTCATTAAACTCTTAAACCCGAAGTCGGCGAGCATTTTTAGAACTTTTTTTTCGTCATACCCGCCCCAGCACGCGGCGTCCATGTCTATTTTCAGAGGAACAGCCCTGTCTATCCTTCCAAGATCGTAGCTCAAAAAAGCGTTTTCCTTATCTTTCAAGAGTTTTTCTTTTATCGATCCTTTGATCTTTGAATTCTCTTTCTCGGTTTCTTTATAAACACCTTTCAGATCTTTGTATTGTTTTAAGAGTTCTATCGCGGTTTTTTCGCCGATTCCTTTTACCCCGGGAATATTATCCGAAGCATCCCCTCTCAACGCTTTAAAATCAATGATCTGCTCGGGAGATAATCCATCGTATCTTTCCTTTATTTTTTCTTCATCATAAAAAACAGTTTCTTTCACTCCGCGGCTTAAAAAATAAACTTTGGTCTTTTTGTTAACCAACTGAAGCGTGTCCAGATCGCCCGAAACAATAACGTTTTCCGCGTTTTTTAACGCCCCTTCCGTTTTGGCATTGGTGAGGGTGCCGATAACATCGTCCGCCTCGTATCCGGCAGATTCAAAGATGGGAACATTGAACGTCCTTAAAACGTCTTTAACCATAGGGATCTGCGCGTATAATTCGTCCGGAGCTTTTTTTCTTTTCGCTTTATATTGTTCAAACGCTTGTTTCCTAAAAGTGGGTTCCGGCAAATCAAAACAAGCGGCCAGACACATCGGGTCGAGCTCTTTTAAAATTTTAAACAAAACTAAAAGAAATCCGTACACGGCGTTAACCACTTCCCCGTTTTCTTTTTTTAGCGGAGGCAGGGCGTGAAAGGCCCGATGGATCACCGCGTTGCTATCGATCACTACAAAAACATTATTTTTTCCTTTTTTCTTTTCCATTTTTTTTTAGTTTTTTTACCCCCATCTTTTTTAAAAAGGTGGGGGTGAATCTTTCTTTTATCCCCTTCTAAGACTTCAAAATTTATTTCTATAACTTCCGTTGGCAATACTTTCGCGATCTTTTCCGGCCATTCGATGCAAACCAAATTATTCTTATCGGAAATTATTTCTTCAAACCCGAGATCGATAATTTCCTTGGAATCTTCCAGTCGATAGCAGTCAAAATGATAAAAATTTTTGCAAACACCTCCCCTTAAACCGATCCTATTCATAATAACAAAGGTCGGGCTTAAGATCTTTTCTTTTATTTTTAATCCCCGCGCCAAACCCTGGAGAAATGTTGTTTTTCCGGCTCCCAATTTTCCTTTTAAGCAAATAATTACGGCTGTTTTTCCGCGAGAGATCTCTTGAGCGAATTTTTCTCCTATTTTTTGGGTTTCTTCCGCGCTATTGGTTAAATAATCCATAAGCAAGAATCAAGAATAAAGAAGTAAGAATTAAGATTTATTTACGATTTTTTAGTTTTCGACCATAAAGATGAAAATCGAGGCATTGGCCTATATTAATTATACCCTTACGCTATTTTTAACGCAAATTCGAGGCGGAATAACTCATTTTGACTTTTGCCACGAAATGAAGTAGTTTGAGGGAAAGATATGGAAAACACAGACAACGTAAAAAACGCGCTTAAAACCGCTAAGAATATAGTGATGTCGATAAAAAGCAATCCCGACACGGACACTCTCGGCGCGGCTTTGGCTGTGTTCTTTGCTCTAAAAAATATTGGAAAAACCCCATTGATCCACCCCCTATCGGAGCCAAGCCCAGCAAATGATCTGAATGATATTCTAAACAAAGAGGGTC
>JBAZMG010000025.1:0-14029 GCA_041649895.1 Minisyncoccota bacterium | reverse complement strand
ATCCATTAAGGGTTCCGGTATTACCACCACTCCATGAATCGGGAGTTTGATTAGCTGCCGGAACATTAACCTGGTCAAATTTCCATTCGGAAATCAAATTACCCATCAGAGAATTGCGTAATGAGTTGGAAAATACTTGCGCTTTTGCAATTGTAGCTTTCTGGGTTGTCGAGTTCATTCCGACAATAATCAAAGCAGACAAAATACCGATGATTGCGATAACAACAAGTAATTCTATTAAAGTAAAAGCTCGGAATAATCTTTTATTCATTAACGATATTATAACAAAAAATTATGAAAAATAAAAATGCCCCGTAGTAGAGTTGCCTACGGCAACACACTACAGGGCTAAAACCCTGAGCCGTGTTTCGAAAAAAGTCGAAACTCTGGTTCGAGGTGCCCTGTAGCAGAGCAAGCACGCTACAGGGTTAAAGATCAAAAACTAAAATATAATTAGGATTGTGAATTCGTTCTTGGAAGATAAAAGTGGGAATAGTAGGTGGCGATGGCTTTTAATAAAAGGGGTTTGTCAAAAGCTATTTTCTTGAGAGCATCCTCAGCACGAAGCCATTCCGCTCCCCCAACTCCGCCGCCGACTTCCGGGACCAAGTTGACCCTTTTCTTTACATACATCACAAAAATATTAACTTTTTTAAAATGAGTCTTTTCGTCGTTATGTTTTTTGAATTGATAACGGCTCTCGCCTATCTTATCAATAATATTCAAACGAATATTAATTCCCAGCTCTTCTTTTATCTCGCGCAAAGCGGCCCCGGCAGCGCCCTCGCCCACCTTTAAATGCCCCTTGGGGATAACGAATTTGCCAGGTTTGGTCTTTAAAAGCGCCACGTAAAGAACGTGATCCGCGGACTCAAAAAAAACAAAACCGCCCGCCGATTGGTGCAAGACCTTGTCTTTCAAAAATATTATTTTGTCTTTTGTTTCTTCCGGCATAAATTTGTTTTATAAATTAAAGTCCGGAAAGAGCTCTGATTCTCGCGACCGAGATCAAAGAAATAAATCCTTTCGAGTCTTTTTGTCCGACACCCATTAAACGATTGTCGATGCTGAAGATCGGACTGCCGTCCACAGCCTCGGGTTCGAAAATATTGGTTTTAACATTGCCGTTATTGAAGTTTTTGATTATTCCCTCGTTTACCGTAATAAAAGGAGCGCCCGTGTCGGTATAAGAGATCATATATACTCTCTCGCCAAAATCCAATTCTTCGGAATCGGCAAATCCGACCGTGGATAATTTATCGTTGCTTTTAAGAGAGAGCAGGGCTAATCCGGAAGCGGTGTCCCGCTTTTTTATTTCGTACTGAGCTTCGGATCCGTTTAAAATTATGGATACGTTGCTTGTTTTCAGATTATTCAGCGCGGTAACCGCAAGCCCGTCCTGAGTCAAAACGATTCCCGAACCCAAAACCTTACCGGTACTTGATTTTATATAAAAAACAGAGTTTTTTACCGATTTGACACCGTTAACCAATGCGGTATTTTCTTGCACCACAATCGTTTCCTTGTCCTGGTTCAATATTATCGCGTTGCGGTAAAGATTGGCGTAATAGAATTCCATTGCCCTTCGGGCGACAAAAAAGGTGATGCCAAACGCGACAATAAAAACAAGCACGGATAAAATTATTTTTCTTTGATTTACTTTCATATTCTATTTCTTTTTTGCCAAAACTTTTTTCTTTGTCTTTGAAGTATGGGTGATCTCCAAGGTGATCGTACCGCGCGCGTCCGCGTCGATATAAACCTTGTCGCCATTCTTTATTTCCCCGATTACAACTTTCAGAGCCATCGGATTTAAGATCAATTTTTGAATTATCCTTTTTAGGGGCCTTGCTCCAAGATTCGGATCAAAACCCTGTTTTGCCAAAGATTGCTTCGCTTTTTCGGAAACGGCGATAGTAATCTCTTTTTTACTTAATCGCTTTTGAACCTTGCCAATCTCCAAATCCACTATTTGCTTTATTTCTTCGGCGCCCAAATAATCAAAAATGATGATCTCGTCGATTCTGTTCAAAAATTCGGGTTTGAACTTTTCCCGGAGAGCTCCTTGAACCTTATCTTTCAATCCCTCCTTTTGGCTTATCTTGCCATTATCAACAAAGCCCAAAGGAGCCTCTTTCGCTATTATATCAGAGCCGACATTGGAAGTCATTATCAAAATCGCGTTTTTGAATGAAGCAACGCGGCCCTTGGCATCGGTCAATCGCCCATCCTCCAAAACCTGTAGTAAAATATTGAATACCTCGGGATTGGCTTTTTCGATCTCATCCAAAAGGATCACGCTATATGGCCTGCGCCTAACCTTTTCCGTCAATTGCCCGCCTTCGTCATAGCCGACATAACCCGGAGGACTGCCGATCATCTTGCTCACATCAAATTTTTCCATATATTCGGACATATCCACGCGAATCAAAGCATTTTCATCGTTGAATAAAAACTCTGCCAGAGCTTTCGCGGTCTCGGTCTTACCCACGCCCGTAGGTCCAAGGAACAAGAATGAACCCAATGGACGAGATTCTTCGGAAATGCCCGCGCGCGAACGCCTGATTGCGTTTGCCACAGCCCTGATCGCTTCCTCCTGGTCAATCACTCTTTTGCCCAAAAACTTTTCCATATTTTCCAATTTTGATATTTCGGACTCCAAAAGGCTGGTCACGGGAATGCCCGTCCATCTCGAAACAACCTTGGCGATCTCTTCCGGTCCGATCTCTTGCTTTAATATCGGATTTTGTTTTTGCAGCCTCTCCAATTTATTTTCGTGCTTTTTCAATTTGGCGAACAGATCGGGCAAAATTCCGTATTTTATTTCCGCCACTTTTTGCAAATCCCCTTCTTTTAACAGCCTTTCCAATTGATATTTTTCTTTTTCGATATCGCCCTTCAGGCTTTTGATGTTTCCCATTGTTTCTTTTTCAGTCTTCCAGCGCACGGCGAATGCATTGGCTTTCTCATTCAATTCCGCGAGCTCACGAGCGATAGTCCTTTCCCTTTTTTCGTAATTTATTTTTTCCTTTGGATTGTTAGCCACATCTTTTTTTATAGCTTCTTTTTCTATTTCCAATTTTTGGATCTCTTTTCTTAGATTCTCAAGCTCAATAGGATTAGACTCAATTTCCAGTCGCAAAGCCGACGAGGCCTCATCCATAAGGTCAACCGCTTTATCGGGCAAAAATCTGTCCGGAATATATCGCGCCGAAAGTTCGGCGGCGGCTACAATCGCGGTGTCTTTTATCTTCAAACCGTGATGCAATTCGTATTTTTCTTTTATTCCGCGCAAAATGGAGATAGTGTCCTCAACCGTGGGTTCAACCACATAGATCGGCTGAAATCTTCTCTCTAATGCCGGATCGCTTTCAATATGCTTTTGATATTCTTTTAGCGTTGTCGCTCCGATCGCTCTCAGCTCCCCCCTTGCCAAAGCCGGCTTCAAAAGATTTGAAGCGTCTATCGCACCCTCGGCCGAACCGGCTCCGATCAGAGTGTGCAACTCATCAATAAACAACAAATATTTTCCATCCGCTTTTCTCACTTCCTTTAATAATGTTTTCACCCGGTCTTCAAATTCACCCCTATATCTTGTTCCGGCAATCAGGGCGCCAAGATCAAGGCTGATTACCTCTTTATCTTTCAAGCTTTCCGGTACTTCTTCTTTTACTATTTTTTGAGCGAGCCCTTCCACAATCGCAGTCTTGCCCACACCGGCCTCACCCAAAAGAACCGGATTATTTTTTGTCCGCCTGGACAGAATTTGCATCAATCTTCTCGTTTCGTCCTCTCGCCCCACGATCGGATCCAGTTTTCCCTGCCTTGCCAAATTAGTCAGATTGCGGGAATAGTTTTCAATGACCCGGTACCTCGCTTCCGGATTAGGGCTCGTAACTCGCTCGCCTCCGCGAATCTGATTAAAGATCTTTAGGGCCGTATTGTAATATAATTTGTTCTTTATCTGGTCCCCGGCCTCGGTGGATTGCCTTAGATAAGAAGCGTTTTCCAAAATATCGCGGGCATAGTTTTCCGTAGCAAGGATCGCGAGAAAAAGATGTTCCAAGGAAACGAATTCGTCGCCCAAATTCATTGCTTCTTCCTTTGCTTTTTCCAAAACCTTGGCCATATCCTGAGTAAGATAAAACTGCCCCAGAGCCTGGGGATTTGAAACCGTGGGGATTTGGCTTAAAGAACCTCTTGTTCTTCTTTGCAGATCATCCAGGTCTATTCCCAATCGATTTAAAAGATTAATTACGATGTTGTCCGCGTCAGAAGTGATAGCTAGCAATAAATGCAAAGCGTCTATCTGCTGCTGGCCCAACTCGCGCGCGAGATTTTGGGCGTTCATCACCATCTTCTGAGCTTTGTTTGTAAAGTTTATTCCTTCCATTTTAGTATACCCGCTTGCCCTCATGAACCCGAACAAAAGCGGGATTATTATTGATGATTTTATAGCAAACGATAATTAATTTTATATTAATTATACGCTATAATTCTACACCAAAACCGAGAAAAAAGCAAACGAGGGGTGAGAGTGCTAATTTTGAAAACCTTACTGTTTGGCAGTTAAAAACGATTTCAGTTTGCCCGCGGCCTCAAATCGCATAAAACGGCTGCTTTTTTCTTCCGCGGTCATCTCGGCAAAAGTTTTTTTCTCATTTTCAGGAACAAAGATGGGATCCCAGCCAAATCCGTTTTTTCCGCGGGGCTCTTTTACGATCTCCCCCTCCACTTCACCGGTAAAGAGTTTTATTCCGTTTTTGTCCGCGTACGCTATGCAGGTTTTAGCGCTCGCGCGGCGGTCGTGCTTTACAAGCCCGCAAATTTGTTCCAATGAAAGTTTATCAACAAAAAATCTAATCAAAGCTCCGGGCAATCCGTTCATTTCCTCAAAATGCAATCCTGTGTCTTCAACGATCAAGGGCTTTTTTAAAATCTCAAAAGCTTTTTTCGCTTTCTCTGAAGCAACATTCTCCACGTCTATTGATTGTATTTCCTCCAAGTCCAAATCAACAGATTCTAATTTCTGCCCCAAGATCTCTTCAAATTCCCTGACTTTGTTTTGGTTTCCGGTTATAAAAATCATATTAAACAATATATCACAAATCTGTTTCTTTGCATATTTCCGGTACCACAAAACTAATACCCGTGGGATCAAGGGCGTTTTTCATTATGTGGTGGACTATTTCCGGAGATTCCAATATCCACTCGTGCACAGGGAAACAAATTTCGGGTTTTGTCTTCTTCACGTATTCAACCGCTTCCGCTGTTTTCATCCACGGCCCGGCGATAGGCAGGGCCACTACCCTCACCGGCACGTCAGGCATAATAAAAGAATCTCCCGGATAAAACAACTCGTTATCAATAAGGTATCCTGTATTTTGGTCTGTGGGATATCCCGGATAAATCAAAGCGTGATTAGTGTCAAAAGCCTTGATTATAATATTTTTAAAAGTAAAACTCTCGCGGTCTTTGAGAACACGATAAGGTATTTCGTCTTCGTCCAATACGGCGCCAACGCTTTTATTGGTAATTATATCTATATTGGAATTGTTTTTTATAATTGCTTCAACTGAACTCGCGTCAAAATGGTCTTGATGTTTGTGAGTAATAAGCATCAAATCAATATTTTTTATTTTGTTTTGACCATCGGAATAATTTCCGGGATCAAATAAAATCCTGACGCCGTTTATTTCCGCCAAAAAGCAGGAATGTCCGAATCTTGTTATTTTCATAAGATCACTTTAAAATATTTAAATTAAATTCGAATGAAGGCGAGATTAAATGCCCACATAGCAAGTTTTCGGCTTGGGAATATAATGCGAACTGAAACGTTGTTCTTTTACGTCGCCGTTCGGATAAACCACTTTGTAATCAAAATACGCATCCGCTCCTTTATAAGAATCGTACTGGCATTTTGTTACTCCGGTCGCGAGACTGGTGGTTTTGATTGTTTTCGCTCCAACAGGATCAACGATATTATAGACAACGGGCTCTGTCCTTGTGACGACTCTCCCATCCTTTGTTCCCCAAAACTCAATGTTCAAATTAAGTTTCTCGTCCACATTCGCCTGCATTAAAATATATTTTCCCGTGTCGTTTACGAATCTCAAATCGGGAGTGGGTTCAAATATGGTGGCATCGGTTCCCGGCGGATTATAATAATGCAGCCAATATGAATGATTGCGGCGCATTGTTATCGGCAAACCGGTATCAATAGCGGCCCTAAAAACAGTGGTACTCAACTGGCAAAGCCCTCCCCCATAATCGGGAGTAAAGCCATTACTACCTATCACTATTTCTTTTACATAACCGTTTTCTTCATTAAACGGCCTCAAGACGCTCAAAAGAGAAAACTCCTCACCCGGCGCCAAGAGCAATCCGTTTACGGCGGAAACACCATTCTTAATATTTTTGATCCTATTATCCGATGATTCGATTATCGCGGACGAACTTCCTCCGATCTTTTCTTTTATGCCAAAATTGGCATCGGCCTTCAGGTCGGCAATGGGCATTTTTCTCACGGAAAGATCCAAACTCCTGAATTGATTGGCGGGCAAGCTGGCTAGCATATCCGCGGCCAAAGACATATCCAGTTCCAATCCGCTCTTCGCGGATCTTACTTTCTGCAATACTCCGTTTTTAAAAGTAAATTTAGGCAACACCGGCTCTTCGTCGATTTGAATCTCAACATATTCATCCAAATATTTATTGATCTTGTCCAAATCCAAAGATAAAACAGGATTGTTGTCCGTGCTCGCGGACTTTGATACGTTGATCCAATCAGCCAAAGTATTCGCGTCCACGGAACCTACGTTCCTGCCTTTGTATTTTAATCTTATTGGCGCCAGATCAACGAGTGCCTTGGCCTGATCTTCCACCTTGACGCAATCTTCTTCCAATATATTCGCCTTACCATCGCCTGCATCGGTTAAAGTGATTGCCGAAAAAACAAACCGCTTTAAATTGTAATCAAGCTCATCCAATCCATCGCTGTAAGATAATAATTTTCCGTCACTGGCCGGTTTTATCGCGATTTTACCCTGATCAATATAGAATTTGGCCGGAGTGGGCACTATTCCCGCGAATCCTTGGTCAAGCCTCTCAATAATTTTGTCTCGGTTCAAATTAGCGACAAGTTCCACTCTGCGCCCGACAAGCAAAGAAAAACGGTTCAAGAGATCGGGAACAAAATTGCCGCTACGGCCGATTGCCATAGCATCGGCAACCGTCTTATCGACATTGAAATCAATCAAGGTTTCTATAAGATCCCCGTCCGGCGAATAACTTTTTATGGGGTAAATGATCGTAGCTTTGTTTTTGTATTCAAAAACTATTCCATCTTGGTCAATGGTATCGATATAAGCGTAGATCAGATCTTTCGCTTCGGACGCGGTCTTTCCTTGAAGATTGATATTGTCCAGGCGAATACCCGGAAAAATCTTTTGGTTATATTTGCTTCCCAAGAATAAATAAATCGCCAGTGCGAGCAAAAATATAAATACAAAAACAACAATTATAACGAGTATTGTCCTTAAAATTCGCGCCAATGCCATAGTTGCGGTATCTTAATTATTTATTATCCAAGCATCCTATCAGCTTAATATTAGCAAAGAAAACCCTTGTGTTCAAGGAATAAAAAAAGAGCTCAAAAAACTGCTCTTTTTTCCTTTGAATAGTGCTTTCTCGCAAAAATATTAAGATATCATATCTAAAATTTCAAAAAATATTTTATCGCTGTTGAAAAAAATAAAGTTTCTGCCCCCATAAAATGATCTCGCGGAAAGATAAGTGTATTTTTCCATTTTTATTTTATCAACATACACATTTGCGCTTTTATCAAATACCGAACACTTGCCTTCTTCAAGTAAAGAAGCCAACTGATAATCCGCCCGATTCCATCCCTGTTCATCCAATAATTTAATTGCGCCACTAATATTTATCTCATCAGTTTCTTTCGCTTTATTTTCGATAAAACTAATAAGGGCTTCGTATCCTCTCGTCGCATTATTGCCCCCCTTATTTTTTTCAAGCTCTTCCCGGAATTCATTTAATCCAAAACCTATAATAGCCTCGTCGGTTTCAAATATCACCATTTTGGAGTCTGTTGGCCTAGACAAGACAACTGTTTTAAATTCAGACCTCGTTCCAAATTTTGTTTTATTTCTGTAATTAACAAAAACCGTCGCGCATATCGTGATAATTACAATAAATATCGTTATTGCAATAATAATTTTTTTAATCATAATTTATTAAACAATATATTTGAATAATATTATCTTTTTTATAATAATACCAAAAACTATACGTTTTCTTCTATTACTTTATGTTGAGTACATATGGGTTCGCCCACACCAAAGTATTTCCTATTTTCTTTCTTCGCTAAAGATTCTGTAGTCCCAACAAGTAAATCCTTTTCGTCTTTTAATAATTGATAAGTGAACGGAACATCTGTTTCAAAAACCCTTGGAATATTGCCGGCATGCGGATTTGCCACATCAAATATTAAAGTTTTTTCCGATCCTTTTATGTCTTTAATCACAATAAAACTATGTGGTTCGGGATAGGCATCCATATCATTTGCGTCTTCCATAGAAATACCGCTTACATAAGCCGATTCAACGCCGGATTTTTGAAATATATATTGACCCAATGCCGACCTTTCGGCACATTCCGTTTTCCCTTTTAACTCTGATAATTTCGGCGGTGTATCTGAATGCATCTTGAGTCGCTCAAACGAACTCTGCGGCGTATTAGAATCAATCTCTAAAAGATCATGTACTTTCTTTTGTATATTACAACAAAGAAAATACAAATAAGGGTCAATATTTGTATCAATTTTTTTAACGTAATCCTTAAAATCATTCTCAATTCGATTGTATACCTCGCCAATATTTTCTTTCGTAAAACCCGTAAGGCTTTCATCAAAATTTTCAAAATCCAGCTTTAATTTAACATTTAATTCATCGCTAAATATTGAATTGCCACCGACCGGCAATTCTTGTCCGGAATTTAATTTATCAGCCCAAATTCCACGAAAAAGTTCTTTTATGTTTTCGCTCTCTTCGTTTTCTATGCTTTCGTCCGCAGATTCGTTGATCGGTTCTTGATGCTCTGGCTTAAAATTTTCCATAAACAAATTATACCATAAACCAAAAACGGACAGAAGTGTCGATTTTATTTTCTGGAGAGATTCGTCCTTCGACAAGCTCAGGACTTACAGCCCACGCGTCGTCCGCCAGCTGGCGGACGCGCTCCGGTACGGGCTCGCCGCCAGCCGCGGCTCCGCCTTCGAATCTCTTTCATCCTTTATGTCAAAGACACCCCTTCGGGTGTCTTTGACATAAAGCGGAGAGGGAGAGATTCGAACTCTCGGTGCCTTTCGACACACAGTCTTTCCAGGACTGCCAATTAAACCACTCTTGCACCTCTCCGTGCTCATTTTCATTTCATTCAAATTCGCAGAGTAATTTGTAGTTAGTAGTTAGTACTTTGGGTTTTGAAGCGGACTATGTCCGCTTTCATCTCAGATAAAAGAAAATGAGCACCCCCAAGTACGAATTACACACACAAAGTACATCTTTCTTATGTTTGAGAGCTAAGCTCCCAAACATTCTTTCTTTTGGGCGAATATAGTTAATATAGTATAAAAAGATAAAAAAGAAAAGCCGCCCTTCAGCGGTTGCTTTCTTATGCTTAACAATGTTTGGGGGTTTAACCCCCAAACATTCTGCATCTGGTTATTTTGTGAATGTTTCTGTTTCTATTCCTTCTGATCCGGCGGGTGGCAGCTGCAATCCTCTTAAAGCGGCGATTCTCTCTTCTATCGGCGGATGGGTCATAAATAATTTCGCGAATCCGCCGGTTGCCTTTTTGCCTCTCATTGGCGACTCGATAAAAAGATGCGCCGTGGTATTACTGGCCCGAGACATAGGATGCGGGTCCGCGGCAATTTTCGCCAAGGCACTCGCGAGTCCTTCCGGATATCTTGTCAAAAGCGCACCCGAAGCATCGGCCAAAAATTCTCTTTGTCGAGAAACGGCCAATTGCAACATTAAAGCGCCTATCGGGGCTAAAATTGCGGCCACTATGCTGAGTACAACCAATATCGGGTTAACATTTCTATCATTGTCTCTGTCCCCTCCCCAAAAACCGAATCGTAAAAATAAATTGGAAGCAATGCTTACAATTCCCACCAAAACAACTATTACAGTTTGCAAAAGAATATCTTTGTTTCTGATGTGCGACAGCTCGTGGGCGATCACCCCCTCAAGCTCCGTCCTCTGCAATCTTTGAAGCAATCCCTTCGTGACGGCGATCACCGCGTGATTCGCGTCTCTGCCCGTGGCAAAGGCATTGGGCTGATCCTCGTTTAAAATATATATTTTTGGCATCGGCAGGCCGGTCTCAATACAAAGATTTTCCACGATCCGGTAAAGTTCGGGAATGTCTTTCTTTTCTATCAATTGCGCTCCGGTGCTTGCCAAAACTATTTTATCCGAATACCAATAAGACGAAATACTGGAAACAATGCTTAAAATCACGGCAATATACAAAAAAGCCTGATTGTTAAATACAGAGCTGAACAACCAGCCTAAAAGAATAAGGAATATGCAAAAAAAGAAGATCAAAAAAAAAGTCTTCCAGATATTAGATTCGGCTTGGGCGTATAATGTTGCTGCCATATTTTTAATGCTGAAAGGACGCGATTAAGCATCCTTCAAAGCAATTAAACTACTTCTTCAGGATGCCCATCCTTTTCTGGTCCTTGTCGCTTAGTTTATTGAACTTTTTCCTAAGTTTCTTCTTGTGCCTGATAATTGTTTTCTTAAAATTTTTCATCTCTGTCCCGCCCTAATCCAGACTATGGCGGGTTTGCAACCTGCCGCTATCTTGAAAAAGCGTATATTATTTTTAATTCTTAAAATCAACTTTCGGAGCTTGTCTTTGCGCTTCTTCTTCGATCTCGAAGAAATCCATCGGCTTGAACGAAAACATAGAAGCGATAATGTTTGAAGGGAAAGATTCTATCATTGTCTTCAAGTTCAAAGCGTTGCCATTGTAAAATCTTCTGGCGGCCTGAACCTTGTCTTCCGTGTCGCGCAACTCTCTTTGCAATTCAATGAAGTTATCCGAAGCTTTCAAGTTCGGGTAATTTTCAGCGAGCGCGAACAAACTTTTTAAAGTTCCCGATAATACGTTTTCCGCTTCCGCTTTTGCTTTTGTGCCTTGCGCGGACATAGCGACGTTTCTCGCCTGGATTACTTTTTCAAACGTGCCGCTCTCGTGGCTGGCGTATCCTTTTACTGTTTCAACCAAATTAGGTATAAGGTCATACCTTCTTTTTAATTGAACATCTATATCCGACCATGCTTCCTGCGTCCTGTTTCTTAATTTTATCAAACTGTTGAAAGCGCTGAACAAATAAACGATAATTACAGCGATAGCAACGAGAATAAGAATAACACCTGTTGACATATATTTATCTTTGTCGCGCCATAGTCCTGCAGAAGCCCTACTTTGCCCCTACGGGCTTCGGCGAGGCAATGCCCTCCTTTGCCCATAGGCTTCGGCGAGGCAATGGCGGATATTAACTAACTTTATTATTATTTCCCCCATCTTTTTTCTTTTTTGAAAAGGTGGGGGTAAATCTTTTCGGCTTGATCTTCTCCGCCGAATGATTTTTTATGCTGATCTTTTTGAATACGTTTTCCGTTTCTTCTTTTTTGTATTCGCTTTTCTTTTTGACTGACGCTTTGTTCTTGCCCACAACCTCTCCGTCGAATTCCATCTCGGGCTCCCCTTTTTTAAAAGCGAATCTAAAAGGTATCTTGCCTGCAACGCTTTTTAGCATATCTTTACCCTCATTGTAAAGGCGTTTTGCTGATTCCATATCGTTTTGAAGCTCTTCCCACTCTTTCTTCAATCCCAAGAATTTTTGTGAGATTTTTAGATCCGGATATTTTTCCGAAGCATTAAAAACCGATTTTAAAACCCTTGTCAATCCATTGCCAGCCTCTTTCTTTTCCTCTTCCGTTTGCGCGGCATCCGCCCTCTTTTTTGCCCTCAAAATTTCACTGACCAATACTTTTTCAAACGCGGCATACTTCATTATTTCGCCTACTACGCCCATCGCGATCTCTATCTTCTTTTTTAATTCGCTTTCAAAATCATTCCAAGCCGTTTGTGTTTGCCTTTTCATTCTCATCAGCGAATAAGAAAAACTGGCTAGAGCCAATAGAACAATGGCAAACAAGGCAACAACGACGTAAATAGTGGAAATGTCCATAAATCCGCAAAAATTGAGGTTCTTATGTTTTGATTATAGCAAAAAACATCAAAGAATCAAGCACCAAAAAACTCGCTTTGCTCTGCAAAATAAGAATGTTTGGGGGCTTAGCCCCCAAACATTACTCCTTAGCGTAATTATTTGTTAAATCAGCGATACGATTATTGTATTCGTTTTCCGTGATTTGGTTTTTAGCAAGTAATTTATTAATGCCCACAAAATACATTTGTTGAATTTGAGAAGTCGGCATTGCGGCATTGAATATACGAACATCATCAATTCTGCCAGTAAAAAAGTAGCTTCCCGAACCGCCAGATGATCCAATATGAAAATCAGAATTGTTTGTACTAATCTTTCCAGCCAATGTAGTTGCATATTTATTGACCCCATCAATATAAATATTGAAGTTATTACTTCCTCCGTTTTCGTTATATGAGAAAACAACATAATGCCATTGATTATCAGAAAAAGTATTTGCTGAAGTGGTCCTTGGAATTGAAGCTCCTCCAATATTTGTCCATACTTTTATATTGTGACTAGAATAAACATAGACCCAATATGCTGTTTCTAATTTACCAACAATAGTATTAGCATCTACATAAACACCTTCTTTATAAGCCCACGCGCTAATTGTAATCGCATCGGTAATATCCAAATTATCACCATCAGCGCAGTCAACAAAATCATCTGTCCCGTCGAAAGAAAAACAACCTCCCGAAACACAACTTGCAGCTGATTGAAGCTGGGGAAAACTTTGCAATCCACCAGAACCATAAAGCGTTCCCGCATTGCCTCCGCTCCATGAATCAGGGGTTTGACCGGCGGCTGGAAAATTGACTTGATCGAATTTCCATTCGGAAACCAAATTACCCATCAATGAGTTGCGTAATGAATTGGAAAACACCTGTGCTTTGGCGATTGTGGCTTTTTGTGTTGTCGAGTTCATTCCAATAATAATCAAAGCGGAGAGAATGCCAATAATAGCTATTACCACAAGTAATTCAATCAAGGTAAACGCAAAATTACCACGAAATGTGTAATTAAGTTTGTTTAAGCTGTTAAATTTTGAAGAATTAAGAATCATGAATTAAGAATCAAGAATCTTGAAGCGGATAGATATCCGCTACATTAGGATATATTATTCTTTGGCGAAATTATTAGCTGGTAAGTTTGCTAAGCGCTGCTGGTACTCGGATTGGGTGATTTGGTTTTTGGCGAAAAGCTTACTCAATCCAGCGAAATACATTTGCTCAATTTGAGAGGTTGGCATAGCGGCGTCAAAAATACGGACTTCGTCAATATAGCCTTTCCATAAATAGTTACTTAAAAATCCGGTAGCAGAGTATCCCTTTGCAATCCAATTATAATAAATTGCTGAGTTAACCAAAGTCATTGTGTCTCCATTTTTCAGCCCATCAATATAAAAAAAGAGCTGCTTGCTTGAATTAATTGACCATGTAATAAAATGCCACTTTTCATTATATAAAGTTTGCGTATTGCTATTAGTTATTGTTGTTTGTGTGCAAGGAGAATGATCGCGAAACATAAAAGTATACGAACCACTCGAATATAACTGAATAAAATCACAACTTCCAGTTCCCCCAAAAGGAACAATAGACGCCGTAGGAGCGCTACCACTCCACTTAACCCAAGCAGAATATGTATGCGGAGACCCCTCGCTAAAATTCACATTAACATGATTAACATAATCATCGACGCCATCGTAATATAAACATC
>JBAZMG010000024.1:0-14499 GCA_041649895.1 Minisyncoccota bacterium | reverse complement strand
GTTAATTTTTTTCTAATTTCTTCCATTTCTTCGGGATTAAGCTTTTTAATGTTTTTGTTTGTGGCCCCGGTAAAATCAATTGTGTCGTCCGGCACTCGCGGAATTATATGCAAGTGAAAGTGAAAAACGCTCTGCTCCGCCGCCTTGCCCGAAGCGTGATAAATATTCACTCCTTCCACGCCAAGGTCGGATTTCATTTTTTCCGCGATGATCTTTGCCGTTGAAATGATCTTGTTCAAGTAATTGTTTTCAATATCAAAGATGTTTTCAAAATGGCGCTTGGGTATTATGAGCGTATGGCCCTCCGCGGCCGGACTGGCATCCAAAAAAGCCAAGATCAAATCGTCCTCGTATATTTTGAAGCTTGGGATCTCGTTATTCGCGATCTTGCAAAAAACACAATCCATAATTTAGTTGGCGGCCAACCTGCCGCAATAGATCTCAAAATTAAGCTTATCTTCGGCTACGAGTTCGTTGTTGGCGTCTTTGGTGGGCCCGCTTTTGATCATACACACCGTGTCATCCTTTCTGTATCCGGAAATTCCGGCAAAGCTGTTTATGTCTACGTCAAAAAACTGTAGCGCAAACCCGCCCTGCTCAAACATTTCCCTGATTTTATCGCTTTGGTCGTTCGTGATTATTGTTTTATCAAATGTGTATCCCGTAATCGTGACCGGTAATATTCCTTCACTCAACGACTGCCACACGAATTTTGTCCTTTTTGTTTCCGAAAAATTGATTCCGCTCTGTAATTTCAATTCCTTTAAGGTTTGGTAAGGATAATTTTCGTAAATGCTTACGAGAGATGCCTTTGTTTTATTGAGCCAAGCATAATAGTAATCCCTGATCTCATTTCCTTTTTTTGAATAATTGCAAAAAGCGAAACCGGCAACGCCCGCCAATATTAAAATTACGACAACTATGAGTACTATCTTTTTTGTTTTGTTCATTTTCATCTAATTTAGTATTATTATTTATATCAGCCATTTATCGGCTATTTATTAATGTTTATATATTATACCAAAACCGCGAAAAAATAAAGTATTTGCTGTCCACCACAAATACTTGATTTAAAATAATAATGAGTCTTGAACTGCTTAAAAAATGATAAGAGTGGCCGCGTAAAAAGGTGCGTCTCCTATTTTAGTTAAAAACCAGGTTTTTATTCTTTTTAAAATCATTTATTTTTTTGTAGTTATTTATAACGATTTTATGGAAATCTTCATTATTGGAGTACTTATTCAATAAACGATCGAATACCTCTCTTGTGATCTCGGTTCGATGAGATAAAAGCACCATATTGTTTCCCGCATTTAGCGCCTCGAAAAGAAAGTCTTCTTGATTTACATCGCCTTCGAATTGTAAGGGCATATCGGCCATATCATCCGTAATAACTAAACCCGAAAAACCCAATTGTTTTATCAAAATATCATTGACTATTTTTTTTGAAAAAGTTGCCATTTTGTCATCAATGTTTTCATAGATGCCATGATTGATCATTACGAAATCGGCACCATCTTTAATACCTTCCTCAAAAATTGCTAATGATCTGTTAAAGGTATTAACGTCGGCCAAAGAGTCCGATATATCAGTATGGGGATCTTGCACAAAAAGACCGGCGCCGGGAAAATGCTTCAAAGTGGTGGATATATTATTCTTTTTAGCCGTTTCAATAAATTTCTTGTTAAACGCGATAAGAGTATTTTCATCCTTGGCAACTATTCTGTTTTTTATATAGCTGTCTTCACTAAACGGATAATCCGCCAAAGGTGCCAAGTCGACATTAATACCATAATTCCCCATTTCTTTCAGTCTATCATCCATTAAAAGCCAATTTGGTTCGCCGGAATTAAATACATCGCTAAACGCGTTTATTCTCGTTGCTCCTCCCGGCTCTTCGTCTATCATTATGAAAAATTTATTATCACCTATTTCCTTAGCCACGGACTGCAATTGATCTATTAGTTTTTTTAATTGATCTTTGGTGTCGCAATTTCTTGAATATAAAATTATTCCGGAAGGTTTGATGTATTTAATTGTCTTTATTGTTTCTTCATCAAGTGTTTGCCCTAAAAATCCAATTACGAAATTGGAGCCCAAGGCGTCTTTAAATGAAATGGGTTGCTTATCAATTGAATTATTATCGTTATGTATCAATGCTTTCGGCAATAACAATAATAAAATTATCAAAAGTAAACATATGAAAGAGTATAAACAATATTTGATTTTCATTTCAGTAGCAATCGGCGGGAATTTCTTGATCTTCCGCGACAAAGCAATGGCCATCGACTAGATATGCTTTGTAAAATTCCGATGAATACTTTGTGAATAGCCGCTCACGATTTCCATAAGTTGGCGCGTAATAAGTATTATTGGCATTGTTTTTAAAGATAATATTGGCCACTTGAATTTGAAGCGGGCCACTGATATTTTTTGGAGAATAGTAAATATTAAACATCAGGCTGTCTTTTGGCCAAACCAGACATTGGCCATAATCGCAGCCATCGCCACAAGCATAGTACTCTTCTTGTTCCATTGTATAAGCTTGAGAACATTTGTCGTGACATCTCTCGCAAAGACCACAAGCGGCACCGTATCTTCCCAGACCCGAAGCATCGGTATAACATAAATCTTCGGATGGTTTTAGGTTTATGGGTTTTGTAATTTTGTACCAATAAATTTCATTTTCAATTTTTTCCAAAACCAAGTTTGCGGATCCGATATTTTCTACCATTTGAGCCGGTCCGCAAGCCGCAACACTCTCGATTCCTAATATTTTATCGATAATATCGTCATTTCTCATTCCAAGTTCATATCCACCGTGAGCATCTATAACAAATTGTATTTGCAGATCCTTGATTAGGCTTATGTTGTTTATTTTTAAACCGACATACTCCGCGGAAATATTGTTAGTGTTTTTAATTGATAAGGCTGATCCGCCGAAAGTATGGGACGTTTCTTTAGAAAAAAGACTATACTGATCGCTATAAATATTATAAGAAGAATCTTGATTAATCCACTTATTGAGCATCATGAACGACTTACTGCAATCTCCATCAATATACTCACCATGATATTCGCAAGCTTGCTTAACATACATATTTCTGCTGTTAAAAAACTCTCCACCCTCATTATAGTATAATCCTATCTTTATATCACTGCTCACTTTAAGATTATTTAAGAATAATGGCAGAGATGTATCGCTTAAATAATTAAAATAATATTTTGTTCCGTTCCAATTTCGATTATTCAAATTTTGTTCTTGATTTTGTGCTAAGGTATTTTCCGCTCTCACTTCAATTTCAGACATAATACAGGTTGGACAACCGCCATGAGTGCCCTTTTCCTGCTTGGTGGCATCGCACGAAAAAACAAAATACCCCACAGGTATTGAGTAATCGTAATTTGTTTCTGATCCGGGACAGTAAGCTTCCGTCCAAAACTTCACCGAATCCGGCGAATTGTTAGAAACGATCTCCGTGGCCTTAAAGAACTGCTTTGCTTCTTCGTTTGTCATTTCACGAGGAATAGGTTGTTGCTGTGTGTTTTGATCTACAAAATGCTCGGTCGGCTTATTTTTATAAAACAAAAAATAGCCGATTCCCGAGGCTATTGCCAAAACCAAAATAACTAATCCTATCATTGTTGCGGGCACAGATCCTTTTTGTTTTCTATTCATAAAATTAAAATAATTATTTTGAGAATATTATATCTTGAAAACAAAAAAGTGCCAATGGCGGCTTTTGTCGCGAAAACTCTTTGAGTCCAAGAACCGCAAATTAAAATACCACCCAAAGGTGGTATTTTAACATATAGGTAGGTCAGATTCTGCTGAATCTGACATCAACTCGCTCGACGCTCGTTGAGATTCAGGATAGAGTCTGTTGACTCTATATCTTGCCCCACATCAATCATTAGAATCAAACTCGTAGAGTTATCATAATTAAAACACCCTTAGGGGTGTTTTAATTATGAATGCTGCGGGGCTTGGATTCGAACCAAGATTGACGGATTCAGAGTCCGTAGTCCTACCATTAGACGATCCCGCAAAAATATTTAGGCGAGCCTAAATATTTAGAATTAAGAATTACGAATTATGAATAAAGAATTTTGTTGCTACCTGCGGTAGCACCTTATTAGAATATTTTAAACATTATTAGCTGAATCAGAATACTTGGACTAGACCCCTTATTCTTGATCCCCAATTCTTTATTCTTGCTTCTTGCTTCTTGATTCTATCTTAGTCCTTTAGATATCTTCTAACAGCAAAGAAGCTGGAAATCAAGCCCAGTCCGGCCCCAATCGCCACTTGCGCCAAAAATATGACCAATAGATTGTGAATAAAATAATCAAACGGGTTGAAGCCCATAAAGATGTTTTCCAGAGTGGATCTTAGGATAAAGAATAATAAAAAGAATAAAACAAAGGCAAGAAGCGCGGCAAAAAATCCGCAAAGCGCGCCCTGTATCAAAAACGGACCGCGGACAAAACTGTTTTTCGCTCCGACAAGCCTCATAATCTCTATTTCGTCTTTTTGCGAGTAAATGCTCAAACGCAATGTATTATAAGTGACAACAACGGCGATAAGGCTCAAAAAGATGGTCAAAAACAACCCGAGCCTATTGATCCCTGTTGCCAGGTTGGAAAGCCTTTCGATCGCGAACCCGCGCCTATAGTCATTAACATCATATACCAAATCCTTCAGTTCTTCTTTTTTAAAATATTCGGAAACCGTTTTGTATTGCGTGGGGTCTTTTGTTTGAATTACAAGCGAAGGCAGAAACGGATTGCCGCCGATCGCTTCCAAAGATTTTGTGTAAGTATCGCTTTCGTGATTTTTCAGAAAAGTATCATAGGCTTCTTCGGAGGAGATAAAATTCACCTCCTTTACCTGAGGCAATTTTTCCACATCGCCCCTGATCTCCAATATTTTTTCCTTGGGAACTTGTTCGTTGAAATAGACCGAGATATCGATCTTGTCTTGTATTTTTTCCGACATAAAAGATATAGCTCCGTGGGTAATGATCAGGACTGTGCCCAAAACCACGGCGACAAAAATAACCAATGCCGTGGCAAAAGACAAAAACCCCTGCCGGCGCAGGTAATTCCATCCACTTTTAAGAATTTTATTCACGTATCTTTCTTTCGGTTTTGCTTTTATTTTTGCTTTAGTCATTTTTTTAAAATAAATTGTTCTACTTACAAAAAGTATACTCCCTCCTCTTCGTCGCGCACTATTTTTCCGTCTTCAATGGTGATTACCCTTTTCTTTAAGGCGTTAACAACTTCCTTGTCGTGGGTGGATAAAATAACAGTGGAACCCGCTCCGTTTATTTTCAAAAGTATTTTAATGATATCTCGCGTATTATATGGGTCAAGATTCCCGGTCGGCTCGTCCGCCAAAATTATTTCCGGTCTATGAATCAAGGCCCTAGCGATAGACACCCTCTGTTGTTCACCCCCCGACAGTTCTTTGGGGAAACATTTCTTTCTGCTTTCGAGCCCGACCAATTCTATCACCTGATTGACCTCGTGCTCTATTTTTCTCTCATCATAATCAAAAGCTTCAAGCGCGTAAGCGATATTTTCAAAAACGGTTTTATACGACAACAATTTATAGTCCTGAAAAATAAATCCAATCTTTTGCCTGATCAAATGAGCCTCGCTTTTCTTCACCTTGGCCAAATCTTTGTTATCAAAAAAAACCTTGCCTGTGGTCGGTTTTTCTTCGCAAGAAATAAGTTTTAGTATCGTGGTTTTTCCCGCGCCCGAACGTCCGCAAAGAATTACAAATTCTCCGTCCTTTACTTTAAAAGAAACATCCCTCAAGGCGAATTTCGGATCCTTGAGATTGGGATAATAATTTTTATTTACGTTTTCAAATTCGATCATTTTTTTAAAGAATTAAGAATAAAGAATTAAGAATCAAGAATAGAGAACTAAAATTCCGGAAATACGTTTGACACGCCGCGCCCCGCGTAGCCCGAAGGGCGAAGGAGGGTCGAACGAGCAACATAATCTAAATAAGGGTCACTAACTAAATTTCAATTCCGCTTCGATAAAATCGTCCAAATCGCCGTCCAATACTTTGTCAGGATTGGTACTCTCCACTCCGGTTCGCAAATCTTTTACAAGCTTGTAGGGATGCAAGACATACGATCGGATTTGGTTACCCCAGCTCGCACTGATCTTTTCTCCTTTTATTCCCTGTAATTCTTTCTTTTGTTTTTCTTCTCTGTACTCCCAGAGTTTCGCGACCAATATAGCCATTGCTTTGTCTTTGTTTTTGCCTTGCAATCTTTCCGCTTGCGACGTTGCTGTTAATCCTGTGGGCAAATGTGTTACTCGCACGGCAGACTCTCGCTTATTCACGTATTGTCCCCCCGGTCCGGAAGATTTATAAAAATCTATTTTTATATCATCCGGATTTATTTCTACCTCACTATTATCCACCAAAACAGGCAAAACTTCAACTGTCACAAAAGAGGTATGTCGTAATTTTTGGGCGGAAAACGGGGAAAGCCTAACCAGGCGATGCGCGCCTGTTTCTTTCTTTAAAAATCCGTAAGCGAATTTTCCTTTTATTTCTATGGTTGCCGATTTTAATCCTTTTTTCGCTTCACCCTCGCCCTCTTCTCCAAAGACCTCGTCGATCACCAGCAGTTTAAATCCTTTTCTTTCGCAATAACGCTCGTACATTCGCAAAAGCATTGCCGCCCAATCGCGCGCGTCCTGGCCGCCCGCGCCACTGTAAATCGACAAGATTGCGTTTCCTTTGTCGTATTTTCCCTTGAAGCAAAATTCCGTTTCCTTGTCTTTTATTATTTTTTCCAAATTATCGATCCTGCCTTTGAGTTCGTCCTCTTCCCTGTTGTCCAATATTTTCGCGAACTCTTCCACTTCGCTGATCAGCTTGTTCGTTTGTTCAAAAAACCCGATATCTTCTTCAACCTCGGACAATTCACGCGAGATATCGGCCGCAGTGTCCGCGTTGTCCCAAAAGCCCGGTTCTTCCGTCTGTATTTTCAAAACTATTTGCCTTTGTTTTAATTTTTTAAGGTCAAAGACAGTCCTCCAAGAAGAGGAGGCTTTTTTTGATCGATTCCAATTTTTTTTCCACGTCAATCATAGAAATATTATAGCAAATTAAAAGACCCTAATCAAGAAAAAGAAAAAGCCCTTGGAAATCATTTGATTTGCCAAGAGCCTGATTAAAGAACTAATGTTTACCAACCGCCGGAAGCACCTCCGCCGCCGAAACTACCTCCGCCGAAGCCTCCGAAGCCGTTAAAGCTACTGCCGCCACTATCGAACGAATCTGAATGGTGGCTACTCGAAGATGATTGGCTTATATAATCGGAGTGATGAGACGATTCTACGTTGTGGCACAACGTATTTGCCGCGAGAAGCAGAATGAATATGTTCGTCCAATTCACGACTCCCTCTTGTTCGGCAATCGCGCGCGCCTGTTCGTACTTGGTTCGCGCATCATCATACATTGTCCGCCGCTTGGAAGAAGATCCGATCTTGCTTTCTGTGGCCGCGAGAATTTCCGGGAACTTACTGAGAAGCACCGGTCCCTCGGTTGGCGCCCTCGCGGCAATTTCCTTGTCTGATTTGATCTCTTTGAAAACCTCTTTCAAAGTTTCCGAAACATCTTTAAGGCTGGCGCAAACCTCCAATCGATTTACATTGATTACCTCGGTTTCGGATATCCGCGCTCTGATCTTTTCAAAATCAGAGGTCGCTGATTGAAGCAGGCGACGAGTACCTTCGGCCACATCTTCATCCCCCACTTGCTTCAGATAAAAATTGATCTCTTCCGGCAAGGTTAAGAGGAATCTGTCAATCCCGGATGCCGCTTTTTCTACTTCATCGAATCTCTTTTTGATATTCTTCAGGCAAATTGTTTGTTCCTTAACATCAGAATCAAGCGATTTCACTTGTCCGCTTGCCTCATCGACTGAGAGCAAATTCTTTTTACACAATGCTTCGGCTTCAAGGAAGTTCTTTTTCATTTCGGCCAAATCTATTGAATCGAAGACCGCCTTAAGCTTTAACCAAATTGCCGGAGGATTATTGCTCTCCAATTTTTGGAGCAGGTCCTTAGATTCCGGATATTCTTGCTTCAAATCCTTGAGCATTTTCCGATCTTTTTCAAGCAGGTCGAGATTCTCTCTTTTGCGATCACGCTTGTCGCTCACCCAAATCGCAGCCCACAAACTTGCTATGATTCCGATGATAATAAGGCCGATGATGATAATCGCGGAAATAATGTTTATATCATTTCCGCTATCGGTCCCCGGACTCGCGCCGGAATTTTGCGTAGCTGCTTTGGGACTCAATTGCCGCATAATACTATGCGCGCCGGATACGATTCCGTCTTGCATCCGATTGTTTCGGAAGCTCGGCAAGATGTCGTTCTGGATTATCCCGTTTGCCGCGGAATTCGTGAGCGTACCCTCGAGTCCGCGCCCGACCTCGATCCGCACCTTGCGTTCGTTAGGGGCGACAAGCAGGACAACGCCATTATCCTTACCCTTTTTTCCCACACCCCAGGTATTCGCCAACCCGAGAGTAAACTCTTCGATCGACATTCCCTGAAGTGACGGAACGGTCACAACCGCGATCTCAATGGTTGTCTGGTTTTCAAAGATCGCGATCTCGTTTTCCAACCCCTGCCGCTCGTTCTGCGAAAGAATATTCGCGAAATCGCTGACATAGCCTTGGGGCGAAGGATATTCATACGCGCACACCGGTATCGCGACTGTTATAAGCAGAAACAGGGCGATTAGAACTGAATACGTCAATTTCATAAGATCTCTCCATTTTCAATTGATAAGAGCAAATAACCGCGCCAATACTGATCTTGGCACTGTCAAAATTATAACATATTTTGTTATAAAAGTAAATAGAGAACAAGTAAACGAAAGGGGGTTGATTTTCAACTCCCTTTGGAAATTTTGCCCCGCTTGGTAAGCCTTGGCCGCTCCCTGTGGTCGCAAAGGTGAAAGTGTTTGCCCTCTTTGCGAACAACCAGCAAGATCGTTCTTTTGCAGGGGCATTCAAATTCATACTCCCCATCCCACGTGCTATTGACACAATGGCTTTGGGCGACTTCCCCGGTCCAAATATCCTTCAGATTGTTATAGCCACAATAGCACTTACCGACGAGACAAATTTGTTCGCCGTTATAGACTAAAGTCAAGCCATCAAACTCCAGGGTATAAAAACCATCGTTATACGAAACGGTGCAAGTTTGCTTGCGAACTTGCTTGCATTCCAAGCAACGGAACGTTGTGGATATATTCTCTACCGCGGGAATAGTAAAGGGTTGAAATTCGGCTTTAGCCCCTTCCGATACCCAGAAACGATCACCACAACACCTGATAGCAAGGCTGATACCGTCGGGCACCTCGGTAATCCTAACCTCCTTCATCATCACTTACGCTTTTAGCTCCCTCCCTAATAAGAACTATGTGATTTGGTTATACTTTATACACAATATTTGTCAATACAAAAAAATCAGTGGTGGGACACTGAAATAATACATAAATTAATCTTTATGCTATTTTGATGACCATTCTCGCCACGATTTTTTCGAAATTCCAGATTGACGAATCATTGTTTCCAATGTCCTTGGAGGGTAAGAATCCTTGCCTCTTATAAAATTTATTTCCACTACAAATTTTTCATCGACGCTTATCCACGCTTCGTGCGAGCCCTCTTTTTCTTTATAAAAAACAAAACCTTTCTCTTTAAGAAAAGTTTTCACATCCTTATATGTCCAATTGTTTAATCCCCTCGGCATTTATTTAACAATTAGCCAGTTCATTCATTGAAAAAATCGATTCATCGTATTTGCACATCTGTTGCATAGAATTTTCCAATCGTTGCTTTTGCAGACGAGCCTTTCTTAAGGAATCCATAAGAGAAAAGTACTTTTTCCAATACTCAACTGGAGCATATCGGTTAAGTAAATCGTCTGAAAGGTTTTTATCTATAACTGTTTTTATGTGAAGCAAGGCCGCCTCGTGCAACGAATCCATGAGTTTTTTGGGGTCTTTTCCTTCTTCCACAATATCAAAAGTCAAACAGACTCCAATAAAGGCATCTTTTTCTTTATAAACAAAAAATTCGACAAATCCTTTGCTTTTCGTATTTTTAGGCCTTGAGATTATCATATTTATATAGTATACTTTTTTTTATTTTAAGTCAATCGCAAATGAAATTAAAATCCCGAAATCCCAAATATTCTTTTAAGTTTATTGTTTAGCGTAATTATTTGATGGTTCGACTAATCTTTGTTGGTATTCGAACGACCCAATTCCACCCCTTCCGAAAAATTTATTCAATCCGGCACGCTGGGCAATTTATTTATAATAATATATAATAAAAATATAATTATGCTTAATCAAAGATCAAAATATCTGCAGATAGCTTTTAATCGCCCCTTGGAAGAAGTAAGAGGTATGATCGCGGCGCTTCCGGCTTCGGAAAAAATAATTATTGAAGCGGGCACTCCCCTGATCAAAAGATATGGCAAGCAAGGCATTTCCACTCTAAGAGAATGGTGGGATGAAAAATTGCAAAAACCGGGATATATCGTGGCAGATTTGAAATGTATGGACCGAGGATCGATGGAGGTAGCGGCCTCGGCCGATGCCGGCGCCAGCGCGGCAACCTGCTTGGGTTTGGCGCCCACGGAAACCATAAACGAATTCATATCCGAATGCGGAAAAGCCGGCATAGATTCAATGGTTGATATGATGAATGTGGAATTTCCGTTTGAAGTTTTGCAAAAATTAAAAAAACTTCCGACAGTGGTTGTCTTACACCGCGGCGTGGACGAAAACGAAGCGGGCACAAAAAAACAGTTGCCACACGACCAGATCCACCGAATAAAGGGGGCTTACGGCAAGGTCTTGATATCCGTGGCCGGAGGAGAAACGGTCCGCGACGTTGTTAGAACTTTTTTCAACGACTCGGATATCGCTGTCGTCTGGCGCCCTTTTTACGAAGCACCGGGAGAAAGCGAGGACTTGGCCGGAGAATTTTTAAAATTGGTTAAATAATATGATCCTCAAAAAAAGAAAAAATTATCTTCATATCGCTCTCAATAGCACCCTCTCAGAGGCGCGAGATATCATTTCGCGACTCCCGGTTTCGGATCGAATTTTGATCGAAGCGGGAACACCCTTGATCAAAATATATGGCACCGAGGCGGTTTCAAGAATAAAAGAAATGGCGCCTCCGGGAGCGTATATTGTGGCAGACAACAAATGCGCGGACCTGGCCGCGCGCGAAGTCGCGATGATGGCCGATGCCGGCGCCAGCGCGGCGACCTGCCTAGGGGTGGCACCCATAGAAACGATCAATAGCTTTATTGAGGAATGCCGAAAATTCCAAATCGACTCGATAATCGATATGATGAATGTTGAAAGCGCTCTCGCGGTTTTAAAGAAATTAAAAAAACTTCCCGACATCGTGATGCTTCACCGGGGAGTTGACGAGAGTGAATTTTCCAAAGAAAAACAAATCCCCTATTACCAGATAAAACAAATCAAGGGAAATTATGATGTTATGGTTGCCGTAGCCGGCGGAGACACGATACGAGAAATACAACGCGCTATCTTTAACGATGCCGACATTGTGGTTGTTTGGAAAAGTTTTTACCAATCAAACAAAGAAACCGCCGGGTTGGCGGAATCTTTTTTGAAAGAGATCGTATAATATTATTTTTTCACTGACTGAGAGATCGCTTTAATTCCCTCAAGTACCTCGACCGGCAAAGCGAAAATAACTGTTTTCGACGGATCCGGGTTTATTTTTTCTATTGTCTGCAAAGTTCTCATCGAAAGTCCTCCCGGGATGGCGCTAAGAACGCTCGCGGCTTGAGCCAATCGCTCGGACGCCTGAAATTCTCCCTCCGCTCTGATAATAATGGCTCGTCGTTCTCTTTCGGATTCGGCTTGTTTCGCCATAACACGCTTCATATCAGCAGGCAATTCAATGTCCTGTATTTTTATATCGGTAACCAATATACCCCAAGATTGAGTGGCGGCCACGACTATTTTTTGGATCTCTTCCGCGATTTTTTCTCTCTCGGAAAGCAGAGAATCAAGCTCAATTCCTCCGATAACATCCCTAAGCGCCGCCTGCGCGTATTGGGAAACCGCCAAAGTATAATCTTTAATGTTTAAGATCGCGTTTTCCGCGGATTGCACTTGAAAATACACTACCGCGTTAATGCCAACCGGGACGTTGTCTTTCGTGATCACTTCTTGTTGCGGGATATCCGTGGTCGTAATACGCATATCGATCTTGATCATTCTTTGAAGGCCGGGGAAGATCCAAGTCAATCCGGGCTGTCTGGTATTCGAATATTTTCCAAGCGTCAAGACAACGCCTCGATCATATTGATCAATAATTCTCAATCCACCAAGCAAAATGACCAAACCGATCACGATCACGACCCCAATCAATGTTATACCACCGGCAAAAAGGCCGTTTCCTCCCATTGAAAAGATCCACAAAATAAAAATTATAAAGAATACCACTACCGAACCGATTGCACCGGAAGATCTGTTTTCCATAATTTTAATATGACGCGAGCTTGGTAAATAACAGCCAAAACCCGCAAATTTTTTTAATTATTTTCTTCGACTGAATCAATTATATAATAATAAATAAAATTCAACAATAGTGATCATTTAATTTTTCGCGGAATCAATAGACAGATCGGCGAGGCGATCGGAATATTCGGTATTTTTGATCAGTTTTTTGGCGAAAAGTTTGTTCAGTCCGACAAAATACATTTGCTCAATTTGAGAAGTCGGAATTGCGGCATTAAATATGCGGACATCGTCTATTAAACCATCAAAAATATAGGGTCCTGAAGTTGATTTCCCAATCCACAAAGCACTTAAATTTGTTGTTGGTGTTCCGGTTACTACAGTATTAGTTTTCGATACACCATTAATGTAATGCTTGGTAAAAGACCCATTATATACAACATTTACGAAATACCATTGGCCGGGCTGAACATCGCTCCAAGAATAATCGGTCTGTATGGGATTCAATCCTACATGATAAAACCTTAGAGTTTTATTAACATTGTATAACATTAACCCAAACCAATTACCATAAGTATTTTTTGTAAAAAAGGCTTGCCAATTAAAACCATCTGTACTGCGCGTAATTTGATTAAATTTTACCCAACCACTATATGTAAATCCTAATTGAATAGAATTTAAATTAACTGAACTTGCCATTTCAATATAATCATCTGTTCCATCAAATTTCAAACAAGTTCCGGATATACAGTTGGGACTACTCATCCATCCAGAAGTATGATTATCTCCGTATCCGGCAGTTGTATCCGCAAACCCAGTCAATGTTCCATTATTTCCTCCGCTCCAAGAATCGGTTGCTGTTGTACCAGAGCCATTATCAAGTCTCCATTCTGAAACCAAATTTTCCATCAACGAATTTCGAAGGGAATTGGAAAACACTTGGGCTTTGGCGATTGTGGCTTTTTGTGTTGTTGAGCCAATCCCCACAATGATCAAGGCAGACAAAATCCCAATAATCGCTATTACCACCAATAACTCGATCAAGGTGAATGCAAATTTTGTTTTTATTCTTTTATTCATTGTTTTTTAATGTTTGGGTGTCGGACTCCCAAACATTACCTCGCCTCGCCGTAGCTCCGTAGGAGCGAAGGAGGGTTATTCTTTTGCGTAATTATTTGATAATTCAGCGAGACGTTGGTCATAATCTAACGCAGTGATTTGGTTTTTGGCAAAAAGTTTGTTAATGCCCGCGAAATACATTTGTTGGATTTGAGAAGTGGGCATAATGGCATTATATATTTGAACATCATCGATATATCCGTCAAAAGTTTGATCTGTAGAGTACGAAGCATTTCCAATCCTAATAATTCCCGAAGAATTTGGTGGCAGGGCCGTCTCGCCCCCGCCACTAAAAGTAATATCGACCCCATTAAGATATATCTTTCTACCGGAACCGTTAAAGGTAGCTGTTATTAATTGCCATTGATTAAAAGTTATCGCGCCAGAAGAAACCAAATAGGTTCCGGTGTTAATCCGGCCTATTATTTTATTTGGCGAATCAAGTATAAAATAATATCCGCCGGTAGCAAGACTATCGGTACCCTTACAAATTATTGAACCATGACTTCCTTCTCCGTGGCTTTCCGGATATATCCAAACAGAAATAGTGCCACCAGTAGTCATTCTTAGATCAGAAGCGTCAGCCAATTCAATGTAATCATCAATATTGTCAAAGCTATAGCAAGTGCCTTGCGGACAAGACGAATAAGTTGACGCTCCGCTGACTGTTCCGGCAGTATGCGTTCCCCAGGTATCACTAGCATTGCCGTCCAATTTGTATTCAGTAATCATGTTAATCATCAACGAATTTCGGAGGGAATTGGAAAACACTTGTCCCTTGGCAACTGTGGCTTTCTGTGTTGTT
>JBAZMG010000023.1:0-14846 GCA_041649895.1 Minisyncoccota bacterium | reverse complement strand
ACATACGCTAATGTCGGAGATGTTGTTACTGTCAGCTTCCAAGCATCAGAGGCTTTGGCCGGCGACCCGGCTGTTGCGATCGGTGGGGAGGCAATGGTAAAGGTCAGTGGCGAGGGCGGATTATATGTCTTCTCTAGGACACTGGACGGTGAAGAAACAACAACGGCAATAATCACGATTGGCGGCCAAACTGATATTCTTGGAAACGAGGATTCTGATGCAACAGACCTTGGAGCAAACTTTGAGTTTGACTTTACGGCTCCAACAGTTGTAGTTGCCGCTCCCGGAACACAAAACAGCAAATCATTCTTAATCAATGCCACTGCCGAAGCTAATTCGGAATGTAGAATGGATGAAAACAATATCTCGTTTGACGCTATGAACAGATTTGGTTTATCGGAAACAGCGGCAGGCGTGTTTGCTGGAACATACATTGTTCCTACCGATGGAGCAAAAACAATTTACGTAATCTGCCGCGATTATGCTGGTAATGAAGGGACAGATGATACGGGAGCTTTCACAGTTGCCACAACTGAACCTTCGGTAACAACAATTGACCCGACAATATCGGGTGGTTGGGAGACAGGCGCTAATGTAACCGCAGCTTTAATGACAGATGTTAACGCCACTTGTAAATACGACGATGATGAGGCTGCAACTTTTGCCTCAATGGATAACACATTTGATGGAGCAGGTACAACAACTCATAGCAAAACAATTGCCAACGTGGACGGAATAAATTCTTACTATGTGTTATGTCAAAGCGCTGACGGTGTCACAATGACAAGTCCGATAACTATCAGCTGGAAAGGAGATATCAATAATCCAAGCACTCCGACAAGAGCATTGCCGGCAAACGGAGGAACATATGTTACCGGTTCTGTAATGATGTGGGGAGGTTCAACTGACGGAGAAGGCAGCGGAGTCGCTTCTTACACTCTGCAGATAGATAATGATGTTGCATTTGGTTCTCCGGAAATAAACATTGTTGTTAATGGCACTGCTTATGCATTATCAGGCGCGAATATCACAGCCCTTAACGGAGGAACTAATTATTGGAGAGTACAGGCAGTTGATAATGCCGCGAGAGCAAGCGGATACGAAGCGGGCAACCGAACAATTGTCATTGACAAAACAGCTCCGACAGTTGAAGACTTTAGTCCGGAAGATGAAGATACCGGCGTAGATACTAGCGCCGAAATATACTTGTTGTTCAGCGAAGAAATGGATGTAAGTACATTCGTTGACGAAAACGTTGACTTGTATGCGAGCGACGGAGATGGCGGTTGGGTGGCAGTAGACATTAAAGAAGTTTACGGTACACCGTATTTCACCGAAGCCGGAGTAAAGAAATCTGAATTGGTTGTTGAACCCGAAGATTTGTTCGAATACAATACGGAGTACACTTTGGTTGTAACCAATGACATTACCGACCTGTCAGGCAACCCATTCGCCGGATTAGCTCAAGGAGCTTACACATTTACAACCGAGGCGTTTAACACAGGAAACTTGAGCATTGACAACGTCAAAATCAATCCTGACAAATCATATGCGATTAACAATCACGATTGGGACGATGGTTGGGAATGGGAAATCAGTTTGACTGTTCCGACAGACGAAACAAGGATCAGGTTAATGTTTAGTGACTTCACGGGTTCTACCGGCTCCATTCCTGCTACTGGCGACAACATCAGGTATTACTCGGCAGATTCCAGCAATGGACACACTACCGAAGGAACAGCAATCAATGTTGCCACTGTGGCAACTTACCCCGGTACTTATCTGATATTTAATGCCGGAAGTGACCAGCAGCCGAGTATGGATGGATATCAAGTCGTAGTAAAAGTTCAAGTTAGGGTTCCCGCAAGCGCGACAGGAGGTTCGTACGCGGGACAGTTCAAAGTCGAAGCAACAGCGATACCGGCACCGTAAAGATTTTAGAGAGGGGAGCGGATTAATCCGCTCCCTCTCATACTTGAATTAAAAGTAAAACCAAAAGATTATGAAATTAAAACTAGCCATCATTTTTATCGCTTTGTTTCTCGGCTTTGGCACAGTGTCGGCTTCGGAGACGGATTGGGAAGGTTTGAACCCAAACCTTAATCCCGGAACGCTTCCAAATGGCGTGCTTGTTCTTCCTCCAACGTCTTCAAAAGCGGCAGGCACATACCACTCTTCACAAAGCATTACTTTGAGCGCTGTTGATTCAAACTCAATTCGATATACGACAAATGGTACTGAACCCACTTGTGCGGGAACAGGCACGCTTTATAGCAGTGCGTTTACGCTCAATGCTAATACCACGCTAAAAGCTATAGCTTGCTATCAAAGCGACAATAGCTATTCTTCGACAGTATTGACCAATGTGTACACTTTCACTTGTAGTATTGCCTCGGTAAGCCACGGATCAGTTGCTGCTTATTCTGGTTGTGCTATTACCTGTAACTCTGGGTACTACCTGAGCGGTAATACTTGTGTTGAAGAAGGTAGTGGAAGCCCCAGTGGCGGTGGTGGCGGCGGTGGTGGCACGTCCGGTAGCGGACCCACACCTCCGGCGGGCGGATTTGTTTTGAGTATAAACAATGGCGCTACAAATACTTTGACCACAGCCGTTACGCTTACTTTAAACGGCGGTTCGCAAGCAACAAAAATGGCAATTGCGAATGGTGACGATTTTTCAACTGTTCCTCAGGAAAATTATGGGACTACGAGAGCTTGGACGCTTACTTCCGGAAACGGAACGAAAACAGTTTGTGTTAAGTTTTATAACTCAATCGGATACACGTCAGCTCCTGTCTGTGATACCATTATTTTGGGCAGTTCTACTGGTGGCACAACCGGAGGAACAACCGGCGGCACAACCGGCGGAAATTCATCGAATGCTCGGCTTGATTATTTGATTAGTATTACTGCACTCGGACAAACCAATGCGAACGTGAGTGAAATGCAGCAATTATTGAAAAATCTAGGCCACTTTACTTATCCGAGGATTACCGGTTATTACGGAGCTGCTACACAGGCGGCTATCCAAGCTTATCTAAATAGCAAGTCGGGAACTATGACGCGCGCTCAAGCGATTGCCGCGTACCTGGCTACGGTAAGTAAACCGTTAAATCAAATGGATAGGACGGAATTAATGGCTGTATTGATCAAATTGATTGAGATCCTGCAACAATATCCCCGATAGAACATTATGCGAACGAATTTAAGTTAGTGTTTAGTTCAATATTTAGCATTCGGGCTGTCTCAAAGAATGTTTAGGGGTTCTACCCCTAAACATTCTTTTCTTTTCCCTCAATCCTCTAATCGGAGAATGTTTAGGCCTTTGAGGCCTAAACATTGTTTCTGCCATTTATTTTCTTCACGTTTTTTTAATTTGCTTTTTGTAATATATTTGTGATAAGATATAAAGACCAAAATAATTATAAAAGATGAAAATATTTTTTAAAAAACAATTCTTTTTGGTCTTCCTGTTGATATTTGCCTTTTCTCCGTTGGCCGCCAAGGCCGACACGATAGGGCAAAAGCAGGATTTTTTTGTAGAAAAAAGCTTTAGCGTAACGCAAAAAGCCCAAGTTTCGGCTACATTAATCAGGGCTTCGGACAAACTCTATTTCTACGTTGACACGAGCATTTGGGACGCGAAAAAAGACTCTGAGAAGAATGATATCTTTACCGCGCTTGACGCTTTGGGAAAAGAATTTGACACAAATATATATCCGAAACTGACCGCTACTTTCGGCACTGAAGCTACTCCCGGAATAGATAGAGACAAAAAACTTACAATTCTTTTGTATTCCTTAAAAGACGGAGCGAGGGGATACGTGCGAAATATCGACGAATACCCCAGGCTCGTCAATCCGTTTTCTAACGAGCGGGAAATGATTTATTTCAATTTCCAAAATGTGAACGAATCGTACGCGAACAGCTTACTCGCGCACGAGTTTATGCACTTAATTGAACTGAACCAAAAAGAATTTACAAACAATGTTTCGGAAGATGTGTGGCTAAACGAGGCTCGGGCCGAATACGCCTCCACTTTTTTGGGCTATAACAACGACGTCGGGTCTAATAACTATCTTACAAACCGACTGAGATTATTTGTTGATAATCCCTACAGTTCTTTGATCAACTGGAAGGGCACTTTAGCTGACTATGGATTGGTTAGTGTTTTTACACATTATCTTGTCGATCATTACGGAATATCCATTCTTACCAATTCTTTAAGATCAAAAGAAGTTGGCATTGATAGCATAAACGAAGCATTATTGAAAAACGGAATTACTGAAGATTTTAATACCATCTACACCAATTTTATCGTGGCCGCGTACGTAAACGACTGCGCTGTTTCCGAAAAATATTGTTTCGTCAATAAAAATCTTACAACTTTCCATGTTTTGCCATTCAGTAATTTCTTGCCTTTTTCCGGCGACAGCACCCTTTATTTGGGCCAAAGCCTTAAAGACTATTCCGCGCATTGGCAAAAATTCAGCGGGGGAATGGGCAGTTTGAAATTGCAATTCAAGAGTAGCGTCAAAGGAAATTTCGTAATCCCGTATGTAATAAAAAGCATAAATGGAGAAGAAACCGTGGGATTTTTCAAGCTGAACAAAGCCCAGGAAGGGGAATTGATAGTTCCGAATATCGGCACGGATATCGCCTCGGTTACGGTCATTCCGGCAATAGAAATAACCAATTATAGCGACCCAGCTTCTTCCTATTCTTACTCGCTTACAGCCACCACTTCGACGAGTACGACTAACGCCAATCAGGGTGATACCACCAATCCGGACAACGGCACAGAAACGAATATTAAGCTGCCTTTTACCATTGATAAGCCATTATCTCAAATGACGCACGAAGAGCTCCTGAGCGTGCTTTTACGCCTTATTATAGCCCTTTTAATGCAGGGCAAGACCCTTCCAATCTAATAAATCAGCCAATAAACCCGCGGGTTAGGTCCGCGTGTTTTTCTATTGACAAAACGCTTCTATAGTATATAATTATAATAGACAAATCTTAGAAGGTGTAAGTTGTGAAATGGGAAGATTTCATTAACAAGAACGTGGTTCCTTTAGCTATGCTCTCTGCGGCAATCTGTTTTCTGCTTCTTATGGCAGAAATGGGATTGAGAGCCGTATATGCTTCAGATTTTATTGCGACAGTGATCGCAATAACATTAGTCCTCTTTTTTTCTTGCCTGTTGTCAGTATTCCGCGCAATGTACATTGTGATTGTCGGATACGCAGAAGTCATTGTGCTAGGCAACGCATGGATTGTCCCGGGAACGCCATTGGCATTTGTATTAATGCTATTGGCTCGTGCTCTGGTACCGGCGATAATATTAAGATTCTCTCTAAAATTGCTGCTATTCACCAAAATAGGGGCTGAAGTGAGCGAGAAAATCGAAAAAGAAAAAACCTTGCTTGTGCCACGGGAGATCGTGCGGACAGTAAGGAGTATGTTTCCTTATTGATTGATTCGTTCAATCAAAAGAGAAGTGATCGCGTAGCGATGTAAACCTTCTCTTTTTTTATTCCCCCGCTTTCTTTTTTATAATTAATTAATTCAATGTTTGGGGGCTAAGCCCCCAAACATAGAAAATATTTGACAGATGATTCTATTTTGGTAAAATATAAATAATAATTTCTAAATTAAGAATTTCTATTTAATAGATAGTAGTTTTTTAAAAATTATTTATGCGGAATACTTTTTTATTTTCACAGATAATTTTTACGCAGAATAAATCAGCTATCTGCCGACATTTAGCTGTCCAGCGTTCAGATGTCCAACATTTGACTGCTCAACATTTAGTTGTCCAATATTCCGTTACTTACGATCAATATTTCGTTGCTCATCATTCAGTTGCTTGTCATTGTTAAACCATTGTTTACGCGCTCCCATTTTTGGGAGCTTTTCTTATAAGTTCAAACAAAATTAATAAGCGAATTAATAATCAGAATGTTTGGGGACCGACTCCCCAAACATTAAAATTTATTAATGCCTAGTCAACCAAAACCACAATTTGTTAATGATGAATTTTACCACGTTTACAACCGTGGAGTAGAGAAGCGCGATATTTTTAGAGAAGATCTCGATTATCTCCGCTTTATTCACGATATGTATGAATTTAATAATGAAGATTTTTCTGCAGGAGCGAATGTTAGATTTTCGTGTAGAAAACCGAAAATAGCTGACGAAAAATCGATAAGCTTAACGTTTTTAAAAGAAAGAGATAAAAAACCTCGTAAGTTATTAGTAGACATTGTAGCTTTTTGTCTAATGCCAAATCATTTTCATATAGTTATGAGACAAAAAATAGATGGCGGTCTAATAAAATTTATGATGAAAATTGGATCTGGATATGCTTCTTATTTTAACTTAAAAAATGATAGAGTTGGTCCGTTGTTTCAAGGAACCTTCAAGGCCAAACATATAAATCAGCAAGAATATTTTGATTATTTATTATTTTATTTGCATTTTAATCCACTAGATCTAATTGAAGAAGATTGGCGGAGCGGGGAGGCGAAAGATTATAGTAAGTTAAAAGATTATTTGAATAGTTATCGTTGGTCAAGCCACTTGGATTATTCCGGCCAAAAGAACTTTCCATCGGTAACCAAAAGAGACTTCTATTTAGATTTGTTAAAGGGTGAAGAGGGTTACAGTAATCAACTTGAGAATTGGATGAAAGCAATACCAGAAAAGATTAAATTCGATAATTTTGAAATTCGTATAGAAAAAGATTAAAAATTGGAATGTTTGGGGACCGACTCCCCAAACATAAGTGATTAGCTCTTTTGGAATTTAATTGATTAGTTCTTTTGGGTAAATTTAGTTAAAGTTAGTAGAGTTAAAGTTGTAGTAGGTAGTAGGTTTATTTAGTGGTTCGGCAATGTTTAGGCCTCAAAGGCCCAAACATGCGTGATTGGTTCGTTTATAGCTTAAATATAAAAATAAATACTTAAGAGCGATATTTCCAGTAGTAAGATGGCTTATGGGGAGATAAAGCATGATTGGTATTTATTGGGTGTGTTTTTGGGTTGGGGATTACATAAAAATCAAATTTAAATTATAATTGCAGTATATGAATAAGATAGTGAAAATAATAATCGGGTTAATTGTAATATTGGCCATTATTGGAGTGATCTATTTTGTTTTCCAAAAGCGGGAAGAGGGCAAGATGGGATATGTGCAATTTGAAGATTTTGTAAAGCAAGAAAGCAATGGGGAGATTTATTTTGAAAACAAAGAGGCGGGCCTGAGATTTAAAGTGCCGCAAGGGTGGAACTATAGGCCAAGTCAATTGGCAAGTGTTTCTTTAGCAACTCAAGATTTTAAGCCGTTTAGAGATAATTCATCCGCGGCTTCAATTCCGCAAGTCGGTTGTTGGATTGGGGTGAACCTAAAAAGAGAAAAAGAAAACAGTCCATACGATTTACAATATACCGTTTTGAAGAGAATGATTAGCGATGGAGAATATTTGAATATGTCTAATAAGGATGGGAATATATACGAAGTCATTGATTTTAATAATTACAGGGCGATTAAAGAAACAATGGCAATTAACGATTTGGAGAATCCCGGTAATTATATCTTTGTAAAAATACCAATTAAAAATATTATATATTCCTTTGAGGCCGATTTGTTTGGTAGAGATAAAGAAAAATGTTTACAATCATTTAATGATTTTTTGACTACGGTTTCTATTGAAAAATGAACCTTCGCAATTTTACTTTAAGGGCAATATTAGTATCCTTGCTAATAATCTTTTTGGCTATGCCAAAGATTATCCTTGCCATAGATTTTAGTATTTTTCAAAGTAAGGAATATCAAACTTTTTCTGAAATCGAAACCAAAAATATATTACATATTTTTATTCAACACATTAGTGACGATTGGGAAAAATTAAGAGTCACCGGTTCTTTTGATGCAAAAGAGACAACGGCCCTGTCTATTGTTAGAGAAGCGATTCGTTTTGATCTTTGGAATTATATTTTCGGCGATTTGCCGGCGGACGTTACGGTCGCGATCTCTACCGAGCTTTATAATGTCGCTAAAATTTTAAAATCGGAAAACCCGATCAGCTCCATAGTCAGTCGTATCGAAAAAGAAACAGTTAAAAAAGCGATTGAAACAGCGAACGATTATCTTTTCCAAAATCAGATGAAAGCGTCGTTCGGAGCGATGAAGGTAAAATATAGAACCGGAAAAGCTGAAGTCGATTCGCCATTTCAATACATTCTCGTTTATAAGCCCATCAATAAAGATAGTGGTGATTTGATCGTTAGGATCTATTCGCCAAAAGAAATCGATCCACCCGTTAGTCACGGGTCTATTGGAATGGCTGTGGGTTTTTTAAATGATCTGCCCGAGGGGCAAAAGCTCCCTCCGTTTATAGCGGAGATAAGAGGAAAAATAGCGAAAACCAATTTTCCCTTTGACTACAAATGGATCGGTGATCCCACGATAAAAGTATTCTTTCCGCAAACTGTTCCCGATTTCGGGTTGCGTCCGAAATCCTGGGAAGAAAAATATATTATTGAACCGATAGTTCAAAGAATAAAAGATATCAGCAATGTTATAAGCACGTTCTTTCCTCCGGCGGCCGAGGTGGTCGAATACATCCCATACGAGAATGGTAATCAAGAGATGATCGATTCGGAAATACAAAAGATCGCTAACAATAATTATTTAAGCGCGACCACATCAATCTTTGAGATCAATACTCAAAAGCCGAAATCGGAAACCGTTTCGGAAAATGTAAATCAGCCGGAACAAAAGACGCAAACGATAATTGATTTGTCAGCTATCGGCCAAACAAACAATAATATAATTGATCAAACGATTGAGGAAAAGAAAACAAAAGAAAAATCGGAAAAAGAAGAAAAGAAAATAGAACCCGAAGAAGAAACTGTTGAGCCGGATAATGACTTAAGTAACGGTTTTTCCGAAAAAGAAAAAATAGATGGTTTATTAAAGGCTCTAGAAGAATTAAAGAAAAGAAATGGCACGGAAGAAATAATCGTGGACGAAAGTGAAGAAGAAACACAGGAAAAACCAATTTGTCAGCTTCCTGTTTCAACATTTTCCAAACAAAATAGAGTGTTGATCAATGAAATTGCCTGGATGGGTAGTAAAAAAAATAGCGCGCACGAATGGATCGAGCTTCGTAGTATTTCTCCGCAAGATGTAAGCCTTGATAATTGGAGCCTTGTAAGCGCGGATAAAAAATTAAATATAGTTTTTAATGCTGACCACACTGTGCTTACGGGTGGTTTTTTGTTGTTGGAAAAAACAACCGATGCCGCTGTCCCGAACATAAAAGCGGACATTATATACGAGGGCACCTTAAATAATACGGGCGAATCGCTCTATTTATTCAATTCCGATTGCGAATTGGAGGATGTTATAATCGCTGATTCCGGTTGGCCGGGTGGAGATAATACGACAAAGAGGACATTGGGAAGAAACCTAATAGATTCCGGATGGCATACCTATGGGGGAGAAGAAGCGGCGATTATGGGCACGCCCAAGAAACCAAACGATGATAGTTGGTGGTATAAAAAGTCGACGACCAAAAAAGAAACCGGAGGTGGTAGTTCGACGGGCACAGTCAATAATGGTTCAAATAATGGCACTAATAACGGGAACGAGGAAGATGATGAAGAAGATAACGGATCAATAACGTATTGTTCGCAAAGTAATTTATCAAATCAGTTGTTATCGCCAATAATCATTAACGAAGTCGGGTGGATGGGCACAGCGACCAATTATGCCGATGAATGGATAGAATTAAAAAATATTTCCAGTGAAACCGTTAATTTAAACGGTTGGCAACTACTGGACAAAGATAATCAAATAAAGATAGCTTTTAAAAATAGCGATACGATTGTCGCGAATGGATTCTATCTTTTGGAAAGAACCGATGATAGCTCTGTTCCTAACCTATCGGCAAATAAAATTTATTCGGGAGCCTTGAGTGATTCCGATGAATCGTTGAGATTGTTTAATGCGAATTGTCAATTGGTTGATGAAGTTATTACTTCCGGAAGCGGTTGGCTGGCGGGAGAGAGCACGAATAAAAAATCAATGGAGAGAAAAATCGATTTGAGCGGTTGGCAAACTTATGCCGATCCTTCAGTGGATTCCGTTACTGGGTTGTGGGCGACACCGAAAAGAGAAAACAGTAGTACGCTCGCGGGCAATGAAGAACAAAATCAGTCCGAGGGAATCGGAGAAGGAGAGGAGTCGGGGAACACCGAGGATGAGGACAATGAAGATGAAGAAGACGAAGAAGAGGAAGAGCCCGTAGTGGCCGCGATAACAACAGAAGGTGTTCAAGATCTGGAGGCAATCACTGTCGACGGACAGAAGAATGCTGCTCTTTTGTCTTGGAGCCCCTTGGATCAAGCCGCTGATTACGAGGTTTATTTTTCTCTGAATGAGACGCTTGATGCTAATAATTTGAAAAACATAACTGAGTATGAGCCAATAGAATTGGTGGAGGAGGATGGAAAAATAAAAGTCGAGATAAAAGATCTTTATTATGATTCCGTGTATCATTTTGCGGCAAGGGGAAAAGATGGTGAAAATAATTATTCCTTAATTTCCAATATTGTTGACTTTTCTATTTCCGGGGCTATTCATGAAAGATCGTTGGTTTGGGGAGACGCGGGGCATACCGGAAAGAGTGATTTTGATGGTCCGCTTTCAGAAGAAATGATTAACGCGGAGATATTCGTGTCCGGACCAACTGAGCAATTTGGCTACAATGAATTTTATTTGCCGCCGATAATAGACGAAAATGGAGCGATAATCTTTGAAGCCAAAATCGATAACAAGCAGGGGATTTATTCTTTTGATAAAGAAGGACAGCAAAAATGGTTTTTTGAATCGCAAGCAAGTTACGCCCCTTTAATTTTATCAGCTGATGGCACTCTTTATAATACAAACAGTGGTTCTGTTGTTGCCGTAAAACCGAACGGTCAATTAAAGTGGAAAGAAGATTTGAGTCCTATTATTGTCCAAAATCCGGGCATAAGCTCCAGCGGCGATGTTTACATAATCTCTTCGCAAAGCGGATCAGCAACCTTAATTAAAATAAAAGACAATAAAGATGGAACGATAACCAAAGAAACTATTTATGATTTTTCCGATTCGCCGGGAGCCGATCCAATAAGTTCTCACTCGGAAATAATTTTCGATAACGACGATAATTTGTATGTTTCCATAAATAATATTCTTTTCGTTTTTGATTCCGCTGGGCAAAAGATAAGTGAAAGATCGTTTGGTGTCGTTTTCGCCAATGATTACGAGAAAAAGGGCGGAGAGGAGGAGGCCGCAAAGATAGGAGAGATTATCGCAGAAAACGATGTTATTTTCGTTAATGTAATTTCAGGAAATTGTTTGAACGGGGATAATAGATGTCGCAATATGCTTTACGCATTTAATGTCAGCGATCTAAATGGCGAGCCATTGTGGCAAACAAATATTAATTACGGGAACTTAGCGGGTGCGGGCGATGATGAAATTTATTATATAGACAAGGGAAGCGGAGACTATGGTTGGGCTTGGAACAATCTCGTCGCGCTTAAGCTTGGCGATGGTTCACAAACCTGGATTAAACGCAATTCCGGGCAAGGAATTACTCCGGACGATATTTCATTGATTTCCATTGACGCGCAAAATAATATATATCTTTCGCGTGGCTCCGCTGTTTACGGATTTGATCCGGAATTGATTACGGACGAGCAGTGGGAAAGCGGACAAATATTTTCAGTTTACGGGATATGGAGTGAAAATCTTTATCCGGTAGTACTAGGGAGAAACGCAATGTATTTGCACACGGGATTTAAAATCGCAAAAGTCTCTTATTAGTTAACGACTATTAGCTGTAAATAATCCGTAAAACAGTAATTTTAGGAATGTTTGGGCCTCGGAGGCCCAAACATTCTTTGTTTTGATTCGTTGTCTGGGGTAAAAATCGGGGTGTTGATTTTTTAGGGCAATATTGTATATTGGGGACAGGACCTTACAATAAGGTTGTGGTGGTTATGGAAGAAGAAGTGATTTGGAGTTTGGAAGAAAGAAGGGGGCGCCTTCAGAAATGTATTGCCATTGAAGAAGTAAAATTAGAAAAGATTCTTGCTTTTTTTAAAGAGTTCGTGATAATAGAAGAAAATGCTAGATATCTGGACGGAAAGGATAGGCAATTATACAGCTTACGAGGATTTGGAGGATTCACATTTGTCGCGATTATTTGTCGATACGGATCAAGCGGTTTCGATATACACTGCAATCCGACAAACTCTCTATGGTTCTCCGTTCTGAAAATTTCCACAAAGATGAACGACTACAATGCAAGCGGATGCACGATTATCGGTAATGGTTTTTTTCTCCCCGATGTTTTGTATGTGATTGAGAATGCCCAGGATATAAAATCAGAAAAAAACGAAAAGGGCGTTAAAATGAAAAATTTCATCAGAGAACAACTGGAAGATCCGGAAATGCCCGAACTTATATGGAAAGCGCATCGTTTGGGGATTATGAGGCTGGATGGATAGAAGTCCGTAGGGCTTTAACTTTCAGCCTTTTTTATTTACGCAAAACGCAAACTTAGGAATGTTTGGGCCGAGGAGCATTGATGACGGGGCCGAGGAGCTTGGCGACGGGGCCGAGGAGCAACGGCGACAAGGTACTGGATTTAGCAAAATCCAGTATACCTAATATCAAAAGCCAGTATTCCTAATAGCAAAATTCAGTAAACTTATAGTAAACATTCTTTTGGTTAGACAAAATCTTTGCAGTTTTCATATTTTTTACGATTGTTTCTGTGATTTGACTTTTGGTTTGGATTAAAATAAAATAGAGGCGCGTCCATAGCCCTTTTAAAAGAAATGGATTGCCCAAAGGTGATTAAAGATGTCTGTTTACGTTTTACCCGTGGTTAAGAGTACCATTTGCTTCAGTGATAAATGCGCTAATTTCGGCGCCATTGGCAGGCCAAGCTGTCTGAATATCCGGGGGATACCTCATTCCGTGGAAGTAAACCACAATCCAACTTGGGGAAGCCTTCAGGCTGATAGCCGAACAGACAAACGTTTTAAGTTTGTCACTAACGCCTGCTCTCCTCAGGGAGCGATTCAGAAATTCGAGGGTTCTGTCTATTGCCTTCCGGGGATGCGGATCGACGATTCGTTGGCGATAGTGGAGACGCCCCCTTGTTCTCGTTTGCGGAAGAATGAGCACAAAACCTTCATTTGCGGAAAAGAACCCAAAAGCATTTTTAGTGATACCGGATTACTCGGCGTATGCGCCGTGATGCCGGGAGCGCCGCAATGGGGAAGAGATTGCCCGATCAGCGAGTTCAATCGCTTGATTGAAACAAATCCGAGAGCGGTCAAACATTACCACAAAAAGATCGAACACAATGGCATTTTTTATCCATTTTTAAGCTATCGCAATATCGTATCAATAGAGGCCCAATAATCAAGCCTCTTTTTTGTTGACTTTTACATCCCTTTAACTTATTATAAGAAAGTCATAGCACCTTTACAATAAGCGGTGCTGACGGAGCGTATTCAAGTTGACGAAATCAGTAAAACTGTACGAGATTCCTTTGCTGGTCAGAGTAATTCACGCTACGGACGCGAAAATACTCGCTAATAGAACCTTTATTGACCATAAAGGCGAGGGAGTTTTGGTAAAGTACAACAGCGATGCCAATCTCAGAGATATCGATGTGCTGATGAAACGCCCGATCTTTCCGAAAAAAGCGGTATTTTTCGTAGATGCCCCCAGGGCCGAGGATGCTATCGCCATCTGCAAGGAAAAATGCGCCGGCATGAAGATCGGAACCAAGACCAAAGCGGTTAAAATTGACACTGATCCCAATAGATGGATGTTTGAGCTTCCAAAATGCAATCGTCCTGATCGGAGAGGGGTGGACGGCACGGTGTTCCGTAAATACGACTCTGTGGATTTTCTGTTCTCATCCGAGATGAGGCTGGGACAATGCTGTCTCTCGCCCGAGAACCCCCTGGATCCCGGATGCTCTATCAATAAATTCCATAGGAGATTTAATTCGCAGCACGCGTGGATTCGTCCAGTGATTATAACGCACGGGGAAACCACGTTAAAGTTCATAAGCTATCGAAACGTAATAGGAGAAAGTGCGAAAGCAAAAGCATAGACTCCTCTTTTTTTATTCGTAAAAAATAGTATAATTAGGCTAAGATTAACTAAATGGTAAATTATGATTGAATTTAAAAAGCTTTTTGATTTCAAAAATCCGGACAAATTAGTAAGTTATGTGTTCTACGCGTTCTTTTTTCTTTTGCCGTTTTTCTATGTTCCCAAACTGAATGTTACGTGTTTTTTAAATCAAAAGGCTTTGGCCGTCGCGTTTGTTTTTGTTTTGTTCGTTTTGTGGCTTATTCGAGCCATTAAAAATAAAAAGATAGTATTGGAAAAAAGCTTGATTCAATTATTTCTTGTCGGTTTTCTGATCTTTTCTTTCGTCTCCGCCTCGGCGTCCAAAAATGTTTTTCAAAGCTTTTGGGGTCGAGCTAATAGCGCGGACACATTTTTAATGTTTGGTGTCTATTTCCTTATTTTTTTCTTCAGCGCCAATCTTTTGAAAACCAAAGACCAGGCAATCAATGTTTTTAAATCTTTTATTGCCGGTTCCATGGTTTTAGCACTTTTGTTTTTGGTGGACGCGTTTACGAAAATACATATCGGGCTTTTCACGCCCGTTGAACCGTTTTCCATCATTTTCGCCCTGGCCCTGTCTTGCGTTGTCGCCCTGGCGTTTCGCGACAGAGAAAATTTTTCCAGCCGGG
>JBAZMG010000022.1:0-15059 GCA_041649895.1 Minisyncoccota bacterium | reverse complement strand
ATATTTGAGGTAATTACTTTTAGAGAATAAGAGCCTTGCCACGATGGTGTTGTTCCTGTTGGCTCTGCAGATATAACTGAGCTGCTTGTCAAAAATCCCGTCGTTGTTCCGGTCTCGCATCCGTTACTTTGATTTAACGTTAAAATGTTTCCGGCCGAAAAGGAACCGCTACTATTAGAATAATTATAATAAGTACCATCGGATAAAAGTGCGCGAACACTAAAAGTTGTTCCGTCTGAATAGTATTTATAGTATGTTGTCCCGTTCGGATCGGCCGGGATTGAACCCATATAATCCGGAACGATCGCCGCCGGAAATCCGGTGCAACCGGTTCCGTCTTGTTTTAAATCGCACAAAGTAGTGTTTACTGGAGCGCCGCCGTTAAATGTTTGGTAAGCCATCAAGGCTTTGGCTAATCCGGAAATTGCGGTTTTTCTTTTTGCATCGGTTGCTGAATTAGTGGCTCCGCTCATTGTGACGATAATTAAACCCGAGAGAATGCCAACAATCGCTATAACAACCAATAGCTCTATTAAAGTGAATGCCCTAAGAGATTTTTTAGCCATAGAGATTATTTGAGGACGACTTCGAAGTTTTCCGGATTCAGTTCTATTGTGTCGCCGGGCTTGATCGCGTCTCCGAGCAATGCCTTTGCCACGGAATTCTCAACATTGTCCTGGATCACCCTTCGCATTTGTCTCGCGCCAAAGACCGGGTCGTAACCCAATTCAACGATCTTTCTTTTCAACTCTTCCGTTATGATGAATTCTATTTTTTTCACAGCCAACGCGTCTTTCAGTTTTTGTAATTGTATTTGCGATACCTTCATCAAGTCTTCCTGAGTTAATGATTTGAAAACCACCACCCCGTCAAAACGATTGATAAATTCCGGACGGAACATATTGTTCGTGAAGATATAGTCGAGCAATTCTTTTTTGGTTTCTTCAATGGGTTTATTGATCTTAAACGCGTCCAAGATCACTTGATATCCTGCGTTTGAGGTGGCGATAATAATGGTATTTGAAAAATTAACCTTTTGCCCCAGATTGTCGCTGATGTGGCCCTCATCCAAAACTTGCAAGAACAAATTAAGAATGTTCGGGTGGGCTTTTTCGATCTCGTCCAATAAGACAAGTGAAAACGGATTGTCTCTCACTTGCGTGGTCAATATCCCGTTTTGATTATCAGATCCGAGCAGTCGCGGAATATCGTCGGTTCTTTGGAATTCGGACATATCCAATCGGATCATTCTGTCTTCCGAACCGAAATACGCTTCCGCCAACGCTTTCGCTGTTTCGGTCTTGCCCACACCGGTAGGCCCTAAGAATAGAAACGCGCCCATCGGTCCTTTTCTGGTTTGCACTCCGGCTCGCGCTCGGCGCATCGCGGAAGAAATTTCCACAATTGCTTCGTTTTGGCTGATCACCCGTTTGTGTAAAAATTCTTCCAGGTTTAAAAGAATGTCTTTTTCCATGTCTTTCACTTTTCCCAAAGGGATCTGTACGCGTTCGGACAAAATTTGATCAACGTGCTCCGGTAAGATAAGTGGTGTGTCCGCCAACTTGCCGCCATAACTGAAACTGTCTTGCAAGAGCATGATCGCTTTTTGCGGGAACGGGCTCGAGATATATTTTTCGGAAAGATTGATAATTTCCTTTAACGCGGCGTAAGTGATGAATTTTTGATGCTCGTGTTCCAGAGGAAATACCCTATTCTCCAAAATAAGCATTGTTTCCTCTTTTGACAGTTCGGGAACCTCGATCTTTTGGAAATAATTCAATATAGCCGGCTTTGCTTCTATATATTGGTGTAAGCCCTTGTAATCAGTGATCCCGATGATTTGCATACGCATATCGTTCAGGTATGGCAAAATTATCCCGGAAATATCGATCACGCCGGCCTTTCTCTTGGCTCCGAGGAAATCGTGCAGGTCGTTTATGATCAGTACCACGTTGCCGGCCATTTGAGCTTCGCGAAAACATCTTTCAATTATTCCTTCGGTCTTTTCAAAAGAAGAAACATTAGCGGATAAAGAAACGATATCCAATTGGAGGAATCTTTTATTGTTGATCGCCGGATAAGATCTGTTGCTCAGGCTTTTTTTGATTATTGCGTGGATTATGTTTTTTCTGCCCGATCCGATCTCTCCCACGATGAGCGCGTTTCGGCTGCCTTTTCTTGATAAAACCTCTTCCGTAACACTGACTTCATTGTCGTGACCGATTATTTCTTCATAACCTCTTTGCCCGACGATATGGCTCCAATCGATTGAAAATTGATCCAATGTTATTGTGTAGCCGTAAGCCCAATCGTTGCCGATGGACCCTGACTTTATGAGGTTCTCATAATCCCAGAATCTCTTTGCTTGCCGCATTTTTTTATTCGTCGATTCGATCCACCAGGATATGTTTTCCGTGTCTTCTCGGCCGAGCTCCAGATCAGTCAATATTTTTTTGAGCAATGGCTCAGTTTCGGACAGGGCGGAGATGATGTCCCCCTCTTTTATTCGCGTTCCGTTCCGTTTCGCGGCCGACTTGGCAGCTTCCGTTATCATCGCTTCAAAATCTTTGGAATCGTCGGGTGATCCTTTGTTCGCCAATATATCCGCGAGGTCGGATTTGATCGCGTTAACGTCGAGCGAAAGCCTTGAAAACAGAAAGTTTATCTTTGGATTTTTTTCGTCCAAAAAAGAATAAAGAATTTGGGAGGACGTCGGGAAAGCAAGGCCGGATTTTTTCGATAGCTTGATCGCGTTCGACATATATTTCGCGGAATTGAAATTGAAGAATTCCGCGAGATTGTATGCCTCGATCTCCAGCGCTTTTTCCAAGGGAATTTTCGGATTCCGGTCCTTCAGGTCGTCTTCAAAAAAGATATTAAAGACGGAAAACATCAGAAACAGCGAAAGAATAATAATCGAAATATTTATCAAGCGCGGCAAAGCATCCGATCCCGAGAAAAAAGCGAGTAAGAGTAAGATCGCGAAAAGAATAAGAACAATCAAAAGCAATTTTTTCAGGTTTCGAAAAAACTTGAAAGTTTTTTCCAATTGCATCGTTTCGTTTAAGTAGGTTCGTTTGAGATCAAACATATTTTTAAAAAAGATTACTTAAGGCGTAAATGATCCCCGCGGCGATCGCGAAAGGCAGTAAAAGCCAAGCCGCGAAGATGATGATTCCGATAACCAAGGTGATTGATTCAAAAATTAAAAAGAAAGCGAGCAAGATCAGTCTCATAATGAATCCGATGACCCGCGAAATTATGTTTCCGAAAAGGGCCTCAAAATAGATCTTAAAATCAAAACCGCGTCCGTAATCACTGACCTCTTTTTTCCAGGGTGAAAAAAGTGAACCCAAAAGAACGTTCGCGGAAAAAAAATAAACTCCGAAAGCGAGGAAATTTCTTAAACCGATAAGGATCTCTTTCGGTTTTTTTATGAATTGCCAATTAAGGTATTTAAGAGAGGTTGATATCATAAGAGGATCTTATTCCTTTTCGATCTTTACTTTTTTAACCAATAGCTTGTATGCTCCCTCGAGAAAATCTCCCCCCGCGTAGCCGATGATAAACGCGAGCGCCGGTGAAATATAACTCACGCCGCCAAGCGTAATCACCGACTCCTTGATCGCGACAGCGGTCAGTAAGCCGACTATGCCCGAGACAAAAGCAACGAGAAAAAAATACAAAGGACTGAACGATGATCGGGTGCTATAGCCCGTCCACGATTTTAAAAATCCCATAAGTCCCCTTACCACTCCGCCGCCAAAACCGGCGATAAGAGTATAGATAAAAGTCATCATTTTGGTGTTGATTTATAATATATTTACATTATAATATTTTAAATAAAATGTGTCTATACGTCGGAACGAAAATAGCGCTTGACAATAATTTTTCTATTACTATAATGATATCATAATTGTAATGAAAAAGGTCGAAATCTTTAAATGTTTTTTTAAAGAGCAACCTCCCTTCTTTGTCAACAGAGAAAAATTTTTCAAGGGAAGGGTAAATATTAAAAAATCAATTTAATTAAAAATTTTAAATTATGGCTCACGAAGAAATTTTAAATTTTGAAGAAGAGGAATTGGAAAATGATTTTTCAACGGGAGAAGAAGAGTTCGGTGAGTTTGAAGAAGACGACTCTTTCGCCGATGACGATGATTTGGATGATGATGACGATGATTTGGATGACGATGACGATGACGAAGAGGACGACGACGATGATGATTTTGACGAAAACGAAGAATAATTTTATTTGAACCTAACCCTGCGTTTTAAAGCAGGGTTAGGTTCCCTTATCCCCTCTTTTTTGAAATATTAGTACATTAAATTTAATTCTATGGAAGAAACAAAAAAAACGAATGGATCCGCAAAAATGTCACAGTGTGATCTTTTCCGAGCGACAACCGTCATATTTTTTATAATAGCCGTGGCTTTGGGGGTATATGCTTATTTACAGCAAAAAACTCCGTTAACTCCCGATGCCGCCGCCAATAAAGCCATCGCGTATATAAACGAATATTTTGATACCACAAAATCAACGACACTTGCCAGTGTTGATTCGAAAAAGTTGATTTTTTATAAATTTGAAGCGAACTTCAATGGCCAAAAGGTGCCTTCCTATATATCCGCCGACGGCACTATGCTTTTCGGCTCAAATCCGCTTGATACCACAAAGGATCCGAATACCGGAGGAGCATCAACCGCGGGCCTACCGGAAATGCAAAAGAGAGAAAGTGTTGACCGCGAAGCTTCTTTTAAAGAGATAACCGGTCTTGATGTTTGCAAGGAAGGCGACAAGCCGATAATCTATTTCTTCGGCTCTGAAACTTGTCCGCACTGCCAGTGGGAAAAACCGATTATAGAGAGCGTCGCGGCATCATTTGGAGACGCTATTTCTTTTCACGAAAATATTGATAGCGCCAACGACCAAGAGCTTTTTGCCCAATATAGTGACGGTAGCGTGCCCGCAATAGTATTGGGATGCAAATTTTACCGCCTTGGATCGGGAGAATCCATCGGGGCCGATGCCGAAAAGGCCGCGTTAACGAAATTGATCTGCGAACTTACCGGAAACCAGCCTGCAAGCGTTTGCCAATAATTATTTTTAAAAACACCTCCAAACGGGAGGTGTTTTTTTGTGGATAATTTTATTGACTATCCGACTTAAATTGTATATAAATATAAACGTATTTAAAAAGCTCTTTATATTGGGCAAACTAACGGAGAATAAATGATTACCATTTAGCTAGGGCCGGTGTGCTAATCCGCGCATCGGCTAATCCCGGAAGCGTCCAGGGGCGCGCGGCTTGCGCGTCGGGCGCGACAAAAAAGGATTGCCGAGGAATTCGGTCGATCCTGTAACGTGGTAGAAGTAATTGCGCGAAAATGAATCATCATTCGCCCCAAAACAAAAAAATTCCGAATCGTCTCCGCGCAACGCATCAAGGCGGAACCATCCGGAATGGAGCACCTTTTCGCGTTGGTCTCCAAACGCAATGGTCTAGCAGGTCTTCGATAAACCTCAGGGACTTTAAAATTCTTGGGTCTCAGGGAATTTGTCGCCAATCTAGGCGTGAAAATTCGGCCTGAAAGAATGACTTTGACCGTGTGAGGGCATTACTCTCGCTCTATCAATATCTTCGCCCCCAAAAAGCAAGCGAGGGAATCTCCCCTCACAGCCCTATTCGCCTAACTATGTTAGGTGTTTTTTTATAAACAAAAACTCCGTTTCCGATAACGAATATAGGAAACGGAGCCGTTTGTTTTAATTTTACAATTACTTCAACTCCACTGTGGCGCCTGCTTCCGTGAATTTCTTTTTCAATTCTTCAGCCTCTTCTTTTTTGACACCCTCTTTGATCGTCTGAGGAGCGGTCGCGATCGCGTCAACCAAGTCTTTGGCCTCTTTCAGGCCCTGTTGAGTTACATCTCGGACAACCTTGATCACTTCGATCTTTTTGTCGCCAGCTGAAGTTAAAATTACATTAAAAGCGCTTTTTTCTTCCGCGGCTTCACCACCAGCGGCCGCGGGCGCGGCTCCGGCGGCGGCAGCCACCATCTGAGGAGCGGCGGACACGCCAAACTTTTTCTCCAAAACTTTTACCAATTCGGACAAGTCCAAAACTGACATTTTTTCTATTTCCCCGACTATTTTCTCAAACTTCGCGGGAACTTCCACTTTTTCCATTTCTTCTGCCATATTTTTGTTTTTGTCTCGTCGAAGCTTTAGCGAAAGCGATGAGCCTCGTTAAAACCCGGCGGTACAAATTTATTTATTTTTATTTATTATTTTTTTCGTTGATAGCCGATAGCGCGCAAACAAGATTCCTCAAATTTCCGTGTAGTACGCTCACAAAACTGGAAACGGGCGCGTTTATCGTTCCGACCAATTGTCCCAGCAATTGTTGGCGGCCCGGAAGTTGCGCCAGGCTGACGATCTGTTCCGCTCCGTAAAATTTACTCGCGAGATATCCTCCCAATATTTTCGCCTTTTTGTTGATTTTGGAAAATTGATAAACGATCTTGCTCGGAGCTATTTCATCTTCATACCCCAGGGCCAAAGCGATTTCGCCGGGAATATCCTGCGGATCCAATTCGATATTCTTGTTTTTGAGAGCGATCTTTAAAAGTGTTTTTTTGGCCACCTTGAGTTCGCTACCCTGGTCTTTCAATTGGTTTCGGAGATCAGCCATATCCTTCACCTTCACTCCGGTAAAATCCATAAAAACCATGGCTTTTTGCTTGGCGATCTTTGTTTCCAGATCACTGACGATGTTTTGTTTCTTTTCTTTTGTTAAAGCCATATTAATAAAAAATCCGTGGTTTGCCACAGAACGACCAAAAGGAAAAATAATAGAATTATTTCATCCTCGGCAGGACTTATCTTTGTGCCCGCTTTCTGTGGATTATTTATGTTTTGAGTATAGCCGATTTTTTGGTTTTGTCAATCGGATGAATAATAAATGTCTTTAACAAATAAAAACGCTATCTCATTACAAGATAGGTTTAGGTTTTAAAATTTTTATAGTTTTGAGGTGGTACGCGCAGGATAAAGCAGGCGCCGTGGCCGGGCTTGCCATTTTCTTGAATTTTTATGCCCTTCATTAATAGGATGCCTCTGGCAAAGAATAATCCGAGTCCGGTATTTTCGCCGACCCCCTTGTCAAAGATCCTTTCTTTGATCATCTGGTCAATCCCGCGACCGTTATCTTTCACGAAAATTAGTAGGTCGTTTGTGGACTGATCGACTTCGGCGCTTACCGTCATCCGCGTTGCTTTGCCGCGATTTATCGCGTTGTCTACGAGGACGTAGAAAACACGGTCAAGGATCGGTCCGATGGCAATCTCGGGTTTTCGCGGAAGATTGATCTCTATTTCAATGCTCTTGAATTTGATCGCCACGCTTTGGAACGATTCGGCGACCGGTTGCCATTTTACGCTTTCATCCGTGATAGAGCTCACTTTACAGTTAAGGATCTTTCTCAATCTGCTGAGCGCGTTCGCCGCCTTTTTCACCAATTCTTTGTCGACGTCAGAGTTTCCCTCAATGAGTATTAAACAGCTCTCAATTACCGTCAGGGCATTACTTGCGTCGTGGTCATTAAGTCGTTGCAACAACTCGGAGAGTTGTAATTTCTCGGCGTCAGTTAAGTCGCCAGTTTCGTTTGTGTCCGGGGTCATTAAGAACCTCTTTTTAAATTTACGTAGTAATATAATAAACCATTTTTGTTAATATGTCAACAGTTTAAATAAAAATCCCCACTTGCAGTTAAAAGAGATTTTTGTTGTGTCCTCGCGCTGTCCTTTTATTTCTTGGGATCTTTGCGTAATGTTTTGTATAAGATCAGCGCGGAAGCCACAAAGATCGTGAAATAAAAAAGAATGAAATATATTTCGATTTGCGCGTAGGATGGTCCAAGCGTTTTTGCGATCGAAAAAAGGGAGGACAAGCTCAAGATAAAATTAAAGAGAGATCCGATGAAAAAAGCTATGGCGCCATATCTTTTCATTCTCGACCAAAAGGTCGGTTTTGAATTTTGGGATCTGTCTTCCTCGGGATTGCTTGCCGGAGTAAGATTAAAACTCAGAGCGATCTCGGTCGCTATGGGAAAACACTTCAAAGGCACGAAAATCGTGTAAGCGCTCCATTGCGCTCCGCCCAAAGCATCAGTACCCAAACTCGTTCCGGCCAGGTTGGTTTTTACGGGTATTTTTTGCTTTTCGAATTCTTGTTTCAAAACATTGTAGTCCAAATACCCGTATGTTCCGAAATTAACAAAGTCGTTGGGATTTTTTTCCATAAATTTTTATTCGCAAGTAAAATTGGTTTTGTCGCAACGTTTTCCTTCTTTATAATATCCCGTACTTTCAATACAATAATATTTCTTTTGGAATATGCCCAATACCCCGCCCCGGCTGATCAGGTCTTTTTCCGCGCACCATTTTTCTCCGGAAATTGTGATTGCCATCGGTTTGCCGCCCTGTTTGTTTATTTCAGCTGCCAGATACGCTTTCCTTTCCACGGGCAAGAGTTCGCTATACAGGTTCATCGCGCGTTTGATATATTCGTCCTTTTGTTTCGCCTGCGCCTCGTATTGCATAGCTATCACGAATACATAGTAGGCCACAATTAAAACAGTTGTTATCGCTATGGATATCTTCGTTAAAATTGTGAATAATTTTTCAAATTTTTTGTCTGTTCCGATGATGTCGCTCGTGAGCAATGCCGCGGGCAAGATCATAGCGAACAGGCCCAAGTATGATAAATGCCAAACACCGATAGCAATGATCGTGGAAAAAATATTAAAAATTATAAAAGAAATAATCAGTTCAACTTTCGGTTTTTTTATGATCTTCAAAAATAAAAAAATCTCCAATCCGAAAAGAATAAGAGCTATAAGAACAACGTATAATAATCCCGAAACAGCGTTAATTACAGCGGGAATGAAGATGATCCAGAGAAAAATAAGTTTAGGCAGGTTTATTTTGAGCGACGTTAATGCAGATTCTTTTTTTGATTTTGATAATTTTTCGTAAAATAATATTTTTTCAATCGTCGCGATGAAGACATAAAACATTATCGGCGCGACGAAACAGTTCAACAAAACCAAAGAAACCGGCTGCCAATTTAGAGCCGCGGCAACGATTAAAAAGATAAAGATTAAAAGCAGGGCGTAGCCGATTTTTTTATTCATTTTTTTGCGTTTGTTTTGTCTGAAGAATATTATAGCATTTTTCTTTTTCAAATGCCAAAATTTTTTGTACAATAAAACGCTCATCGGATATATGATGGGCGTTATGCGTAGATAAGAGGAGGTGATCAAGAGATATGGAGGATTATCGTCCCTGTCACAGACTTTGGGATCAGTCCTCGCTGCTCTCTTAAGCGTGACACGCTTGTTGGCGGTCATAAATGGAACGTTAAGGGGAGAAGAGTTTGCTGTGTGGTCTTCATACCCCTTTGTGTCGCTTACGCGACCACTATACTTTTTTTACCGGTACCACCGGCAATAGTCAACCCGACATTTTATCGGAGTGGTCCGGGCGAATCTTCGAATTCCCCGGATATTTTTCAGCAGCAATATGGAATCGAGGTGTGAAACGGAGCAAACTGCCACAGACGGAAGCTTTGTAGCTTGCGTCGACTCGGCAACACGCCTGCAACATCGTGGCGGAATTGTTCGGCCACATTTTTTCGGGCTAGGCGGTGAAACACGCTCAAGCGTTACCTCGAACTCGGAATCGGTCCTGTGTCAGATCGTATATGCGGTCACGTCGTGTGGGAACAACTGCATTTTTTCCAAACATCCACACGTCCGGTCCGCAATCCTTTGTGCATTGAGCATAGCTCTACTTTCTCCTACCGCTTTTGTCGCGCGGCAGCGACCTGAAGTAGCAGGTCTGGATCCGACGAATCCGGTCGGAAAGCGTTACTGTGTTGCCAGATTTCAGGGTAATTTCCTTAGGCACTGGCAGCCTACTTTAAGGGCACATCGCAATGCCATTAAAGTAAGCCACCAAAACCTCTCTTATCTATTATATTTAAGTATATTAAGTTCTGAGTAATATTATAAATATTTATCTAAATTTGTCAATAGGAGAATTGTGGATAACTTTTGCGGGATAGCCAGGTGTCTATACATAAGCCTTCGAGCCTTATTATAAATTGCTTATCCTGTTAATTATTATATCAAAATTTTCTTCGTATATTTCCGGTTGGTTTTCTTTCATATCCCGCAACCCTCGTAAAAATATTTCAAGCACATCTTTCAACTCCGGACTTGCTTCAGACAGGATTGCATCGTCGCCCCGGGAAAACATATCTTCTATTTTTTGTTTTTGGGTTCGGGCTTCATCGATTATTGCCTTTCTTTGTTCTCGGGGCAGGTTTTTCATATAATCCTGAAAAGGTTGTTCAAAATCCATTAAACTGAATATTCTTTCTTCTTCTCGTTTCATTTCCTCGGTCTCTTCCATATTTGCTACATTGGGGAATAATGATTTTTGAACTGCCTTAAAATCTATTTTTTGGAAATTATCTTTGTATTTTTCCAGATATGCTTGCGCTTCTCTTTTTTCCATTCGTTCGTCCGGGACGCGAGGATCTTTGGCTTCGCTCTCCAATGTCGCGAGGTTGCCGATTATGGGGCCGACAATTTCCGAATTATCAAATATGGGTATAAGCCTATAAGCGATGTTCGGGTTGTTTATTTTCAACACCTTAATATTGTCAACAAATGTTTCTTCCGGTTCGATCTTATTCATACTTCTTTTACCGTTGCGAAAATCAACATACCACCAATCATCGTTTGATAATCGAGCGATATTCACGGCGTGTCCGTAAGGTGATCCGAAATACGATCTTATGCCACCTCTATTAAGTTGGCTTATTCCCAATAGCGTCGCGCCGACACAGTTGAATTCTTGCGTTTCCTTCATTCTTTTCGGCCAAGAATCCCATCTTGTACTTTTCGATTTTTTGAAATTTTTTGTAATCTCGTCGATCTTCATATGTTCTCTTTTTATGTATTCAAGCTCCAGCGCCGATCTTTCTTCTTTGTCTTCGGTTTTTCGGATTAATTCGATCAAATCTTGGTCCGGCTCCAATCCCCACTCAGCAATGAGATCGTCAATATTGTCTATCACTTCCCTGTAAAGTTCTTTCTTGAATTCCTCCGGACCTAATTCGCCGATATTTTCGGGCATCGAGTGGTTTTCGACGATCATTTCCACCAAAGCTCGTCTCGCGGCCTCTTCCTTTTCAATATCAAATTCGCGTACCTCTTCGTTATCGCTCGCGATCTCGTCAGTGGTCTTGTCAGAAAGATCCGGAGAGCCGTCTTCTAGAAGTTCGTTTTCGTTGTTTTCTATTTCTTCCGAATGATAATTAAGCTTTTCCATATACAATAATTGTATAATTTTTAGACCTGTTTGTAAAACAAAAAAAATCCTTTGAATGATTCAAAGGATATAAAAAATGAGTTGTTTTTAGCACACTGCCGCTCTCGCGCGAATATCCGCGAGTTTTTGGTCGACTAAGAGTTCGCCGTCGCGGAAGACCGGAACGAGGAAGTCTTTGCCTTCGCAGTTGACAGAGTTTTTTTGCACGGTCTTGAAGACGAGCTTGCCGTTCTCTTCCTCCTGGATGAGCATCAGTTGTCCCCTCTTGCTCTTTTTGGTCGGGTCGGTCACCGGATCCTTGAAGACGTCCCGGGGTTCGCCATCGACGATCGCGAAGCAGGCCTTTAATGCCATCCGCTGCATATCGCGGGTGCATTCGATGAGTCCGTTGCCGCACCCGAAGTTTACGCAGTCGAGTGACCAGCCGCTCTCGAGGATTGCGTCGATTATGCCGGCGATATTGTGCCGGTTGATGCCATCACCCCAGATCAGGCGCACTTTGTCGTTGATGACTTTGTAACCTTTTTCATTGACGTAAAACCCGAATTTTTTACCGATGATCTCGAGCAGCTCGGGAATCAGAGTCTTCATATCTCCCGAGTCGGGCCGGATCACGAGTACGCCGTTTCTGGCGAGCACCCTGTCTCGGAGTACCCCGCCCCAGATATGCTCAACAGCATATCTGATGTCGTACGAGTCTGAAACAGCGGCAAAAAGTCCGTCCGGAAACTGGTCGAGTGCGTAGCGATACGCCTCGAGTTCTTTTTTCTTCATCCAGGCATTGACAACCGAATGTTCAAGCGCGTTTATGCTGTTGGCCGCCATTCGGAGGTGGTAGCATCGCCTGATGAGCTCGATCGCCGGGTAGGTGTCCGTGCCTTTAAAGATAACCAGATGTCCGGCACAACCGATGGCCGCCGACTCCACTGAGGTCGCGGCGCGGAAGCTGAAACCATGAAGTTTAAAGGCGAAATTTTCCGGGGTTGCGGTACCCGATCTTACGAGTGCCTCCCAAATAATTTTGCCCATTTCCCTGCTGATTGTCGCGGTATCCGACGGATGCCAGACTTGTACCAGCAGAGGTTCGATATAGTTCGTAATCCACGCGCATGCAGGGTCTGTGCTTTCGACAGTAAAGAGCACGTTGCCTTCGGGCACCACTGTGCCTTCGGGAACCGCCTTGATCTCAATCGGTAGCCTTCCCTTGTGCTTTTTGAGAATGTGTTCCCAGCCTTTACGGTTGAAGACTGTCGGGTCGTTGAAGTGTTCGGTCCATTCTTTTTCGGCATCATCAATCCATTTCTTTGTGACAACTTTGCCCGCCAGATATTTTTTTAGAATATACTGGAGGCCAAAGAAGACAATTTCTTTGTATTCGCCGCCCTCTCGCGCCTCAAAATAGGAACAGAGGTGGGTCATATGCGGCGGATACACTTTCCAGTGGCACACTTTGTACGAATCCGTAAGGGTGATGATGTTTTGGAACAGTTGCCACATCTCCCTTCTGTATTCCTGTCCTGAGGTCGTTTTAAACAACTCCTGTGTTTTTAATGAGCAATTGCACTGCCTAAATCAAGCAGGCCTCGGTCCTTACGGAGCCGAGGTCTTTAGTCTTTTTTAGTAAGGCCAAAAATCTCAGCTCCGAAAGATGTCAAATGTTTGCGTTGATCCGACTGAAAATTTATACAGATCGGCGGGTCTGTTCGCGACTCCCGTCTGTTTCGCTCCGGCGGTTTTCAAAAATCCGAACGATAACATTTTTTTTCTAAAATTGCGTTTGTCAAATTTTTTGTTTAAAACAACTTCGTAAGCGGTTTGCAAATCGCTTAACGTGAATTCCTTGGGTAATAACCCCTTGATAATGGTCGTGTATCCGACCTTGGCTTTTAATCGCTCCAATGCTTTTTTAATGATTCCTTTATGATCGTAAGCCAGCTTTGGCAATTTTTTAACATCCTTCCAGTAAACCTTCGCGGAGCTACTCGTTTCCACTGTGGTAGTTAGTCCAAAATACGCGACCGACACCACTCGTCCTCTCGGGTCGCGATCGACGGAGCTAAAAGTGTAAAGTTGCTCAATATCAATGTTTTTAATTCCCGCTTTGTTTTTCATATGCCCGTAAACGGAATCTTCCGCGGTTTCTTCGGGTAATATCAATCCTCCGGGTACGCCGTAAATATTTTTGTAATAAGGAGGGATGTTTATTTCGATCAGTAGGACATTGAGAATGTTTTCACGTATGCTGAAAATAACGACATCGGTCGCGAGAATCGCGAACTTCAAATTTTTTCTATTCTGTTTTTTGTTGGTAAGTTTCATACTTAGTGTAAGTATATACACTAAGTATTATTTGTCAAGCGTGATTTATCCACACCCGCTGATTTTTCATTTCGCGAGCCGTTTTTTTTCTTCAATTAAAAAACAAACTCACTATTTTCGATAGTGAGATTTTTTAAAAAAGAATAAATGAGTGGGTTAGAGCGCCCGGTCTCCGAATTCGACAAAAATGGTTTTCTTGTCGGATTTTCGAAATACAAGAATGTCCCTTGAGTCCGGTTTCATTATCATCTTTCCGTCAATGACCAAACGAGCTTGGTTTTTTCCGAAACCGGCGACCAGGAATCTTGTGGTTTCGTTCAGGGGGACGATCTTTGACCATGGGTCCGAAGTTGAGCAAATAACCTTTATGCCCATTTCGTTCTTTTTGAGGGCCGCCGATCCACCGGCTGAATTATAATACGCGGTCGCGCCCGTTGGAGTTGAAAACAATATACCGTCTCCGCAGAGCGGTATTTTGTTTTTTTCGTGGAAGATCGGGGCTTCTTGAAGAGTGAATCTCAGGGCTTTGACCCCCACTCTGTCGACGAATGCTTCGTTCAGGGCGTCTCCCAGGATTGTGCTTTCTTCGCCCCTTTTAAGCGACACCATTATCCTTGACCTTTCGACGAGAATGCAATTTTCACGGTTTAAGAAATCTTCGAGGCGATCGTAGACATCCTCCGGTTCCACATTCGCGAGAAATCCTCTGGTTCCCAAGTTGACCCTGATTATGGGAATAGGCCTTTTCTCCTCGGCTATTCTATTAGCCGTATGAAGAATGGTTCCGTCGCCTCCGAAGATGACCGCGAAATCAATGCCATCTGTTTTGTTGATGACAGCTTTTATTCCTTTGTTCTTCAGCCATTCCTTAACCTCGTAGACGAGCTTTCTCGCTCGAAGGTCTTTATAATAGAAGAGTCCGAATTTTTCCATTTTTTCTCCTATAACAATGAACAGTTGTGGTAAAATGATATAATATTAAAAATATTTGTCAATAGCAGTGAAAATAATAAGTATTAAAAATACGGCGGACATAATCCGCCGTATTTGTATTTAAGGATAGAAATTTTAATTATTTCGCGCCGGCGTTTCTTAATATCTGAATTACCTCGGTGTTTCTATTGCTGATCGCGCGCGACAATGCCGTCTTACCTTGATAGTTTTTCGCGTTCACATCTGCCCTGGCCTTGATCAGATCTTTAACGATTTGAGCGTTTCCTTCGGTGGCCGCGTAGATCAATGCCGTATTTCCCTCGTTGTAATCTTTGATACCGGTGGCGGCCTTGGCCTTGATCAATTCCTTAACGATCTCATCGTTTCCATTCAGGGACGCGAAC
>JBAZMG010000021.1:0-15518 GCA_041649895.1 Minisyncoccota bacterium | reverse complement strand
TGACCAACATACTTGGCAAAGAAAGAGAAGGGCCGGCCAGCAGCAGGGCCAACGCAGGTCCTTTGCCCATACCCGATGCCAGAAGCCCCTGTACAATCGGGACCTCGGTCAATGTGGCAAAATACATGAAAGCCCCTACTACACTAGCGAACAAGTTGGAAAGAAGCGAATTACCGCCAACAGCCCATTGAATCCATTCATTGGGAATGACACCCGCGATAGAAACCTTGTCATGTGTCGAGCCGAGGAGGAACCCGGCCGTCACCACGCCTACCGCCAGCAGTGGCAGTATCTGTTTGGCAAAGGCCCATGTCGAAAGCGTCCACTCCCGGTTTTCTTCGTTCTTCTTATCGAATAACGTCATTAGCGAGATGGAAATAATTCCTGTGATCATGGGTACCATGGGCGCCAGTTTTGCCGGTGATATATACGCATTCGCCAGGAAAGCCGAGGCGGTGGTCACTACGGCTCCGGCGAGTACCCAGCGCCAGTTGATCTTAAGAATGTGTATGAGCGAATAACAGAGAAAAAGTGCCAATGCGCCGGTAATAAACCATTTATAAGTAAAAAGGTAATACCAGGCGCTGGTGGTATCTCCGACCGACGGAGCTCCCCAGTTAGCAAAAACCAGAATGAGCACCAGGGTGAAAAAATGGAATGAAGTCTGCCACAAAGGTCTTTTCTCGGGCAGAAGCGTTATATGCATCTGTTCTTCTTTCTTAACCTTTTCTTCTTTCCGGTAAATAAACGACATAATAAGCCCAATAATAATAGCAAAAAGGATAGCTCCCACAGCCCGGGCAAGGCCCATTTCAAAACCCAGGATCTTGGCGGTCAATACAATGGAAAGAATGCTGATGGCCGGCCCCGAATATAAGAAGGCTACGGCAGGTCCCAGCCCTGCCCCTCTTTTATATATACTGGAAAATAATGGTAAGATCGTACACGAGCAGACGGCCAGTATAGCCCCCGAAACGCTGGCCACTGTGTAAGAGATCCATTTCCTGGCATTTGCCCCAAAATATTTAAGCACCGAACCCTGGCTTACAAAGATTGATATAACACCCGCAATAAAGAAAGCAGGTAGCAGGCACATGACCACATGTTCTCTGGCGTACCATTTGGCAAGGTCCAGGGTCGCGGAAATGGCCGTTGTAAAACGGCCGCTCTCAAGGGGCAGAAAGAACACGGCAGCAAAAACCACCAGTATCCATAAAAGTATTTTTATTTCTTTTTTAAAATCCATAAAACAAAAAATTAGAGAAACAACATAACTACGTAATAAGTTCCAACACCAATGAAGAGCACGGCAACGATCCTGCGAAACCAAAACTCAAACGATTTGATTTTATTGTATACTTTCCCGATGGACCCCAGGGAAAAAGCGATCAACCAGGAAAAAAGGATCACCGGTATACCTGTGGCAACGGCAAAAATCAAAGGCAGGTACAATCCCGATGCACTGTTTATAGTCATAGGGATAAGCATCCCAAAATAAAGTACCCCGCTATAAGGACAGAATGCCAGAGCAAACACCATCCCCAACAGAAGCACACCCAGGAATCCTTTATTTGCCCGTTGCTCCCATTTATCGGTTAAAGATCTGAAACCGGGCCATTTTATAAAATTAAAAACACCCAGCATAAATAAGCCAATAAGAATAAGCAGCGGCCCTAATATTTTTTCTCCCCATTGCTGCAGTACACCGGACACATTTAGCTCCCCTACACTTAAGAACAGGATTAGCCCTATAACCGTATAGGTTATGGCCCGTCCAAGGGTATAAACAAGACCGTTATAAAACACCCTCTGCCGGCTTTGAATATCCTTGCTTATATAACCAATGGCAGTGATATTTGTAGCCAATGGACAGGGACTGATGGCAGTCATGAGGCCCAGCACAAAAGCCGAGATAAATGGGAACTGTGCATTCCCAAGAAGATTTTGCAGAAACTCCATCATGCGGGGCTATTTTAGAGAGTCTATTGTTTCTTTGATTTTTTTGGTGAATTTATCGGGGTTTGACCGGGCATTGAGAAACCCGTCATTGGTAAGATCAATTTTTTTATCCCCTTTGACAATAAGCAAGGCCTGACCCTTCGCCCCCAGTTTCTTTGCCAGGGCATTATTAGCCTTATCGTCAAGATTCACAGATTTAAGAACAATCTTGCCTCCGTAGAAATCAATGAGAGCATCTTGGGCAACGGCCTCAACGGCCTGACAGGTCACACATCTCCTGGAGAAATGAAAATAATAGACCTCAATCCCCGACAGATCGTCTTTATCGTTAGCGAGGGAAGTAAAGGCAATAAATGAACAAGCCAGTAATATGAGTACTTTCTTCATGTTTTCTTTTATTTAATGATTTTTTTGATTTCTTCTACAGTAGCGACCCGGCCTTTGAGCACTATTTTTCCGTCAATAACTAAAGCAGGAGTGGTCATAATCCCGTAGTTGAGTATCTCTGTAATGTCTTCAATTTTTGTTATTTGCGCGTCTACATTCATTTCTGCGACCGCTTTTCTTGTGGCTTCTTCCAAAGCCTTGCATTTGGAACATCCCGTTCCGAGAATTTTAACGTCCATGATAATAATGAGTTATTAATAATTTATAGTGTCCAATTAATTCGTTATTGCGGGCTTTGTCCTGTTTGCTATCCGGACCAATGTCAGCATAACAGGCACCTCAACCAATACTCCTACTACAGTTACCAATGTGGCGCCCGAATCCATTCCAAACATCACAATGGCAACGGCCACAGCAAGTTCAAAAAAATTACTGGCACCTATCATTGCCGCCGGGGCGGCAATATCGTGACTCACTTTCCATTTCCTGGCCCAACCGTACGCAATAAAGAAAATCAGGTACGTTTGAATTATAAGCGGAACAGCAATCAATACTATGTTTAGGGGATTATTGAGAATACGGTCTCCCTGGAAAGAAAAAATAATGATCAAAGTCAATAACAGACCAATAATTGTGGTTCCCTTAAATCTACCCAGAAATACATTTTCAAAATATTCCTTTCCTTTTTGGCGCATTACTGTGCGACGGACAATCACTGCGGTACCCAGAGGAATAACAACAAAAAGTACGACCGAAAGTATGAGGGTATTCCACGGTATCACCACACCGGTGATACCCAGCAGAAAGGTTACAATAGGAATGAAAGCGACTAAAATAATCAAATCGTTTATGGCTACCTGGACCAGTGTATAGGCAGGATTCCCTTTTGTCAGATGGCTCCATACAAAAACCATAGCGGTACAGGGGGCCGCTCCCAGCAGTACCGCTCCGGCGACATATTCACCGGCCACCTGCGGAGAGATAAAGGATTTAAATATTACGTGAAAAAAGAGCCAGGCCAGACCAAACATGGTAAACGGTTTTATAAGCCAATTAACGACCAGTGTAATGGTCAGTCCTTTTGGCATTTTCAACGCATTTACAACGCTGGAAAAATCGATCTTCAGCATCATGGGAAAAATCATAATCCAGATAAGTATGGCTACCGGAACAGAGACATTGTAATATTCCAGTTTTCCTAATAAAAGGGGAATAGACGGAAAAACCTTCCCTATGAAAATTCCTGTAACAATGCACAGGGCAACCCAGACCGACAAGTATTTATCAAAAAATGATATGCCATTATTTGTTTTCATACTTAATATCAAAGAGTTTCAATCTTAAAATATATCTCATCCAAAATGTCCTGAGTGACCGGTGTTTTCCCTTTTTTATATCCCATATCTGTTAAAAGAACACATTTTATTGTGTCTAATCCTGCGTTTTTTAGTACCGTTTTTCCACAACTTACAGGACATCCATCCAATACAAGAATATCCGAACCGGCGTAATCTTGTGCAGATTCACCGGGGTATGCTCCAACAGCAGCAAGACAATGCATATTACGAACTCCGTTATCACGAAATCTTCTGGCTAACAAATCGGAAATGTGTCCTAAATCACTACATCCCGAGCAAGAAAAAACAATTTTATTCATACAGCTATATTTTATATTCAAAACTTAATAAGATATGATGCTGGTATTTCAACTCAAAATTATCCGGGGCCCAGCCCTGATAATTCAGGGAAATATTAATACCGCTCACAGGACAGTAATGCAGTCCGGTGATATAGGCATTTCCTTTGTTTTCGATATTTTTAGCGAATACCTTGTCAAATCGGGCAAAAAATTCAACTTTTCGCAATATCGCATAGCTCCCGTAGAAAGAGAACCCATAAATATCCCGACCCGACTGATTCAGGTGGTTTTTATGATAATTATACTCGCCACCGACCCTGAAAAGATTTTTATGCCGGTATCCGATAAACGCAGAAAAAAGTTGCTGTTCAGCAGGTTTCTGCGGATTTTTTGATTTTGTATAATCATAGAAAATTCTGCTTTGTAATCCATCTATAGGATTATAATCAACACCAGCTGCAATTTTAACATCGCCAAAAAGGTCCTGATCAAAACGAAATCCTTCGCCATTAGTAAGCGCAATGTCAAAACCGAATTTTTTTTCAATTTATAATAGCCGATTATCCCGAGATCCCCGCTTGGTGTACCAAAATATTTATCCTGAAATGTTGGAGCAAGATAACGGTATCCCCAGAATTTTTCCTGCGTAATGTAATGGTTCTGAAGAACACTCCCTGCCTGAATATAAACATGCTCATTCGGGGTCCACTCAAGAGACGCAAACTTGAGGGTCACAGTATAATAGCTTCCTTCTTTGTAGCCACCCATTTCAGAGAACTGCGACAGTGTTGTTGGCCGGCCGACATCAAGCACAATTTTTCCGGAAAACGTCTTTGAAAAACGGTATCCGTATCCAAAATGCGCTCTTCCTATCCACAATCCATAGCGCTTCTCAGCATCTTTTCCGAGGTTCAAATCTATGTTTCCAAAAACCTGAATTATAGGCTTACCTGAAGCCTCAAAATCAGTATCACGTTCTTGCGCAAACAGATGGTCAGAAAATAAAAAATTAAAGATCAGTACAAATACGCAAGACCAAATAATTCTTAACATACTATCTATTGTATATTTTTTCTTTATAAAAGTTAAAAAACTCCTCTTTGATCTGGTCTCTCACTCTCCTGAACACGGCCTCAACCTGATCCGATGTGCCCCGGGCTTGTGCCGGATCTTCAAACCCCATATGGAGCCGGTGCTTTACTTTTCCGGTAAACAATGGACAGCTTTCCCTGGCCTGGTCGCAAACCGTAATTACATAGTTCCATTCACTGTCCAGGAAATCATCCACCCTGGCAGGTATATTCTGGCTGATATCAACACCAGCTTCTGCCATTGTCTTCACCGCTAATGGATGTACTGCTCCGGCGGGATTTGTGCCCGCTGAACGGACAGTCAGCGAATGATCAAACGATTGGAGGAAACCCTGAGCCATCTGGCTGCGGCAACTGTTCCCGGTACATAATATCAATACTTTTACCGGCATGAGTCAATTTTCTTTATATCATTAAAAAAGTCGGCAAACAAAGCTCGGGCAGTCTCCCAATTTTCTTTATTTATACAATACTTTACCTGCGGTGGCTTAATTTCTCCCTGGATCAGCCCCGAGTCTTTCAGCACGGACAGATGTTGCGACACCGTGGCCTTGGCAATAGGCAGCACTTCGTGCAGGTTTCCGAAAAAACAACATTCCCTGACTGCAAGAAATTCAAGTATGGCCACCCGGGCGGGATGTGCCAAAGCCTTAGCGTACATGGCTATTTGAATTTGATGCGATGTGTAATCGGTTATTTCCATTTGCATTATTTTATTTGTTCGCAAATATACGAACAGTTCGTAATAACACAAACATTATATACTGAAAAAATCGTTATATTTGATTAATGATGAGAGAAAATTTTCCTGTAAAGAACACCCTGCTAAAAGACTTTATCCGGGATTACTGGATTGTGGAATTTGACGGGATGGGGGAATCTCAGGAAATGATCGTTCCCCCTATGGGGTTCCCGGTTATGCATCTGCATTATGGAGAAGAATCCAATTTTTATAAACACAAACACTTGACTTGTCAATCGGTTATTATTGGTCAGGCAACCCGACACATTATTGTGTACCCGTCCGAAAAAGTACGGTTGATAGGTGTTAATTTCAAGCCCTATGGTCTTTATAATCTTTTTGGAATTTCCCCGGGCATTGTAACAAACAGCGCCATTGAATGCCATCAGATTATTGAAAATAAAAAACTTAATGAACTCACCATTCTGCTAAAAAATAACCGGGATAAAGATACCTGTATTCTTGCCGTGGAACAATTACTCATTGAACAGAGGAAAAATGAGATACAGACATTCAGATACCTCGACTCTCTTGTAGACAGAATTGAAAAAGAGAACGGCTTACTCCATACAAAAACACTACTAAATAATAGTATTTCTTCGCGGACTCTCCAGCGGTATTTTCAGAAAGTGATAGGGGTATCTCCAAAATCATTCTGCCAGATCTTGCGTCACAAGTTCATAATGCAACAATGCTACCACAATCCGGATTTTCAGTGGAACGATATTGTCCTGAAAGGCTATTACTATGACTATTCCCATTTTTATAAAGATTTCCACCATTTTTCCGGTCATAAACCAGCTGGTTATTTAGCCTTAAAGAATCAATATGCAGCAGATATGCTAAGGGTTTAACCTTTCAATCACTTTTGTCGCATTTTTACATCTGTTTCTTTTTACAATCTGCTTCCTTTGTGCAAATAAATTCAAATGAATTGAGAAGTTATGAATAAACGTATGCTGCTGGCCATGATACTGGGCCTTTTATGTTTCTCTTACGGAAATGCACAAATCCGGCTCGACAAAGTCGCCAAAAGCGTTAAGAATAAAACTGAACGGAAAATTGAGCGCCGTATTGAGCAGAAAGTCGACAACGCCGTTGACAAAGGACTTAACAACGCAGAAGAAGCCATAGACCAGGCCGTTTCTCCTGAAAAGAAAACCACAGGTCAAACTGCCAAAGCACCTGAGAATCCCGGAGCTGAAGCCTCGCAAAATCAGCAAACAGGCATCAGAGTATGGGCTTCGTATGATTTTATTCCGGGTCCGGAAATTCTATTTGAAGACGACCTGAAGGATGAGGTAAACGGAGAATTTCCTTCCAAATGGGATCTTGTAAGGGGAAATATAGAAAATGCCTCTGTTGACGGAGAAAACGTTATTTATTTCATAAAAGTGAATGCCAATGGCGGAGGCGGAATTGTTCCCCTTCTTGAACATTCAGATAAAGATTACCTGCCCGATGAATTTACCGTTGAATTTGATGCCTGGTTCCCAAATCAGCATCTGACCTATTATCTGTTTTTTGCAGATTACAGAAACCAAAAAAATATATATAGAACAGGAAATAACAGCGAAGAATATTCTGCCGAGCAATACCTGCGTTTCAAACAAAACAGCGCAGAGGGAAAGAATATTGATGTCAGATATCTCGAGGGAACTAATTCCGTCACCAATGTTCCCCGATGGAGACACATAGCCGTATCGTTTAACAAGAGGGCACTGAAAGCGTATCTGGATCAGGAACGGGTTCTGAATATTCCTAATGTACGGTTTAATCCTACTGGGATAGGCGTTTCCAGTCATAATTCAGATGGTAAAACCCCGGGGTATATTAAGAACATACGTTTAGCCAAAGGCGCTGTACCGCTGTATGATAAATGGCTTACAGAAGGCCGTTTTTCCACAACGGGTATCAAATTTGACGTTAATAAGTCTACCCTTAAAAACGAGAGTATGGGAACTATTAATTATGTGGCGGAAATGATGAAAAAACACAGTGAGCTTTCTTTTATCATAGAAGGACATACAGACAGTGACGGTCAGGATGACTTTAATCAAAAATTATCTGAACAAAGAGCCAATACGGTGAAAAACATACTTGTTGAGCTCGGGATAGATGCAAGCCGAATGACCTGTGCGGGTTATGGAGAGAGCCGTCCGGTCTCGGACAACACTACTCCGGAAGGAAAGGCAGCCAACAGAAGAGTTGAATTCGTAAAACAATAAAAGAATATGAAAGGATTAATTATACTTACATTCATTTGCCTTATATCGAATACCGCTATTTCTCAGGACAATTATTCCCTGCAGAAAAGATTTCAGATAAAATCGGGTCATGTTGAATACAAGCTCAAAGGATCCTCTAACGGGACAAAATCAATATGGTTTGACGACTACGGCCAAAAGTATTACGAGGAACTCAACACTAACGATACACACAGCCTGAGCATTTTTGACGGCGACTATTATTATACAATCGACCTCCGCACTAAGGAAGGAACCAAAATGCACAAAAATGCAGTTCCGGATTTTTCTGCTTTGGCAAGTGCCATGGATGAAGACGAGATCAAAGAACTTGGTGAAGATATCAAGAACGCTTTCGGGGCTACAGTAGAAGAAAAGAAAGAGACTTTCCTGGGTCGCAGTTGTGACGTCACTCAGGCGATGGGAGCTAAGGTACACAGCTACAAAGGAGTGATATTGCGTTCCTACGCTAAAATATTTTCCATGGAAGAGCTGGAAGAAGCCGTTACTTTTGAAGAAAACATACGTATACCCGCCTCACGTTTTACCCCGCCATCCGGCATTATATTTTCCGAATTATCCCCCGAAGATTTGTAACACTTTATTATCAGGCTTCTCGCTTGGTTTCTTTAAGAATTACGTCGTGAGCACCGCCTTCAATAATGCTGGTAGAAGAAACCATGGTGATTTTGGCCGTATCCTTTAACTCCGCTATGGACAAAGCGCCGCAGCTGCACATGGTCGATTTTATCTTGCCCAGTGTAATATCTACGTTGTCTTTGAGTTTACCGGCATAAGGCACGTAGCTGTCCACTCCTTCCTCAAACTTAAGGGAAGCGTTACCGCCCATATCGTAACGTTGCCAGTTCCGGGCCCGGTTAGATCCTTCGCCCCAATATTCCTTGACATAATTTCCTCCCACAAGGAGTTTCTTTGTAGGACTCTCGTCAAAGCGGGCAAAATACCTTCCCATCATCAGGAAATCGGCTCCCATGGCCAGTGCAAGTACCATGTGGTAATCCTGGACAATGCCTCCGTCGGAGCAAATAGGGATGTATACTCCGTGCTTTTTATAGTATTTGTCGCGGGCAGCAGCCACCTCAATCAGAGCCGTTGCCTGGCCTCTGCCAATTCCTTTCTGTTCCCTGGTAATGCAAATGGATCCGCCGCCAATACCTACCTTAATAAAGTCGGCCCCGGATTCGGCCAGGTAATTAAATCCTTCTTCATCTACCACATTGCCCGCACCAATTTTAACTGCAGAACCGTAATTTTCCCTGACAAACTGAATGGTTTCTTTTTGCCATTCCGAGAAACCGTCCGAGGAGTCAATACACATGACATCCACTCCGGCTTCCAGCAGTTTGGGGATACGCTCCCTGTAATCGCGGGTGTTGATCCCCGCCCCTACCAAAAGACGCTTATGGTCGTCAAGAAGTTCGTAGGGATTATCCTTATGGTTGTCATAATCTTTTCTGAACACAAAGTACTTCATGCACTGGTCCTCGTCAATAACCGGAAGTGCATTGATTTTCTTGTTCCAGATGATATCGTTGGCCTCGTCCAGTGATATTCCGTATGAACCGGTGACCAACCTGGAGAATGGGGTCATAAAATCCCTCACCTTTTTGTCCGGGGAGTCCTTGCCCGGCCTATAGTCGCGACTGGTAACAAGGCCCAGTAATTTACCCCCCGAGGTGCCGTCGTGCGTAATAGCAATCGTCGAAAAACCCGTCCTTTCCTTGAGAGCCATAATATCCGCCAGGGTGTGTTCCGGAGTCAGGTTGGCATCACTGACCACAAAGCCTGCTTTGAATTTCTTGACCTTCCTGACCATCTCGGCCTGGTCTTCTATGGATTGAGAACCAAAAATAAAAGAAAGACCTCCGTTTCTTGCCAGAGCAATGGCCAGATTTGAATCCGATACAGATTGCATGATGGCCGATACAAAAGGAATATTCAATACTATATCGGGACGTTTTCCTTTTGAAAATTTAACCAGAGGAGTCTGTAAATTGATCTTATCCGGGGTACATTCTTTGGCGGTAAGGCCTGGAATGAGCAGGTACTCATTGAATGTTCTGGAGATATCATCGACTATTTGTGCCATAAACAGATTTTTTGAGTTCACAAAGGTAATGAATAACCGTTCTCATTAAAAGCGTCAATGGTAAAATAGTAATCGTAACGGGCATTCAGACTGTTTATGGTAAGAGAAGTATCCTGATATACCATATAGTTCATATACAAACGGGTACTGTCAATACCGTACCTGATGATATAGCCGGTGGCATTTTCCGGGCGGTTCCAGGTAAGATGCACTTTTCTGCGGTCAAAGGTATCACGTACGGCTTTCAAACCGGTCACTCTGTCCGGGGTAGTTCCCTGTCCTTTCCCGAAAACCCTGAACCCGCTCAAAGCAAAAGCACCTCCAGGGATCTGAATATTTATTATTCTGAGATACCTGCATTCCACCTTCTCTTCTAACTGTGTATAGTCGTGTGAGCGGTCCGCTCCTCCCTTAGATTTATCAATCAACGTTTTCCAGTTGATCTTATCTTTTGAATACTCTATGATATACCTATAGCATAAACCTTCCTGTCTGCCATAGATGCCCGTATCATGTTCTGCAAAGTTCACCTGGACGGCATATACGGCACAGGTATTGGACAAATCCAGCAAAGCATATACTCCTTCATTTCCACTTTTTGCGGCCCAGTACGTACGGATATCCTCGTCTGTCATATAGGAAGCCGGTAACGAATCCACGAAGGAAGATACCTCCACCGGTTTATTGTATGAGAGCAACATCCATCCGGGGAAAATATCTTCAAAAGTATTGATTTTCTTATGGGGCAGGATATAAGGATAATCGCCAAAACGGGTATCGCAATACATTGTGCCTTCATCGTCTGTAAATACGGGAAACAAACCAAGTCGCCGCTCGAACATATGTTTTTGTGAGATGGTCATGGTACCTATGTGCCACAGATTTCCGTAACGGTCAGCAAAAGTGCTTCCATGGCCCGCTCCGGCAGCAAAGCCCTCGGGCTTACAGGCAAACGGATTGAGCTTTTGTAAAACAAAGGGGCCCAGGGGACAGTCCGAGACATACACGCCGTCTGAGTAACTTTTATATTCCGTTCCCGGTCCGGCATACTGAAGGTAGTATTTCCCGTTGATCTTATTCATCCAGGCTCCTTCAATCCACGGCATCCGCTCTGTGATTGTATTATAGTCTCCGGGTACTTCCCAGCCATGCTCACCGGAATTTGCAGCAATCAGTTCCAGCGGCTTGCCCAAAAAGCGAAAATGATTGTTGTAATCCACTTCGACTCCGTACAGGGGATGGCTGTCCGAACATCCCCAATACAGATAAAGCCTGTTGTCATCGTCCAGAAAAAACGCCGGATCCCATATCGGCCGCTCCAGTTCTTCCACAGCAATTATCCACTTTCCTTCCAGGGGATGAGCGCTCTTATATACCGTACTCCGCTCATTTGACGAAGCCAGAAAGTAAAGGGTATCGTTCAGTGCGACGGCCGTTGGCGCATATTCCTCGGCCGGTATCTGTGTTGTTTCAATAAATGTCCATTCCGCTAAATCTTTGGAATGCCAGTACCCGCCGGACTTGGAAGCAAAAAGGTAGTATCTGTCACGAAACCATACAACAGTGGGATCGGCGGCCTCGCGTCGTGAAGGTTTATCTAAACAAAAACGATAGCTCAGATCCATTGGATTGCACAGGGTCGTCACTTCCGGAGTGTCATTAGACTGACAGGAGTAACAGCCCGGAAGCAAAAGCGCCGGAATAAGAAAGAAAATAAAAAGATGTTTCATATCCACAGGCAAATTATTTACGTGTAGACAACGGCACCTCTTTTCCTCCAAAATATACCACAAACAATTCAACGTCTTCTTTCCCGTTATTCATTCCATTGTGGTAAATGTTAATCATTTCCACAAAAGAGTCATTCTCATTAAACTGCAGTTTTCTGCCATCTTCCGTTTCAAGTGTTACAGTTCCCTTTAACACATAAGCAACCAGGGGAAAATCATGTTTATGCCAGCCTGTTGATGTACCCGCGGGTATTATTGCCCTGACTACCGTAATCTGGTCGTTATCATAGTGAGGGTAGACAATCTTTTGTCCAATGGATGTGGTATCGGTCTTAAGCAATTGTTCAATAACAATGCTTTTGTCGTACTGTGCATGAGCTGCCAGGCACACTAAAACGGCCAGGGCCGTTAAAATTGTTTTTTTCATCCGTAAATAATTATTAAATTAAACAATATCAGCATATTGAAAAACAGATAAGGAGTTAAAATTTCATCCGCGTACTCGAGGTACATGTGTTTGTGCTTATCTGTTGATGTCAGTTTCATAAGCGGGGTTAACCACCAGTAAAAAACGACCTTTTGCTTTTTTCTATGCTGCTTTTTCTATTTTATATCCCTGTTCCTTTAACTCTCGTTTCAAATACTCCAAACGGTTTTTCTTTTTTCGTTCTGCTAAGTATTCGTAACCAAGTTCTTTAAAGGCTTCTTTGTTTTTTATGATGTGGTAAGATGCACAAAGGATCTTATGTCCTATCGCTATTAGTGCCCGTTTCTTTCCACGGCGTACGACCAAACTTTCGTATTTGGCTTTATAAAAACTTTTCTTTGTGCGAGTGGCGCCCCATGCCAGTTCTGTAAGGGTTGCTTTCAGATGTTTGTTTCCTTGTCGTGTTCTTGAACTTTTTTTTTACCGGCACTCTCATTGTTGCCGGGACACATACCTGAGTGCGAGGCTAAATGATGCTCGCTTGGAAACACCTCCATATCAACCCCTATTTCTGCCACAATACCTATTGCCCCTTCCTTGCCCACTCCAGGAATAGTTTGTAAGAGCTCTATTTCTTTCTCAAAATCTTTGATGTGCTTTTCTATCTCAGCATCAATTTCCGCAATCTGTTCTTCGACAGATTGAATATGCTTTTGCATGGACTTGAGTAAGAACATTAGGTGTGGTGTAAGCCTTCCCTTAATTGCTTCTACAATTTGTTCGGGTGTAGCTTGAAGTTTTTTATGGTAACACTCTGACACAAGCTTTTCTAAATCCTTACGACCTTCTATCAACCCATTGATTAGGTACGTAGCTGTAACTCCTGATGTGTCCGAAACAACTGACGATAACTTGATGTTTGCATCTTCTAAAACCCGTATGATGCGGTTTTTCTCTGAGGCTACTGTACCAACCAGCTTTTTCTTGTAGCGATGAATGTCGCGTAAAGCCTGTATATTCTCAGGTGGAATAAAACTCCCCTTTAGCAAACCGCTTATTAGCAACTTGCATATCCATTGACTATCTGCCTTGTCTGTCTTTCTGCCAGGTACATTTTTAATATGCCTTGCATTAACCACAAGCAGGTTTATCGGATACTCCCGAAGTACATGAAGTACGGGTTTCCAATAAACCCCGGTACTTTCCATCGCTCCATCGGTTACCTGTAAATGTTCGAGCCACTCGCCCAATTCTTTCAAAGAACTTGTTGTGGTGCCAAACGTGCGGGTTTCAGTCTGAAGCCCCTTTCCCATCACAGTTGCTACAACTGTATCTCGGTGTACATCGAGACCACATCCTCGCTCGATGACTTGCTCATATTCAATTGTTTGCTTTGCCATGTATTTTGATTTAGTTAAACTAAAATCAAAGGTACACAGTTTGCAACTCAATTTTCATCAGTGTTTGTGCTTATGCACTATCATGGGTGTTTCATAGTATTAAGAATTAAATCATTATTACAATATGTTTTTATTTGAAAGATATTCTCTGTAAAAAATTAAAGTAAAATTAATCCCGTAAGCAACTGACAGAGAACGCGTACGGATTGTCTTCTTCGTAGCCCTTGACTACGGAGTCCGAATAGGAGGCCATGGCAAAGACCCAGATGCTAAAAGCATCGTAGTGCGTAGAAGTCCACCAGCCGCCGTATTCACCGATTGCATCGATTATTCCATCGTCACCGCGGCCACCACCCGGAAGGGCAGAAAAACCGCCAGAGTTGGTGGCCCCGGTATTGGGGCTGTACCAATGAGAGGTCACTGATTCTTTCAGTTTGCCATCGGCAACGCTTGCTCCTCCGAGAAAATTAGTAAGTATTGTCAAATCTGCATTACTGGGTAAATGCCAGCCGTCCGGGCAACCTGTCTTTGCCGCATTCCAGTTATAGAGGACACCATAGGTTTTGTAGTTTTGTGTGGATTTTGCTTCAGCTACGCTTGTACCGTTATAACCATAAACGTAATAATATGGATCTGCTTCATGGCTTGAGTCTTCTGAGCCTGTTGTCGGACCTACGACACTAGGCAGATATGCCAGGTTTTCTACCATCCATACTTGTTCTCCAATGGTTGCCGTTTTGTACACTTTTCCATCACGGTTATCTCTAAAGGTATTGGGAGCGTCTTGTGGTGTACAGGAATAGATGAACACCAATGCAAACAGTAAAACAATCTTTTTCATTATTGTAAGGTTGTAAATATTATCAATGAGTTATAAAAATGTTTGCAAACTAATCTATAGCACACATACGTTTATTTTTACGCCCTCACAAGACAATTACGTCTTCACCAATCTGAATGCTTTTATATTGAAGTGCAAAAAACAGTCTAAATAAACTAATACTTTAAGCAACGCACAGAAAGACCCATATCCTTAAAATCGTAATGGTTTAAACTATAGATTCCGGATTCTTCAGAATAAAGAGTCCAGAACGAAGCTGTCGAATCACCAAACCAATCACACCAAAAACGACCTTGATAACCAATCCCCGCAAAGGAGCCGTTGTATAGTCGGAAGCCCCCTGGAAGACCTGTGAAACCACTTTCGTTTGTTGCTCCTGAATTTGGTTCCATCCAATGGGCTGTCCCAGTCTCTTTCATGTTTCCGCCGCGAACTTTCTTTTTACCAACTTCTTTTACTAAATCTTCCCATTCAAATTGATTAGGTAAATGCCAGCCAGTGGGACAAGCGTTTTTTGCTGCTTGCAAGTTATATAACACACCAAAAATTTGGTAGTTAACCATTTTCTTGGCTTCTTCTATATTTGTACCATCGTAGTCATATACATAATAATATGCTTCTTTTTTCGCTCCAAACCCTTGGCCATCGTTTTCACTTCCCGATGTTGGACCAAACACCTTAGGGAGATATGCAAGGTTTTCGGCCATCCACACTTAATCACCTATGGTTACAATTTTGTATACTTTACCATCACGGGAATCGGTAAGAGTATCAGGAGATTCCTGCTGCGTCCAGGAAGAGAAAAAGAAAATCGCAAATAAGAAAATAATAATTCTTTTCATGATAGAAATTTTTTAATATATATTATCACTAGTGTCCAAAGAAAAAACAATTAGTTCTTTGTAATAAATTGTAATTTAATAAGATATAAGCAAAGATGGCGCGT
>JBAZMG010000020.1:0-16259 GCA_041649895.1 Minisyncoccota bacterium | reverse complement strand
CGGACATACCCTCAATTTATGCGGACATTTTATGTCCGCATTTGTGTCCGGATTTGTCCGGATTCGTGTCCGCATATGTCCACATAAATTATGCGGACATTATGTGGACATTTTGCGGACATCGCTGTTTCTAAACTTTAAATAATCATTGATAACCTTATCATAACTTTCGCCAAGATCCATATTTAATGCCCCATTTGGCTCAATCCAAAGATATTCACTGAGTTCGTCTTTCTCCAGCGTAATGTCGTTCTCGTCGGTTATACAAAGAATAGCAAAATAAATAAAATGAGCCGGGCGATAAAAATCATTGGAGTTTATTAGTTCGCCAAAGGATATGATGCCTTGAGATTTAAGGTTGTTTAATCCTGTTTCTTCTTTTGCTTCTCTTAACAGTCCATTTTCAATGGATTCTCCCGGTTCAATGTGTCCGCCAGGCAGTGTCCATTTATTATTCCACTTTGGCGATTTTGTAAGTAAAATTTTGCCCTCCTTGTTTTCAATGACAATAGAGCCAACTAGTTCTATTTCCTTTATTTCGCTATTTTTTTCAATATTTTCCATTGTATTTTGTGTGATAATTTGTTCCGCCGGCTGGCGGATTGGGGGCAAATTTTATATATCCTGATAATTCCTTGGCCCAACTACAAACTACAAATTACTAACTACTGGTATAATTTTACGAAGTAAAATTTACTGTGGACCCGAGGAGAATTGAACTCCTAACGCTACTATGCGAAAGTAGTATTATACCGTTTAACTACGGGCCCGTGGCTAATTTTCGTTTCACTCAAATTAGCAGTACTTTGTAATTAGTATTTTGAAGTTTGCGCTTGGAGGCCGCCTCTGGCGGCTTTTATCTAGAAAATTAGACACTCCTAAGTACCAATTACTCACACAAAGTACAAAAATTAAAAAGAAGGTAAATTACACACCCCAAGTACATATAAAGAGGGGATTGGTTAACCGAATTAAGATACCCAATACTTTTCCTTTGTCATTTCGTCTTTTTTGACCTCTGTTTTGTTGATTGATTGCTTGGCTTTTAGCGCCAATTCTTTCAGTGTTTGCTCATTCATTTGCCCGAGTTCTTTAATCTTGTCTGTTAAATATTTTTTAGTGTTTTGCTTGGGTTCTTTCAATACTTCTTCTAGCAAAATATCAAGTATTTGTCCAATTTTCGGTCCCGGCTCAATCTTTAACAATTTCATTATGTCTTCACCATTCGCTTTGAGCATCTTTACCGAGATCGGGTCTTGCGAAACCTTGTCGATCATATACTTCAGATGCCTCAGCTTATATGGTTCCGCCTTGGGGCACCCCGATCCAATGCGATCCGCCATTCTTATTTTAAGCAGATCCTCAATATTTTCCTGACCGACATTCCTTAATAATCTTCGTATTGAGGATTCGCCAACTTCGTCGATATTGTAATAAAACAAATGATATCTGACCAGTTTTAATATCTTGTCCGCGTCTTTTTTGGGGAAGCGCAAGCGGGTCAAAATCTTGTCCGCCATCCTCGCGCTGACTATTTCGTGGTTGTAGAACGTAGCATCCTTGCCGGTTCCGTGTTTTGTCCTAGGTTTACCAATATCGTGCAACAAGGCGGCAACGCGAATATGCGTATTAAATCCTTTTTGTGCCGCGTAATTAAGGCACTCGACATTATGTGTGTAGCAATCATAGACATGATGCTTGTTTTGCATAACGCCGTAGCCTTCTTCCAACTCCGGTATTATGTGCTTTAATAAGCCCGTTAGCCTTAAAAATTCAATGCCGTTGGCCGCGTTTTTGCTGTTTATTATTTTAATAAATTCGTCGCGAATCCTTTCAAAGGATATTTTTTTAAGTAAAGCGCTATTCGCGATAATAGCCTCCATGGTTTCGGGCTCAATGGTCCAGCCCTGACCCAAGGTTGTCTTAAATCTGATGGCACGCATCATTCTTAGGGCGTCTTCGCCAAATCTCTCGTTCGGATTTCCGACGGCGCGGATAATTTTGTCGCGCAAATCGTCTTGTCCGTTGAACAGATCCACAATCTCCATTTCCTTCTTTCCGGCAATGGGGGATAGGGCGATCGCGTTAATGGTAAAGTCTCTTCTTTTCAAGTCTTCGTCAATGGTTTTTGACCATTCTACTTTATCAGGATGGCGCGCGTCCGAATAAGAACTTTCCGAACGATAAGTGGTAATTTCGATGATCTCATATTCGGGTTCAGCCTTTTTGCTCTTGGGGAAGGCCACGCCTACTGTGCCGAATATGTTTTCGTAAAATGTTTTAATGCCCGCGGAGCCGAAAACTTGTTCAATGTTTTCCGGGAAGGCATTCGTGGCAATGTCCCAATCCGACGGCTCAATCTGGAGTAAATAATCCCGGGTACACCCGCCCACAATATATGCCTCAAACCCTTTTTCGCGCAATCTTTCAATGCAAAAAATAACATTTTTCGGTATGTTGATCGCGCCCGGTTTAGGCCCGCTTGCCGCTTTTTTTCTTGGCTCGGGTTTCGCATTTTCAGTTTGCTTTTCTTTTGCCATTAATTTGTATTTTATATTAAAATGCGGTACTTGACAACCGGGGGTATTCTGTTAAAATGAACACAAGAAATGAATTTTTGATTGTCGGATTGGTTCCGGCTTTTTTGTTAAAGCCGTAAGCAAAACCAGTCTACCTATATATACGGGATAGAATTAAGAAGCAAGAAGCAAGAATTAAGAAGAAAACCCCCCAAGAAAATATTTTTAAAAGAGCGGCCGAAGGCAGCACCCGAATTCTTTATTTTTGATTCTTGATTCTTCAACCAAAAAATAATTTTCGTGAATAAGGTAAATATATTCAATAAAAAATATAATTAAAGTAATAGAATAAATATGGATTTTCAGTCATTTTTATCGGCATTAAGCCAGATAACGGAAGAAAAAGGATTATCGCAAGAAAAAGTTTTAGAGACAGTGGAGCATGCCTTGGCTTCGGCATACAAAAAGGAATACGGCAAAAAAGGACAATTGATCAAAGCCAAGATCGATTCCAAGAGCGGAAAAGTTAATTTTTGGAGGACCAAAACCGTAGTGGACGATACAATGGTATATATTCCCGAAAACTTTGGCGCAACGGATGAGGAAGAGGAAGAAGAACCGAAACAGCAATTTTCTTTTGACATCAAAGACAGTTACAGGCCAACGGAAACAGAGATGAATACGGAAGACGCGACACCCCTGGAAGAGGGAGTGCAAAAAAGAGTAAGGTATAATCCGGAAAGGCATATCTTGATCGAAGAATCCGAGAAAGAACATCCGGAATTGAAAGTGGGGGACGAGTTGATCATTCCCATAGAACAAAAAGAAGACTTCGGCCGCATTGCCGCGCAAACCGCGAAGCAAGTGATCTTGCAAAAAATAAGGGAAGCGGAAAAAGAAGCGGTTTTGGAAGAATATAAATCAAAAGAAGGCGAGATCGTGTCGGGTATTGTCCAGAGAATCGAGGGTCCGAATATTTATTTTGATATCGGCAAGAGTCTGGGTGTGTTGCCGAAAGAAGAGCAGATCAGAGGCGAGTTTTACAAAGAAGGCCAAAGATTAAAGCTGTATGTTTTAAAGGTGGACACAACTCCCAAGGGGCCGATCATACTATTATCCAGAATTTATCCGAAATTGATCTCAAAGCTTTTTGAGCTTGAAGTGCCGGAGATCGCGAGCAATCAGGTTGAGATAAAATCAATCGCGAGAGAGCCGGGTTCGAGAACTAAGATCGCGGCCGCTTCGCTCGTGGAGGGTGTTGATCCGATCGGCGCGATGGTGGGGCAGAGGGGAGTGAGAGTTTCCGCGGTAATATCCGAGCTTGGCGGAGAAAAGATAGATATCATTGAATATTCCGATGATCCGGCGAGATTTATTACAAACGCTCTGTCTCCGGCGAAAGTGATTGACGTAAAAGTATTGCCAAGAAACACCGCCATGGTCATTGTTCCATCGGATCAGTTGTCTTTGGCTATCGGCAAGGATGGGCAAAATGTAAGACTGGCGGCCAAATTAACAGGTTGGAAAATTGACGTAAAGAGCGATCAAGAACCGATAGAGCACACCAATGTTTCCGAGAAAGAAGATGTTCCAGAAGAAGCGGAAGAAGGAGAGAAAAAGAAGAAGACAACAAAAAAGACGAAGACCAAAAAGGCGAAGGCCGCGGAAGAAGAGGCGAGCGAAGAAGACTCATCGGAAGAAAAGGGAGAATAAAATAAATTATTAAGATATAAAATGAAATACGAAATAAAAGAATTGCCCGGGTCAAAATTAAAGATTGAGGTTGAATTGACTCCCGACGAATTCGAAGTTTTTTATAAGCAAGGGTTGAACGGTTTGGCGTCGGAAGCGGAAATGCCCGGTTTTCGCAAAGGTAAGGTGCCCGCGGGAATGGTGGAAGAAAAACTAAAGCCTGAGGCATTGCTCTCCGAAGCTTCGGAATTGGCTATTCGCGACACCTGGATTAAAATTTTAAAAGAAAGCAAGATAGAAGCGATCTCCCAGCCGAACGTTGAGATTACAAAAGTGGCCAAAGGAAATCCGTTTATTTTTTCCCTTGAAGTAGATATTTTACCGAAAGTGGAGTTACCGGATATTAGAAAGATCGCGGCGGAAGTAAAGGCTGAAGAAGTAAAAGTGGATGACAAAGAAGTGGAAGACACGCTTAATTGGCTGCGCCAATCAAGGGCAAAATTATCCCAAAAAGAAGGTGCGGCGCAATCCGGTGATCTGGTGGAATTTGTTTTTAAATTTTTGGATGGTCCTATGGATCTGCCGAAGACGGAGCAAAAAGACGGATTTATAATCGGCAAGGGACACTATATTGAGGGTTTGGAAGAGGCGTTATTGGGCATCAAGGCAGAAGAAGAAAAAGAATTTGAAGGGCAGATTGCGCTCGGAACCAAAGGAGAGAAAAAAGAAAAGATCAAAGCGTGGGTCAAGGCCGAGTCAGTGAAAAAAGTAGAGCTTCCGGAATTAACGGACGATTGGGCGAAAACATTGGGTGCTTTTGAAAATATGGAAGCCTTGAAAGCGGATATTAGAAAAGGGATAAAAGACGAAAAAGAAGCGGCGAGCTCGGAAAAAAAGCGGGCGGAAATATTGGAAAAGATCTCAGCCAAAACCAAAGTGGACGTGCCGGAAATTCTAATTGAAAGAGAAGAACACGCCTTGTTCGATAACTTAAAAAACAGGGTCAGTGTGGAATTGAAGATTCCTTTTGAAGAATATTTGGCAAAGGTGGCGAAGACCGAAGAGCAAGTGAAAAAAGATTTTGGGAAGATCGCTGAGCAAAGGGTAAAAGTATTTTTGGTCTTGAATCAAATAGAAAAAGAGGAGAAGATCGTCGCTGAAGAAGCCGAGGTTATGGCGAAAATAGGAGAGATGGTGGTGCAATATCCTGATCCGATCAAGGCGAGGCAAGAAATGGAAAACGGGCAAACGAGATTATATATAGAAGACGAGATTAAGCGCGAAAAGATTTTCAAACTGCTGGGTTGCTAGCATCCCAACAGAAGTAAGAAGTAAGAATCAAGAAGTAAGAATTCTTAAAAAGGAAATAGCCTAATAAAAAGCGGCGAAGCCAGTTACCAAATTCTTAATTTTTTATTCACGATTTTTATTTTTATTAGATTATTAATTAGTAATGGATCGATTAAAGAAATTGGATTGAAGAAATAATATTCTTGATTCCTGATTCTTTATTCATGATTCTAATAATATGGCTTTAATACCTACGGTAATAGAAAAATCGCAGTCCGGAGAAAGAGCCTACGACATCTACTCCAGATTGTTGAAAGACAGGATCATACTTTTGGCCGGAGTGGTGGATGACTACACCGCCAACTCGGTGGTGGCGCAGCTGCTTTTCCTCGCGTCAAAAGATCCGAAAAGAGATATCCAATTATACATAAACAGTCCCGGTGGTTCGGTTACAGCCGGTTTGGCGATCTATGACACGATGCAATATATTCAGCCTGACGTGTCCACGGTTTCCATCGGTCTATCCGCTTCAATGGGAGCGATGATCTTGGCGGCCGGAGCGAAAGGCAAGAGATACGCTTTGCCGAATTCGGAAATTTTGCTTCACCAGGTAATGGGAGGAGTAAAAGGACAGGCTTCGGAAATTGAGATAACCGCGAAGCAAATATTGAAGATTAAAGAGAGTATGAACAAGATCCTGGCAAGGCACACAGGCCAGCCCTTGGCAAAGATCGCCAAGGACACGGACAGAGATTTTTATTTATCCGCCTCTGAGGCTAAAGAATACGGAGTGATCGACGAAGTTCTTGTTCCGAAAAAATAGAATTTAATGATAAAAACCCCGGCTAAAGGTTCGGGGTTTTTTGATTGACAAACGGTTTTTATAGTTAGATAATTGTATTAATAAATAAATAAAAAGCAATTAATCGCTCATCTTTTTAAAAGCGGGTTTCACCCCCCACCTTTTATAAAAAGATGGGGACAAGTATATGAATTTTAAAGATATTAAAATGACTCTCCTTTGTTCGTTGATATGTTTGATCGGTTTTTTGCCGACCAATAATATTTTCGCTTCCGGGTGCGGAGCCAGCCCATCAACCTGTCTTTGTAAAGACAATTCGTATACCGTGCACTGGCTTGGTTCTTGGATGACCGAGACCGGATGGATTTGGGAGTGGAGTTGCGCGAAATACGATCCTCTGACTTTCGTTGAATCAAATGATCTGTGTATCGTTCATCAAGATCCCGGAGCCGGAGGTATCCAGGCTACCTGTCCCAACCCGGGCGGAGGAATAGACGGCGCTTGCGGTTCCGCGAACGGCACCACGGTCGCGACAAAACCGACAACGAATTTGTGTTCCGCCGGTACCGCGTCAATAGTGAATGGATCCGGTCCTTGGACGTGGGTTTGTAATGGTAGTGGTGGCGGGACGAACGCGACTTGTAGCGCGAATAAAACCGCTCCGGCAGTAAACGGCGCTTGCGGTTCATCAAACAAGCAATATTATTATACTAAGCCAACGACGAATTTGTGCAACACGGGAACTCCGGGATCAGTACTTGCTTCCGGATCGAATTCTTGGTTGTGGCAATGCAATGGCAGTAATGGCGGTTCGAATATGGGCTGTTTTGCTTATCAAAAAATTAATGGCAATTGCGGGTCCGCTAATGGAAGTAGTGTGCCCACAAAACCGACAACAAATCTTTGCCTTGCCGGTACCGCTTCTTCGGTCAATGGTTCCGGTCCGTGGACTTGGACCTGTAATGGAATTAACAATGGCACGAGTGTGAGTTGTTCTGCGAACAAATCAACACCTGTCGTGAATGGTAATTGCGGTTCCGCGGACGGCAGCACTGTCTCAGCTAAACCGACAACGAATTTATGTTCTGCCGGTAGCGCGTCAACAGTCAATGGTTCGGGTCCGTGGACCTGGATCTGTGCCGGTAGTGGTGGCGGATCAACCGATTCTTGTTCAGCGAATAAATCAGCGCCACCCGTAGTTATAAACGGCGCTTGCGGCTCATCTCATACGCAAATATATTATACAAAGCCGACAACAAATCTTTGTAATGCCGGAATCGCGGGCACTGTGCTTATTTCCGGATCAAATTCTTGGTTATGGCCGTGTAATGGAATTAATGGCGGCGCTACGGCCGGGTGTTATGCTTATGAGCGAGTTGATGCCTTTTGTGGGTCCGCAAATGGTAGTACGGTATCCACAAAACCAACCATAAATCTTTGTAGTGCGGGTAGCGCTTCAGCAGTCAATGGTTCCGGTCCTTGGACTTGGACGTGCAATGGAATTAATGGCGGAACGAATAAAAGTTGTTCCGCGAACAAAACAGCGGCAACTCCAACTCAGACTCCCGGAGATTGCGGATCTTCCGATGGAAAATCTTTTTCTTCGAAACCATCAACAAATCTTTGCGACTATTCAAGTGTCGCGCCTATTGTTAGCGGCACGGGCCCATGGACCTGGGTTTGTTATGGGGCGGATGGGGGAGTGAACCGATCTTGCTCGGCCAATAAATCAATTTCAGCCGTGGACGGGTTTTGCGGTTCCGCTGATGGGAGTATTACTACGACAAAACCAACGACGAATCTTTGCAACGCGGGAAGTTCAACCTCGGTGAATGGTTCCGGTCCGTGGACTTGGACCTGTGTCGGTAGTGGCGGCGGATCAACCGATTCTTGTTCAGCCAATAAGCCGGCGTTGACTTGCGGCACTGCCCATCATAGAGTTTCCGCGACAATCCCAACTACAAATCTCTGCAACGAAACCGTAACGCCCTCGCCGGTCATATCGGGTAGCGGCTCGGCTGCCGACCCCTGGGAGTGGATGTGCGGCGCGAATGAATGCGCGACGGCAAAAGTTAATTTACCCGGATGGATTGAAGGTAATCCGTAAAATATTAAAACAGGGGATAACCCCCCTGTTTTTGTTAATTTTTCTAAAAATTATTGACAAACAAATTGAATACAGAGATAATATATGTAAACTTGTCCGATTTGATCGGGCAAAAATAATAACTCATTAATAATAAATTATTTTAGCAAACATATGTGGAATTTTTTTGGTAAAAAGCGCAAAACCTTAATACTTGTTTTTTTTGCAATTCTGATTTTAACAGCTGTTGGATTTTTTTATCCGCAACTAAAATCAAATTTTAATAAAGAACAAGTTTTTGCGGCTGGAGAGAGCTGGCTTACCGGTTGGAGCTACAGGAAACCGATAACTATTACCAATAGCAGTGGCGGAGCCCTTACAGATTATCAGATTAAAGTAGTTGTTGCCTATAATGCACACATACAAACAGACTTTGATGATATCCGTTTTACCGACAGTGGCGGATCAACGGAATTAAGTTATTGGATAGAGTCAAAGACAGACAGTTCTACCGCTACGTTTTGGGTAAAGGTTTCAAGTATACCAACCAGCACTTCCACTATATATGTTTATTATGGCAACGCGGGGGTTTCTACAACTTCCAATGGAGATGATACTTTTGCGTTGTTTGACGATTTTCCAGGAACCTCCCTTGACGGAGCCAAATGGACAAATCTTTTAGGTCGCAGCGTTACTGTTTCGGGTAGCATTTGTACTATCGCAATGGATGCAAGTCCTCCTTCTGGAATTTCAAGTATCGCTACATTTGGGACAGGTTATGCAATGAGGTCCAGAGCAACGCCGCCGTCCTCACCGACCGCTTATGGTTTGGGTTTTGCGTCAGCAACAAAATATGCCAAGGTTTACGGTCCGCTGACCTCTGTTACTTGGAATACCACAACAGAGGTAAAGTCATTTCCTTATGTCGCGGGATATAGAATTTACGAAGTTAGGAGAAATGCATCAACTAATATAAAGTTTTACGCTAATGACGCACTGGTAAGTACTCATACTGTTCAAATTCCCACAGACAGTGAATCGGTTAAGGTGACGCTAGATCAATACAATAGCTCTCTTTTGCTTGATTGGGTTGTTGTCAGAAAAGTTGTTGAAACAGAACCCACCAATAGCTTAGGGACGGAAGAAACTCCCCCTGCTGTAAACGGTTCTTGCGGCACGGCTAAGGGCCACACTTATCTTTACAGCGACACTGATTGGCCTCCATATACTTTGTGTGCAACGGGCACGCCTACTGCAGGACTTACTTTTCCGGTTCCCGGAGGAGGAGCAGTGTGGACATGTTATGGTTCTAACGGGGGAACAAATGATGATACTTGTAGCGCTGTAAGAACATCAACTCCCGTTAACGGCGCTTGTGGTACAGCCGATACCCATGGATATTATCAAACAGCGGACATAGACACTGCTGCGGAGAGATGTAGTGCGGGAACATTCACTTCTTTCACAGACAACGGCTCTTCATGGAGTTGGGGCTGCGGTGGTACTGGCGGGGGGACGACCGCAACTTGCAACGCAAACAAAGTTGCGTGCGGAACTTATCACAATACGGTACGAAGAGACGAACCGGCAACAAACCTCTGCCAATATGGAACTAACACCACGGTAACATTAGCGGGGACGAGTTGGCTGTGGAGTTGCACAAATTCTCCGGGTACAGATGCTGGTTGTTATACTTACAAAACAACTTGTGGATCCGCGAATGGAGCAACGTATTCTTTTCCTCCGACAATAAATCTTTGTGCCACGAACGGAGGAACAGCTTCTTCGGTAACAACCGGCGCCACAACTTACACATGGACGTGTACGGGAAGTGATAGCTTGGCAGTTAATTGTTCGGCCAATAAAGCAGGAGGAGGATGGGTGGCGGAGTGGAATTATAGAAAGCCGGTGACTGTTGCTGATCTAGGTATCGCTATAACAGATTATCAGATTAAGGTCGTTGTACCGTGGAACTCAAATATGCAGGCGGATTTTGACGATATTCGCTTTACTTCAAATGATGGCTCCACTGAACTGAGTTATTGGATGGAATCAAAGACGGACAGTACGACAGCTACATTTTGGGTAAAAGTTTCTAGCGTGCCCGTCGGGGGAACTTCCATATATATGTATTATGGTAATGCTTCTGTTGCCACAACTTCTAACGGGGACAATACTTTTATATTTTTTGACGACTTCCCCGGTTCAAGTCTTGATACGGCAACCAAATGGACAGTTGTTACGAGTACCGGTACCCCTACTGTAAGTGTGTCGAATAGCAAATTGACATTTACTTGCGATTCTACCGATGAGCAGATCAGATATCGCGCGAAATATGGAACAACAAGCCAAGATACAATTACTATGGCAAAGATGTCAGTACAAACCAGTTCAGGTGGTGATTCATCAATAAGATTGCTTTCTGATAATTTGTACGCACACACATTCGGATATAATTCTACTCCGGGCGGGACACTTGTGACTCGTGCTTTCCTTCACGAAGGTGTAGCCTGGGGATCGAATCTTGAGTCGTCTCTTGCGTATAATACGGATTATGTCTTGGAAACTAGATATAACCCAGATGCCGATCTTCTTTATGCCAGGAGAGATTTTGGCTCTTGGGCAAGCTGGGCAAGAACCGTTAATCCCACTACTTTTGTTCCTTATATTGCTGCATATTCCGGTACCAGTTCCGTTATTGCGGGTAGTTACAATTGGGTTGCTGTCCGTAAATATTTTACCACTGATCCGACTACAACTATAGGTACAGAAGAATCTAATAATGGAGTTTGCGGATCAGCTGACGGAAGTAATTTTTCTTCCGCTCCAACAGTAAACCTTTGTAGTGGCGGAACTGCATCTGTTGTTTCCGGTTCGGGACCGTGGACATGGACTTGTACTGGAAATGGTATAACCGATTCTTGTAGCGCCAACAAAATAGGAGGAGGTTGGCTTCCGGGATGGGATTATCGGGAAAGAATAGATATTACTAACACTGGTAGCGCTTTGACCGACTATCAAATAGAAGAAGTTATTCCTTATAATGCCCATATGCAGCCCGACTTCGACGATATCCGATTTACTTCGGGAGATGGTTCCACTGAAATTAATTATTGGCTTGAATTAAAAACAGACAGTACGAGCGCTACTTTTTGGGTAGAGGTTCCAAGCATACCGACCGGTGGCACTTCAATTTATGTCTATTATGGCAATGCCTCCGCGGAGACAACAAGCGATGGGGATGATACTTTTATATTGTTTGATCATTTTTTGGGTAGCACTCTTGACGCCGCAAAGTGGACTAGCAGTAAGTGGGGATCGGCCACTCTTACCATTTCCAGTAGTTTGGCTTCGCTGTATTCTCCGACCGGAAATAGCAATAACCAGTACATTCGTTCAGTACAAACTTTTGACGCACCGGTTGTTTTAGAAACGAGGTACCGGCAAAATGCTACTAGATATTATGGTGAAATCGGTTTCGCGACATCAACCAATCCGACATATCCTTATCTTCCCGGAGGGAATCATACGGAACATATGATAGCTGGAGGGTATAGCCAGCCGTCCAATTTGGTGACGCAAGTTGGGCCCACAAATTATTCTTCGTCGGAGGCAGCATCAACTTTTTATAGGGGTACGTTAAAAATGGCGGGGACATCTCAAGAAGTATTGGTAGATGATGCGGTAAAAGCATCAAGAACGGACACCATGCCTTCAGGGGCATACAAGGTTCATATTGACGAAGTGTCGCCCTGGAATGCCGCTTATCAATTAGATGTGGATTGGGTCGCGGCGCGAAAATATTCTGCCACAGAACCCACTGGCGTTTTTGATTCGGAAGAGTCGATTCCTAATGGCGTTTGTGGCGCGTCAGACGGCCAATCATTTTATTCTTCGCCTTCAACTGATTTATGTAATTCAGGGACAGCTTCGGCTGTGACAGTTAATCAAACAACATTTACATGGACTTGCGCTGGTTCTGGGGGAGGTGAAACCGACAGTTGTTCAGCAAATCAATCCACAAGGGCTCGTCCGTGCGGTACTTATGGAGATATCGATTCAAGTGGAGCTATTAGCGCTTACGACGGATGGTTGGCTTTTCATGATTTGGAAATTTTGCCCCAAAACCTTATTGATGTTAATAATAATGGTTATTCCGATTTCAATGATGTTTTTATAATTGATCAATATATTGATGGAACAGTCGGAACTTTTCCTATTTGTTCGATTGTTAATGGTGATTGCGGCTCATCAAGTGGTACAACAGTGACAAGCGCGCCAACAACAAATCTGTGTACCGCCGGTTCGGCCTCGGCTGTTAGCGGCTCCGGCCCATGGACTTGGACTTGCGACGGCAGCGGCACAAATCACACTGATGACAGTTGTTACGCGAATTTAACCGGCAGTATTATTGACGGACATTGCGGTTCAGCCAACTATTCAACTGTTTCGTGGCCGCCAACAACAAATCTATGTACTGAGGGCACGTCATCCGCGGTTACAACAGATAATGTATTGCATATTTATACATGGGAGTGTGTTGGAGCCAATGGCGGTAAAACCGATGTGGGTGTGGCTAATATGTCGGGTGAAGTTATTAATGGTATTTGCGGTTCGGCTGACGGTACACCTATTTCTGTTATGCCTACAACAAATCTATGCGGCGCGGGAGTGCCCTCCGCTGTTACAGGAACGGGCCCGTGGACCTGGACCTGTAATGACATAGGAGGAGGGACCGATTCCTCTTGTTCGGCAATATTCCGTCCCATACCGAAATGGCAGGAGCTTTCACCCTATTAAACTGAAAAAACGGTGGAATAAGAAAAACCCTTGTATTTACAAGGGTTTTTTGTTATAATCCGCTTAGAAATTAAAATTTCGATATTATTAGTAATTTTTGAATTTTGGTATCTGTTTAAAATAATAAAGAGTTTTTCGGAAAACGAGAATATGGAAGCGAAAAGTATTACATTTTTTCATCTTAATCAATATTTCAATAGTAAAAACGCAATTAAGAAGTGTGTTGATTTGGATTTATTTTAAAACGAGCCGAATTTCAACTTAATATATGATAGAATTATGGATGGTAGTGGGTGCGGCGACAACAGCTCTTATCGTAGGCGCGATCATTGGTTATTATGTGCGTCAGTCTATAGCGAGAAAAAGAGCGGGTACGATTGAAGCGGAGTTGCAAAAAAAGATCGCGTTAACCAAACAAACAGCCGAGGAATTGATGAGCAAGGCGAGAGAGAAGGCCGAAGCGATAGAACAAAAAACTTATGCCGATATCGAAGAGAGACAGAAAGTGATCATTAAGGCGGAGAATCGTATCTTTAAAAAGGAAGAAGAGATCGAGAGCAAGGAAAAAGAAACGACAAAAAAGGAAAAAGAAGTTTTTGACAAGCTGGAAAAATTAAAAGAGATCAAATCGGATCTGGATTCATTAAAAGAAGAATCGATTAAGAAGCTCGAAAATATCGCGGGATTGAACAAAGAGCAAGCCAGGGACGCGCTTTTGGAAAAAGCGGAAAGGGAATACCAGGCGGATTTGCTTGAGCGCGAGAGAAAACTGGCGGAGAGAGGAACCGAGCAGTATGAAAAAAAAGCTAAAGAAATTTTAGCTGTCGCGATTCAGGGATACGCTTTGTCGCAAGCCCAAGAGATCACCACATCTTCCGTTGCCATACCGTCGGACGAGATAAAAGGCAGGATCATCGGAAAAGAGGGGAGGAACATTCGGGCATTTGAAAAAGCGGCGGGAGTGGAATTGATCGTTGACGAGACGCCGGGAATGGTGATCATCTCCAGCTTTAATCCGATAAGGCGCGAGATCGCGAAGATAGCTTTGGAAAAATTGCTTCGTGATGGCAGGATACAGCCGCAAAGGATCGAGCAGGAGATTGAAAAGGCGGAACAGGAAATTAACAAGAAAATAAAAGAAGCGGGCGAGGCTGCGGTGTACGAAACAGGGGTTCTCGATCTGCCGGAAAAGCTGGTGCAAGTATTGGGAAGACTGCAATACAGGACGAGTTATGGGCAAAACGTGCTGAGCCATTCGATAGAAGTCGCGCATTTGGCTTCGGCCATTGCTTCCGAATTGGGGCTGAATGTGGCGCTTTGTAAAAAGGCGGGATTGCTCCACGACATCGGAAAAGCGCTTGACTATAAGATAGAAGGGTCGCATACTGATATCGGAGCGAAGATATTGGAAAAATTTGAAATGGATCCGGCGATAATTACAGCCGTCAGATCACATCATGAAGAATATCCGTATGAAAGCTTGGAAGCGAGGATAGTGCAGACCGCGGACCAGATTTCCGGAGCAAGACCGGGAGCGAGAAAAGATAATTTGGAAAATTATTTGAAAAGATTGGAAGATTTGGAAGACATTGCTTTGTCTTTTGGAGGAATAGAAAAAGCTTACGCGATACAGGGGGGTAGGGAATTACGAGTATTCGTAAAGCCGAAAGAGATCGATGATTTGACCGCGCACAAGCTTGCTCGCGAGATCGCGCAAAAGATACAGCAAGACTTGAAATATCCCGGTGAGATCAAAGTAAATTTGATAAGAGAAATGAGAGTATTGGAAATCGCAAAATAATTAGACAAAAAGGTCGACAAATGCTAACAGCTTATTTGTGGCAAATGACACATCTAAGTTTACAAAATTATGACAAAAGAAGATATGATCGAAGCAATAGTAAAGAGTACTGCTATTGCGAAAAAAGACGCCGCTATGGCGTTGAACACTGTTCTTGATGAAATTACAAAGACATTGGCAAAAGGCGGTGAGGTTGTTTTGACCGGCTTTGGAAGCTTTAAAGTCGGCAAACGTGCCGCTCGAGACGGAAGAAATCCCAAGACAGGAGAAAAGATCAAGATCCCGGCAATGAAAACTCCTAAATTCAAAGCTGGAAAAGGATTGAAAGACGCTGTAAGATAAATTACACGAAAACAAAAGCCACCCAATGGGTGGTTTTTTCGTGCGCGCTACAATCAATTTGCCGTGCAAGTGCTTGCACCGCGAAGCTCGCTTTAGCGAGCGGAGTGGTGGGCCCCCCCGGGGGGGCCACCTTCGGATAAATTTCTGTTGAAATTTTCCTCAGGCCCGGATCGGCGCCGTCGCGCCTCCGCCTTCGATTCCCCCGAAGAGATTACTATTTGTGGACCTGCGGGGAATCGGACCCCGATTAAATCCATGCCATGGATTCGTGATACCATTATACTACAGGCCCATTCAACAATTGAAATTGTATTATAAATAGGGTCATTTTGCAAGTTAATTCGTGTTGTAATTTTTGGTAAAAATTGCTAACATTGTATAATGTCAAAAGGAAAAGAATTATATAATAAAGCAATATTATTAAGAAAAGAGGGGCTTTCATATAATGAGATTAGAGACATAGTCCCGGCGGGACACGGCACTATATGGCGTTGGTGTTCTCATATTAAATTAACCAAAAAGCAAGTAGAACGCTTAAGAGACAAAAAGAGAAATACGAGCCTGATTAAGAATGTAATGGAAAAGGCGCAAAAAGATAAAAGAGATTCCCTGGTTTGGGCCGAAGAAAAACTAAAAGATTCAAAAATTAACAGTAATTTATTAATCAGCGGCGCAATGCTTTATTGGGCTGAAGGGTATAATAGTAATAGTAATCTCAGTGCTATTTTTACAAATACGGATGCTGATATGGTAAAAATAATGATGAGATTCTTTAGAGAGATTATTTTGGTGAAAGACAGTAAAGTTAAAATAATGGTCAGGATAGCCGAAAACGGTAATGTTAAAGAAGCTGAGAAATATTGGTCGGAGGTTACTAATCTTTCTTTAGAAAGATTTCAAAAACCAGAAATACTAAAAGTAAGTTTG
>JBAZMG010000019.1:0-16484 GCA_041649895.1 Minisyncoccota bacterium | reverse complement strand
GCTAGTAATAAAGATAGGACATTGGCAATTAATGCGAGCGACAAAGCAATATTATATGTATATGGCACGAATGCGATAGGTACGACATCTATTACTAATAATGCATGGCATTATCTTGCGGGAACTTCTGACGGAACAACTACAAAAATTTATGTTGATGGAGTGTCAGAAAATAGCGCGGTTCCAACATTTTCTACTTATACCTATAATGGAGCAAGAATTGGAAAAAATAATGCCGTAGCAGCCTATTTTTTTAATGGCACAATAGATGATGTTCGCGTATTTGACGTAGCGATGCCGACTTCACAAATTCAACAAGACTATTTTGCAGGGTTAAACAAACTTTTCGCCAAAAACCAAATCACCCAAACCGATTATCAACAGCGTCTTGCTGAATTATCAAACAATTACGTAAAAGAATAACCCTCCTCCGCTCCGTTGGAGCTACGGCGAGGCGAGGTAATGTTTGGTGGTTTAACCCCCAAACATAGAAAAACAATGGATAATAACACAAAAAAACAATTTGCATTCACGCTGATTGAGTTATTGGTGGTAATAGCTATTATTGGAATACTATCCGCGTTGATCGTTGTGGGGATGAATTCAACAACGCAAAAAGCATCAATCGCTAAGTCCCAGGTGTTTGCGAATTCTCTGCGTAATTCTTTAATGGGTAATTTGGTTTCCGAGTGGAGACTGGATAATGGCTCCGGAACAACAGCAACCGATTCTTGGAGTGGAGGCAATACCGGAACTCTCAATGGTTTTGGAAATACAACGGCCGGGTATGGAGATACGCACACTTCCGGATGGATGAGTAGCTCTAATTGTATATCCGGAACCTGTTTGAAGTTTGATGGAGGCAGTAATTACATCATTGTTCCTGATAATAATTTATTGGACATTACGAGCAATATGACTATTTCTTTTTGGATAAAACAGACAGCGTCTGCGTATGCGTCAAAAGGAATTTTAGATAAGGGAAATAGCGGGGGAGCTCAAGATGTAAATTATTATGTTTATACTTATAATGGATCAGCATATTTTTATGTAGGAAATTTATCTACATATGTTGGCGTGCAGAGTCTTAGTTTTTTAGAGAATCAATGGTGTTTTATGGTATTTGTATTAGATGGTACAGAATTAATTTCTTATACAAATGGAATCAAAAAAACTCCAACCGTAACAAGAACAATAAATCCGGTGGCGAACAACGAATCATTAAAAATAGGGGACTTAACTGATGCTAATAACTTCCCTTTTAGCGGGTCAATAGACGAAGTACGAATATTTGATGCGGCAATGCCCACTTCGCAAATTCAGCAGGATTATTTTGCGGGCATCAACAAACTCTTCGCCAAAAACCAAATCACCCAAACCGATTACCAACAACGCTTAGCCGAATTATCAAACAATTACGTAAAAGAATAACCCTCCTCCGCTCCGTTGGAGCTACGGCGAGGTGAGGTAATGTTTGGGAGCTTAGCTCCTAAACATCAAGAAAATGAACAGAAATAGAAAAATAAAATTAGCGTTTACATTGATCGAGCTATTGGTGGTAATAGCTATTATTGGAATACTATCCGCTTTGATTATTGTAGGAATGAACTCAACGACTGAAAAAGCAAATATTGCCAAATATCAAGTATTTGCTAATTCTCTCCGGAATTCTTTAATGAGTAATTTGGTATCTGAATGGAAACTTGATCAGGTTAATGTTCCGGCCGCCAACCAAACACCCGATTCTTGGAGCGGAGGAAACACGGGAACTCTTAATGGTTCCGGAGGATCTCAAAATCTTCCCCAATTACAAACAACGGGATGTGTATCTGGCAATTGTTTAAAGTTTGATGGAACAGATGATTATGTGGGTTGCGGGAGTGGGGCAAATTTGAATATTATCGATGAAATTACGATTAGTGCTTGGGCGTACCCTTTATCTTCTGGCGGCTTCATTGTAAGAAAGGCCGACCCAGGCTATATATTAGGAACAAATGGACCTTCAAGCAATTACTGGTTCACATGGATTAGGGGTGATGACAATACACAACATTATTTTAACAGTACAACCAATATTAAATATAATACATGGACATATTTGGTAGCAACACTTAAAAAGAATAATTTTTATAAATTATATATTAATGGTATTTTCGATAACCAAATAAGTCCCGTTACTTATGGAATAAAAGACAATGTAAGCCAACAACTACTTGTGGGTTATTACGATTTTTTTACCGGAGCCGAAGAATACGATGGTTTGATAGACGAGCTTCGCATATACAATGCTGCGATGCCTACTTCCCAAATTCAGCAAATGTATTTTGCCGGACTAAACAAGCTTTTGGTAAAACGGGGAATAGAATCATCTGAATACCAACAGCGTCTCGCGGAATTATCAAACAATTACGCAGAAAACTAATCTTTCAGAATGTTTGGGGACACACTCCCCAAACATTGAAATGAGTTTTGGGTTTTACTAATCAATGGTTTAACGCGAGGCCCGCCTTTGCCCCGCGGGCTTCGGCGAGATAAAAGAGGGTTTATTCTTTGTATTTTTTATAGTATAATCGGAAATGTAATTAATCTAATTCACCCCCACCTTTTAATGGTTTTGAAAAGATGGGGGTAAAAACAAATGAAATTGGAATATTCTATTTTGGTTGGGGGCGCTGCCGGGCAGGGGAGCAGGAAAGCAGGCCTTATCATCGCAAAACTTCTAAACAGATTAGGCTACAATATATACATTTACGACGATTATCAATCGCTTATAAAAGGTGGACACAATTTTTCTCAAATTACAGCTTCAGAAACGGAATCTAATTATCGCCGGGAAAAGATCGATTTTCTTTTAGCTTTGGATAAAAAAACATTACTCTTGCATAAAAAAGACTTGAAAGCGGGAGGAGTGGTGATCTTTAACAGCAGCATCGGAAAAGAAGAGGGTGTTTCGGTTTCAGCTGAGAAAATCGTAAAAGATTTGGGCGGGTTGCCAATTATGGCAAACACGGCTCTGATCGCCGGATTCGCGAAAGCGATTGGTATTGATTGGAAGATCGTAAAAGAAGTTTTAACGCGCGAATTGGGAAGAGAGATTGAAAAGAATATTGAGATAGCGGAAGCGGCTTATAAAGAAACAAAAAATCTATTGAGTATAGAAAAGAACAAAAGCACACCGAAAATGCTGATGACCGGCAATGAGGCGACGGTGCTTGGATTAACAAAAGCGGGATTGGAAATATATTTTGCTTACCCGATGACTCCCGCGAGTTCTATTTTGCATTATTTTGCCGAGCACCAAAAAGAATTGGGAGTTCTCGCGATTCAAGCGGAAAATGAAATCGCGGTCGCGAGTGAAGCCATTGGCGCGGCTTACGCGGGCAAGCGTGCGGCTGTGGGAACGTCGGGTGGGGGATTTGCCTTGATGACCGAGACGATCAGTTTGGCCGCGGAATCGGAAACCCCGCTTGTGGTTATAGACAGCCAGAGAATGGGACCGGCAACGGGCGTGCCCACATACAGCGCGCAGAGCGATTTGCTTTTCGCGATGTTTCCCGGACACGGTGATTTTGAAAAATTTGTGATTGCTCCGTCTAACGCGGAAGAATCTTTTTATTGGTCCGGTAAGATTTTAAATTTGGCCTGGAAATACCAAACCCCCGTGATATTATTGACTGACAAAGAAGTGTCGGAAGGAACATTTAGCGTAAGTAAAGAAGTTTTAAAATCTGTTAAAAAAGAAAAAGAAAATTTGTGGCTAGGCAAAGGTACTTACGAAAGATACAAAGACACGGCAATCGGCATTTCACCTTTGGCTTTCCCCGGGACCCCGAACGCGATTGTGAAAGGTAATAGCTACGAGCACAATGAAACTGGTATTACGATTGAGGTGGAGCACGAAGAAATAAAAGCGATGCAAGAAAAGAGATTGCGCAAATATGAGGCAATGCAAAAAGAAGCGGATGATCTCCCGGCAATAAAAGTTTTCGGCAACAAGAGTTCAAAAACAGCAATTATCGCGTGGGGTTCCGTGGCGGGCGCGGCAAAAGAAGTCGCGCAAAGATTAAAGATAAAACTTGTTCAGCCCATTGTTGTTTCTCCCTTCCCGGTAAAGCAAATTAAAAAAGCCTTACAGGGAAGCACGAAGATCATTTCGATTGAGGCCAATGCCACGGGGCAGATGGCAAAAGTTTTTGCTTTGAACGGGATCAAGGTTGATAAAAAAATATTAAAATTCGATTCACGCCCGTTCACCGCGGAAGAATTAGAGAACAGGGTAAAAAAGAGTATATAAATTCACTCCACCTTTTTGGAAAAAGTTGGTGATAAAAATCTATGGAAAATAAAAAAACAAATTTTTTAACCGATTGTCCCAATACCTGGTGTCCGGGCTGTGGCAATTTTGGAATTCTAGGTGCTTTTAAAAATGCGATCGAAGATATTGTTGCCAAAGGAGAAAAAAGAGAGAATATTGTTGTCATTGGAGATATCGGCTGCAATTCAAAGATAGCCGACTATTTGAATTTGAATACTTTTATCGGCCTTCATGGCCGACCGGTAACTACGGCCGAGGGAACAAAACTGGCGAATCCGAATCTCAAAGTTTTTGTCTTTACTGGAGACGGTGCGTCCCTGAATGAAGGGTTGGACCATCTTATTCACGCTGCTAAGAGGAACGCCAACATTAAAGTGATATTACACAACAATCGCTTGTTCGGATTGACGACCGGGCAATTTACCGCCGCGTCGCCAAAGGGATTGAAGAGCAGGTCAACGCCTATGGGAAATGTGGAAGACCCGTTGAACCCCTTGGAATTGATGCTCGCGAGCAACGCCTCGTTTATCGCGAGGGGGTTTTCCTCGAAAACAGACCATTTGCAAAAACTGATCCTGGCGGCTCACAAGCATAAGGGATTTGCTTTTATAGAAGTGCTTCAGCCTTGCGTCTCTTTTTACAACCCCATCCAGTTTTATAACGAAAGAATATATGAAACGGAAAATACCGTTTTGGATTCCAGGGAGAGCGCAATTAAATTGATCAAAGAATGGAATTACAACGGCGAAGGAAAAATTCCTTTGGGAATATTTTATAAAAAAGAAAAGCCGGTTTTTGAAGAAAGTGTCCGCGAATTATTGGGAGATAATCAAACAATAGAAAAATGTTTGGAGGCTCACTATTAAAAAGCCGGAAAAAGATAGTTTGCATCGGCGGGGGAAGCGCGATGCCAAAGGCCGTGCTTTCGGAATTGAAAAAATCACAGCATCATTTGGCTGTTATTTCCGCGGTTTTGGATTCCGGCGGTTCGGCCGGAAAATTGCGAAACGATTATCATACGATCTCTTTCGGCGACATCAGAAAAGCTTTCATAGAATTGGCTGATTTTCCTCTTGACGTTAAAAAATGTTTTACTTATCGTTTTTCCGGAGGCGAACTTGATAATCACGTGGTGGGAAATATTATATTGTCCGGGCTTTATCTTTCTTGCGGCAATTACCGGGATTTTTTTGAGAGAATTAACGATTTTTTAGATGAGCGCCACAGAATTTTGCCGGCTACGATCACTGATTCGCATTTGCATGCAATCCTGGAAAATAACGAAGAAATAATGGGCGAGACAAACATTGATATCCCGAAGCACAACAGCGACTTGAGGATAAAAAAGATATTTCTGGAGCCGGAGGCCAAGGTTTGCCCAAGAACCGTCAAAAACATTGGCGAAGCGGATGTGATTATAATCGGTCCCGGCGACCTTTACTCATCACTTTTGCAAACTCTTCTTATCAGTGGACTTGGTGAAGCGGTAATGAAAACAAAGGCGAAAAAAATATTTATCTGTAATTTGATGACGAAACGGGGCGAATCAAATACCTTTAATGTGAAGGATTTCGCTGATGAGATTGAGAGATATTTGGGGGGTCCCGTTGATCATATTATTTATAATAACGCGGAACCTGATTCGGACAGGTTAGCAGAACACAAAGAAAAGCATCCGGAACTTATGGAAATGGTTAATGTACCTGATGATTTGGATGCCAAAAAATTTATCGGTGATGATCTTTTGGAAATAGACGGGCCGATAATTCACAATCCGAGAAAGTTAAACAAAATAATTTTAAATATTATTTAATATGCAAGCCGTAATATTAGCAGCCGGAAACGGAGTAAGATTTTGGCCAATGTCTCTAACAAAGCCAAAGCCGCTTTTTTCTGTTTTTGGGAAATCAATTTTGGAATATAATTTGGATCAATTGGTTGGTATCGCGAACGAGGTGATTATAGTGGTTGGTTATAAGGGCGAGATGATAAAGGAATTAATAGGGGATAATTATAGAGGAATTAAAATTACGTATATTAAAGACGAAAATATCAGCGGTACCGGCAGCGCCGCTAAGCTGGCTTTTGATAATTTGGACGAAAAGTTTTTACTCCTGAATGGAGATGATCTGTATTTTCAGGAAGACATTAAAAAAATAGTTAAAAATTTTCCGTGCGTCTTGGTAAAAGAGCACCATAACCCTTCCGCGTTTGGTGTCGTTTCAATAGAAGGGGACAGAGTAAAAGCGATAATCGAAAAACCGGAAAATCCGTCTACGAATTTGATCAATGCCGCACTTTATTATATCCCGAAATCAATTTTTAATTACAATGTGGAAAGATCGGCAAGGGGCGAATACGAATTTACCGATTATTTGAAGCAGTTTATAAGCGAAAACGATCTGCGGTTCGTTGTGGCTAAAAATTGGTTTCCAGCGTCATATCCTTGGGATATTTTGGATGACGCGATGAGCATATTGTTCAAAAACATTAAAAAAGAAAAGCAAGGCACAATAGAAAAAAATGTCACGATCAAGGGCGAGATATTCGTGGGCAAGGGAACGATAATTAAAAGCGGAGTATATATCGAGGGCCCGGTTTATATCGGAAAAGATTGTATTGTCGGTCCGAATTGTTTTATCAGGGGCTGCGCTTCCATTGGCGACAATTGTAAGATTGGACAAGCCGTGGAGATAAAAAATTCCATAATCGGCAACAATACGAATGTGAGCCATTTGTCTTACGTGGGCGATTCGATCGTCGGATCAAATTGCAATATCGGAGCGGGAACAATAACCGCGAATTTGCGCCACGACGAAGAAAACGTAAAAACGAAAATAAAAGATAAAAAAATTGATACCGGCCGTAGGAAGTTCGGAACAGTAATAGGGGATAGCGTGAAAACGGGAATCGGTACTATAATTTTTCCGGGAAAGAAAATTTGGCCGAATAAAATGACGCTACCCGGCCAAAAAGTTGAGGAGGATATTGAGGGATAGATCGAATACTTGAATATAACGATAAAATATTGTAATATCATTTCGTTGCCGAAGTGGCGGAATTGGCAGACGCGTAGCACTCAAAATGCTATGGGAGTAATCCCGTGAGAGTTCAAGTCTCTCCTTCGGCACATCATAAAAAAACGAAAGGGCTCGCCCCCTTCTTTTTTTATGAACTGTTATCTTAGGGAGAGACTTGAAGCCGCAGGGCTGACGAGCCCGAGGCCGTACTTGAGCGCAACTTCAGCAGAAGTTGACGCGAAAGCAAGTCTCCCCTCTGTTTTCTTCCTTGAATAAACCCGCTAAATATTATATCATCACTTCATCAGATATTAGCCGAAGTGGCGGAATTGGCAGACGCGTAGCGTTCAGGGCGCTATAGGAGTAATCCTGTGGGGGTTCAACTCCCCCCTTCGGCACTTGTTAAAACAAAAAGGAATTTATCTCCTTTTTTTGTTTGAACAAATATTGAGGAGGGAGTTGAACCATTCTTTTTCTTTACTTTTATTTTCGTTGTGATAAAATTATAATAATGAGCAGAGTTATTGCTATCGCAAACCAAAAGGGTGGAGTGGGCAAAACCGCAGTGGCTGTTAATTTACCGGTGTTTCTCACCGCTTTTGGTAAAAGAGTTTTGTTGGTAGACGTTGACCCTCAGGCGAACGCAACTTTTTCTTTGGGCGTTAATCCGAGAACTTTGGAATCATCCCTGTATGAAGCTTTACTGGGACAGATCTCACCGAGAGAGATCATAAAACGAACGCCTTTTTTGGCGTTTGATCTGATGCCTACTTCGCACAGTTTGGCCGGGGCGAATATTGAACTTGTTAATATGCCTTATCGGGAGTTTAAATTGAAAGAAGTGATAGATATGGTGAAAGATGATTATGATTTTGTGCTTATCGATTGTCCGCCAAGCCTGGGCATTCTCACCTTGAACGCTTTGGTTGCCGCGGACGAAGTTTTGATTCCTGTGCAGTCGGAATATCTCGCAATGGAAGGATTGAGCCAGCTTATCTCGAATATAAAATTGATAAACGATAATCTGGAAAGGAATATAAAAATATTGGGAGCGCTATTAACAATGTATTCGCGGACAAACAAAGTTTCTCAAAAGATCGCTAAAGATCTGCGGAGGAATTTTCCGGGTTATGTCTTTGACACAGTGATACCCCGGACGGTCGCCCTCTCCGAATCTCCGCTTTCCGGAAAGACTATTCTGCGGCACTCTCCCAATTCGCAAGCGGTCCACGCGTTTAGGGAGCTCGCGCGGGAGATAATCTATAAATACAAAGAAGACGCGAAATTGCCGCCTTCGTATCCGCCCCAATAAATCAATAAATAATTTTCAAAAATATGGCAACGATAGGAAAAGGATTAGAATCGCTAATCCCCAAAAAAGATAAAGGCGTTCCAACGCAACCGCAATCCGGCCCTTCGGGGCAAAAGGATTATATTTTTTGGATTGAAATAGATAAGATAAAACCGAATCCGTACCAACCGAGAAAAGAGTTTGACTCGGAGGCATTGAACGCCTTGTCCGAATCGATAAAAAAATACGGTCTTTTGCAACCTATAATCGTAACCAAAATAGAAAAGAAAAACGACCAGGGTGGAATGGCTTCCGAATATCAGATAATAGCGGGGGAGCGAAGATGGAGAGCGTCAAAGAATGTTGGCTTGAAGCAAATACCCGTAATTATCAAAAGCCCGTCCAATCGGGAAAAATTGGAGATCGCTCTTATCGAAAACGTCCAAAGGAGAAATCTTAATCCCATTGATAAGGCCGAAGCTTATGATAAATTAAGGGCCGAGTTTAGTCTTTTGGAAAAAGAGATCGCCCAGGTCGCCGGGGTGTCCAGAGAAGCGGTGGCGAACAGCATGAGGATACTCGCTTTACCAAGGGAGATCAGAGACGCGTTAAAATCCGAGAAAATAACCGAGGGACACGCTCGCGCTCTTTTGGCGATCAAAGAACCGGGATTGCAAAAAAAAGTTTTCCAGGAAATATTGGAGAACAATTATACCGTGAGAGACACGGAAAAAGCAGCCAAGCAAAATCAGACCATTAAACGAACGAGGGGATTGAGGCCGTCGTTCGAACACAAAGACTTTTTACAAAAAAGAGTGAAAGAGGTGTTGGGGTACGACCGTGTGAATGTGGAAATAAAACGAGGGAAAATTTGCTTTACCGTTGATTTTGATTCCGAAGAAGCGCTCAAAAACTGGCTTAAAAAAATAATCCACAAACAATAATTTAAACACAGAAATAAAAAAGCGGTCCTCAGTTGGCGGATGGTTTTATTCTTAATTCATTATTCCTGATTCTTGATTCTTCCCCCACCTTTTTTAAAAAGATGGGGGTGAATCTATTTACAATTTTTGTTTGAGCATTTTGTACCGTTCTTTTTTTCAACCATCGGTTCGCCGCATTTTTCGCATTTTTCTCCCGTGGGTTTGTCCCATAGGGCGAAATCGCAATCCGGCCACTTGGAACACCCATAAAATGTTTTTCCTTTTTTTGTACGCTTGGCAATTATGTCGCCTTGTTCGCATTTTGGGCAAGTAAGCCCGGTTTTCATAATCTTGTTTTCCAGCGGTTCCGTGTGGCGACAATCCGGGAACCCGGAACAAGCCAGAAATTTTCCAAAGCGTCCGAATTTTACGGCCAACGGTTTGCCGCACTTCGGGCAAATTTTGTCAGTGGTCTCGGTGATTACCGTGGTTTTCTCCACGTCTTTGTATTTTTGCTCCAAGATTTTTTCAAACGGCCCGTAAAATTTTTCTAACACATTGGTCCAGACTTCTTTACCCTGGGCGATCGCGTCCAAATCTTTTTCCATATTGGCGGTAAACTTTACGTCCACAATATCTGGGAAATGTTTTACCATAATATCGTCCACCATTATGCCGATTTCCGTGGGTTCAAACCTTTTGTCTTGGTTCTTTTGAACATAATTCCTGTCTTGGATTGTGGAAATGATCGGGGCGTAGGTGGAAGGACGGCCGATCTCGTTCGCCTCCAATTCTTTGATCAATCCCGCTTCCGTGTATCGTGCCGGCGGTTCAGTGAAATGCTGATCCGGAGTCAGCTTTATCAAATCCAAATTTTCGTCTTTTGTTAATTGAGGCAGATCTTTTTCCTCGTATTTCATATTGTAAACCTTCAAAAATCCGTCAAATTTCAGAGTTGAGCCATTGGCTTGAAAGGTATAATCATCATTTGCGATTATCTCAACCTTCACGGAATCAAAGATCGCAGGCTTCATTTGCGAAGCGATAAATCTGGACCAAATAAGTTTGTATAATTTTGCCTGCCGGTCATCCAATTTTAATTTGTCCGGAGTATTCTCGGCACTGGTGGGCCTGATCGCTTCGTGGGCCTCCTGGGCTCTACCCTTTGCTTTGAACTTTCTTGGAGCTCCCGGATGATAATCAGCGCCGAATTCTTTTTCAATAAAAGTTTTTGCTCCCGCAAGTGCTTGGGTGGAAAGATTTAAAGAATCGGTACGGTGATAGGTGATAAAACCTTTTTCATACAATTCCTGCGCCACCCGCATTGTCATTTTCGCAGGGAATCGTAATTTTTTTGACGCCTCTTGTTCCAGTGTGGAAGTGGTGAACGGCGGCAAAGGATTCCTCAGGGTTTCTTTTTTTTCAACATTGCTAACTTTGTAATCAGCTCCATCCAAATCAGCCAAAATATCCTCACTCTGTTTTTGCGATTTTATCCCGAGCTTGGGGACGGCTTCAGTGCCGATCTTTGAAAGCATTGCCTCAAATTCCACTGAATCATTTTTCTTTTTTAAGGTGGCGGCAATGGTCCAATATTCTTCGGGTTTGAAATCTTTAATTTCGTTCTCTCTTTTTACGATCAACCTCACCGCGACGGATTGAACACGCCCGGCTGACAAATTTTTGGCAACCTTTTTCCATAAAAATGGGGAGAGCTTGTACCCCACAATTCTATCCAATGCCCGGCGGGCTTGCTGGGCGTCCACCAAATCCTGGTTTATTTCCATGGGGTTTTTGAGCGCGTCTTCAATAGCGCTTTTGGTTATTTCGTGAAAAGCGATTCGTTTGTATTTCTTTTTGTCTTTTAACCCAAGAGCTTCAACGAGGTGCCAAGAAATAGCTTCTCCTTCGCGGTCAGGGTCAGTGGCGAGGTAGATATAGTCGGCTTTGGCGGTTTCCTTTTTTAACAAAGTTACGTTTTTTTTCGCCTTAACGGGAATGATGTATTTTATTTTGAAATTGTTTTCCGGTTCAATCCCGAGGGTGCTTTTCGGCAAGTCGCGGATGTGTCCATACGAAGATTGGACGCTGTAATTAGCGCCCAAAAAGTTTTTTAAAGTTTTTGCCTTGGTAGGACTTTCTACGATTATTAAATCCATAAAATTGTATTGGTTTTAGATTCGCTTTTTTGCATTATACTATTTGTTCACCGCGTCGGCTGCCGACCAGCCGTCGACAGCCGCGCTCGGTCTCGATAAATTTTCCGCTGAAAATTTCTCTGCGAATGTGTCCAAATAGTATAACGCAAAACGCTTTGGCGTGGATTTCCTGATTTATTTAATTCCTGTTCAAACAATAAGTGTTTTCGCCCAAATCGATTATTTTGTTTTGTATTTCCAACAAGGATACAGTCGCCATTGCTTTTTCCGGGGGCAGATTCGTGGTTTTTATAATGTTTTCGATGTTCAGTTGTGTTTCCGCGAGGGCATTTAATATCGCGGTTTCCGCGGGCGAGTTTCCTTTAATAAGCTCTTTACCATTTTTATAGGTTAATGGCAAATTTTTCAGTTTTAATTCTTTCAAAACATCATTCGCGTTCTCCACCAATACCGCGCCGTTTTTAATAAGTTTGTGGCAACCGCGGGAGTTTTGCGAATATATACTTCCGGGAACAGCGAATAATTTTTTGCCCTGCTCTCTCGCATACTCGGCGGTGATGAGCGAGCCTGATTTTTCTTTTGCTTCCACTACCAATACACCAAGAGATAGTCCGGCGATCAGCCGGTTTCTTCTCGCGAAATCATATCCATATGTTACGGTTCCGGGAGCGTATTCGGATAAAATAAGCCCGTTGTTTTTTATGATTTGCTCGGCGAGCTTGATGTTTTCTTTCGGGTATATGTCGTCTATCGCCGTTCCCAAAACAGCGATAGTTCTTTTGCCCGATCTTACAGCGGCTGTGTGCGCCGCGGAGTCGATGCCTCGCGCCAAACCGGAAACAATTATTATTCCGGCTTCCGCCAAATCCGCTCCGATCTTCAAACAACAGTCTTCGCCGTATTTGGAACAATTTCTCGCGCCCACGATCGCGACGCGGTTTTCCTCGTTTTCCAATCTACCTGAAAAATAAAGCTCTTTCGGAGCTTCTTTGATATTCTTTAGCGATTTGGGAAAGAGCTTGTCCTTATAATTTATTTTTTGGATTTCAAAATCCATCAGTTGGCTTCTTTTATTTTTGAAATTATTGCGTTAACAGTTTGCTTGATTGCTTCCGATAGGGGAGTAATCTCTTCCGCGCTGAAATTTTTTAAAACCACACTTTCCAGTCCTTCTCTTTTTTCGATCGGAATCCTGAAGGACGGATCTTCGGATTCAATGCCTACTCGGAAACGAAAGAAATCTTTTGTGCCAAGTTCATCGATTATGGATTGCACCCCTTTATGTCCGGCCGAGGTGCCGCCTTCTTTTATCTTAAAAGTGCCCAGAGGCAAGTCAGCCTCGTCGTGGACTACATATATATTACCCGGTTTTATTTTAAAATAAGAAACGATTTTTTTAACGCTTTTGCCAGATTCGTTCATAAATGTTTGGGGCTTTATGAGTATCACATCTTTTTCATTAATAACCCCCTTGGTCGTCAAAGATTTCCAGTCTTTGTTTAACTGAAAATCATCAAAGCCGATAGCTTTTGCCAATTCGTCCAAAACCGTAAAACCAGTGTTGTGCCGCGTATATTTGTATTGTTCTCCCGGGTTGCCGAGACCCACGATTAAAATCATATTACTTCTATTATACTTTTTTTCAATGATTTGGCAAAAGCGGGGAAAAAGAACGGTTGACAACCACCCCCTATGCTGGGATAATTTAATTAATAATTTTATTAATTTAAAAATAAATCATAACTAAATATATATGTGTATAAAATCTAAAACTGCAAAGCTATTTGTAATTTTGTTTTTGTCTTTCTGTTTTCTTTTTATATCAATGAAGACAATATCAGCCGCCTCTTGTCCCGGGGCTTGCGGTAGTGACGATGAAAGAACAATTCCCATCGGGTCTTCTCCGACTAATTTGTGCGGCACGGGAAGCGCTTTGGTGCCGGGCTCATTCACTACGTACGATGACAATACATGCAGAAGCCATGTTTGGACTTGGATGTGCTATAATGTCGCGGCGCAAAATGTTTACGGAGCTAATTGTTATGAACCCGCGTCTTGTAATGCCAGGGGAGTAGACGATCAGGGCGGCACCGGATGCAGTACCGGCGGTAGTACCGATGATGGAGGTTATGATGCTTACTGCGGAACAGCTGATGGACATGATCGTACGGGGGCCCCGGTCACTATTTCCGAATTATGCGAACAAGGAAACGCGTCTCAAGTTTCTTTCAATGGATCGGCTTGGACTTGGACATGTTATGGCAAAGGAGGGGGAGCGAGCAAGTCTTGCGCTTCAAGATTATTGATTACCGGTGTTTGCGGAGGAGCCAAGGATATAAGAACTTCAATAAAACCAACTTCAAATTTATGTACTATTGGAACCGCGTCCGCGATGAGCAATACCGAACCCTGGACATGGACTTGTGCTGGTTCAAGAAATAGCGCTAACGCCACTTGCGCGGCGCCACTTAATCATAAGCCGATCGTTAACGCGGGAATTGATAAAACCGCGGTAAGTAATCAATCGATTGTTTTTAGCGATTCTTCCGCCACGGATGCCGATCAAGACACTCTAACTTATAGCTGGACGTGTACAGGCGGAACATTATCAAGCGCGAATATTTTAAAGCCGACATACACCGCACCCGTGATAACAACGCCCGTAAGTTATAATTGTTTTCTTACAGTGAATGATCAGCATGGGGGAGTGATCGTCGATTATTTAACGATTGCGGTGTCTCCCGTAAACAACGGCGCTTGCGGATCAGCCGCGACTGTGAGAACTTCGATAAAGCCGACAACTAATTTGTGCGGTACCGGAAGTACCGCGTCCGCGGTTAGCAATATTGAGCCGTGGACTTGGACTTGCAAGGGAAGTGGTGTGGGGGCGACAACTGCTACTTGTACCGCTCCGCTAAATCATAAGCCGACAGTTAGTGCCGGACCGGACAAAACCGTGGAAAGCGGCAAGGCCACATCTTTTAGCGCAAGCGCGGCGGATATCGACAATGATAATTTGACATATCAATGGACTTGCACCGGCGGTTCGTTATTTCCTGTTCTCTCAAATATTATTTATTTGGCACCGACGGTTTCAAGTAATACAAATTATACTTGCATTGTGACGGTAGACGATCAGCATGGAGGAATAATTACGGATTCGGTAATTGTTAAGGTTTCTCCCGTTGCTCCGCCATCCCAAGAACCCAAAACACCGCCCGCTGGTCCTCCGGCATCAAGAATTGACGGAGCTTGCGGTTCGGCCGCGACAGTTAGAACTTCAATAAAACCAATTGCTAATTTATGCGTCTTTGGAAATACTGTATCAGCGGTCAGCAATACTGAACCGTGGACTTGGACCTGTTATGGTACCGGTGCGGGCGCGACGAACATCACTTGCACCGCTCCGTTAAATCATTTGCCAACAGTTAGTGCCGGTCCGGACAAAACAGTGGAGAGCGGCAAAGCGACTTTTTTAACAGCGAGCGCGACTGATGCTGACAACGATACACCGGCGTACCAATGGTCTTGTACCGGAGGCTCGATATTTCCAATTCTCTCAAGCATAATTTATGTGGCGCCGACAGTTTCAAGCAATACAAATTACGTATGCATCGTATCAGCAAACGACCAACATGGGGGAGTGGCTACTGATTCGGCAAATGTAGTTGTAACCGTTTCGGCCGCGAAAACCGGAGGGGAAATAGATGGCGCGTGCGGTTCTTCGGCCGGACAATATTTTTCTTTTTCTCCGGACGACAATCTTTGTTCGGACGGGAGTAGTCCTGTAGTTTCTTTCACGAATCCAAGCGGTCCATGGACATGGGTCTGTTCCGGATCAAACGGGGGAGACAATAAGGCTTGCACAGCCCCATTTCGTCCTTTGCCCGGATGGCAAGAAACAAGTCCATAATATTTAAATCTAAAACAGGGGCGCAACAACCCCTGTTTTCTTTTATCAATATAATATTTGTTGACAGCCGTTGAGAATATTGAGATAATTGAATTAATAAATTTTTAAATAAATCTTAATAAATAAAAAATAAATTAATCGCTTAAATTTTATGGATCTGAAAAATAAAAATTTAATTTTGTGTTGTTCTTTATTGTTTTTATGTTTGTTTTTTTTCTCGAACGCGGATGTTATTAACGCGCAGACCACCGGATATGAAAATGGAGCCTGGTGCGGTACCGCGGCTCAGGGGCAGTGGTCATCTTTGTCCTGGACCTCGGGGTGTCTTTGCGCCACGGGTTATCAAATGTCGTCTCTAGTGGATTTTGCCGATAATAAATTTTGGAATCCCACAGCCGCAAAATATTATTGGACTTGGACTTGCGGACAATTTGATGCCAATGGTTTCGTTGTTGTGGGAACCAATCGTAGTTGTAGCGCCTGGTATAAGGCTACCGGTCCGGCCGGTGGCTGCGTCTCCGGCCCTCAAGCCGGCCAATGCGGAACAGCAAATCGAACTTATGCTTATTCGGAAAGTGCCTGGGGGTCATATACTTTTTGCAGTGTGGGCACTCCCAATCCGGCAAGTCCGGCATTTCCCGCGGGCGGATCTTCAAGAACCTGGACGTGTTCCGGAGTAAATGGAGGGGCCGTGAGCGGAACTTGTACGGCTACTCATTCCAATGCTCGACCCGGGGTGTGTGGAACAGCGAATCGAACTTACGCGCAATCTGAAACAGGCTGGGGATCATATAGTTTTTGTAATCCCGGATCCCCAAATCCCGGCAGTCTTTCTTTTCCCGCCGCCGGAAGTTCCACTACTT
>JBAZMG010000018.1:0-16744 GCA_041649895.1 Minisyncoccota bacterium | reverse complement strand
TTTAAAATGGATTTTGTCGCTTTGTTCAATAATATTTTAAACTATTCTCTCGGCAACAATACCAGGGATTTCTTGATCGCGCTTCTGGTATTTTTTGTTTCAATAATTGTCTTAAATCTTTTCCGAAAATGGGGAGTTTGGACTTTGAAGAAGATAGCCGATTACACTAAGAATAAATATGATAATTTTTTGGCCGACGCGATCCAAAAGGTCGGATGGCCTTTTTATATTATCTTTTCTTTGTTTGTGGCCGCTCAGTTTCTCAATCTGGATCCGCAGTTTACGAAATATTTTTACTTGTTTGTTTTTTTGGTATTTTTTTATTACGCCTTGCACATTCTCCAAACCGTGGTTGATTTTTGGTTTTTCCGCATCAAAGAGAGGGCGGACGAAGGGGATGAAGACTATGTACAGCTTGGAAAGTTTGTTCGAGCGCTTTTTAAATGGGTTTTGTGGTTTATTGCCATTCTTTTGATCTTACAATATTTTGGAATTAAGATCAGCGCCATCTTGACCGGGTTGGGAGTCGGTAGTGTGGTCATCGCTTTCGCCCTGCAAAATATTTTACTTGATATATTTTCTTTTGTTTCGATCTATCTGGACCAACCTTTTGTGGTCGGTGATTTTATTGTTGTCGCGGATGAGTCCGGAGCGGTTAAAAAGATCGGAATCCGCTCCACCAGGATCATATCATTGAAAGGGGAGGAAATGATTATTTCCAATCGAAAACTTCTCGACAATATAATCCACAACTACAAAAAGACCATTAAAAGAAGAAAAACCTTTGACCTCTATCTGGCGGAAGAGACTTCGGGTGAAAAATTGCGAGAAATGCTCGACGCTATAAAGAATATCATAAAAGCGGAAGACAGCGCGGAATTTGAGCGGGCGCATTTTAGCGACATCAAGGATCAGGCGTATGTTTTTGAAGTAGTTTACTTTGTCAATTCAAACGACTATAATAAATATATGGACGTCCAGCAAAATATCAATTTTAAGATCAAAGAGGCTTTAGATATAATGGGCGTCAAATTGGCAAAATCCTAATTAATAATTTTAAGCGTTGAAAAATGAAAAAGATTAAAGAAAAGGCCAAGAAGATCAAAGCGAAAAAGAAGCCGGCTCCCGCGTCAAAGCCGAAGAAGAAACCGACTAAAAAGAAAGCGGCAAAGGTTTTGAAAAAAAAGACAGCATTCGCGCCCAAAAAGAATAAAGCCGAAGAGGCTGATTTTTCCGCGAAAAGAGTGAAAATAAAAGTTGTGGGTATTGGCGGCGGCGGCGGAAACATAGTTTCCGAGCTTTCGAAAAAATTAAAGGATTTTTCTTCGCAAAAGATAGATTTTGTGGCCGCGAATACGGATAATCAGGCGCTTAATTCTCTTTCAAAGAACGTTCGAACTTTCGCTTTCGGCCAAAAACTGACGAGAGGCTTGGGTACGGGCAGGGACGTCGTTCTGGGCGAACGGGCCGGACGCGAAGACGCGGAAAAGATCAAAAGCATCTTTGCCGAAAATAAAGACTTGTATATCATAGTTTCATCGTTGGGCGGAGGCACGGGTACGGGCTCCGCGCCGATTTTCGCGAAGATCGCTAACGATCTCGGATTGACCGTCCTTGGAATATTTACCTTGCCCTTTGCTTTCGAGGGTAAAAAGAAGATGGACGCGGCCATTGATTCGCTTCACAAAATGAAAGAAAATTTGAACGCTTATATGGTTTTGCCCAATGAAAAGATATTCGGGCTCGCGAAAGAAGAAATTTCTTTTACCGATGCCTTAAATCTTTTAAACAGCCAATTATCAAGCTCTCTTGAGGGGTTATTGCGAACGGTCTATTCGCCCGGGCTTATAAATATTGACTGGGCGGACATAAAGACAATATTGGAGGGTAAAAAGAAGGTTGCCTATTTGAATATCGCCAAGAGCAAATCCAGCCAAAATCCGGATGATTTCGTGAAAAGTCTTTTAAAAAATCCAATCTTGGAATACAAATTTGAGAACGCGGATAATGTTTTGTTTAACGTGGAGGGATCGAAAAATCTGTCCTTGCAATCTTTGGCTCAGATCAGCCGAAAAATAAGCGAACTTGCTCCGAACGCGAAAATAATCTTCGGTCTTACTCAAAACCCGAAAATGAAAAACGAACTCAAGATCACGATCCTCGCGACCGCGAGTGAAGGGAAAAAGGAGGCGGAAAAAGGAGGCCCGAAAACAAAACCGAATTCCAAGAAAAAGAAAGCCAAATCTGATAATTTGAAAAACATTAAAACATCCGTTGATAAGGAAGCGGCAAATGTTCAAAAAAAAGAAGAAGACAAAGAAAAAGTAGAAAAAGAAGAAGCACCCGAAGCCGAGGAAAACATAAGAAGAAACGCGCTTGAAATAAAAGAAGCTGAAAGAAAAGCCATAGAAAAAGAAGAAGAGGATGAAAAGATATTCGAAATACCGGCGTTCCTCAGAAAAAAACCGAGATAATCAGACCAATTAATTATTTTTGATATGAAAAACGAAGTGAAGAAAGCGATCTTTCCCATTGCCGGACTGGCAACGAGATTTTTGCCGATATCCAAGGCGGTTTCAAAAGAGCTGATTCCTTTGGCTGATAAACCCTTGATCCATTATGTCGCCGAAGAGGCGATGCTATCCGGAATAAACCAAATCCAGCTTATAACTCGGCCGGGACAAAAAGAAGTTTTAAACTATTTTAAAAGAGATGTTAATTTGGAAAAAAGATTAGAGGAAAACAAGAAAGCGGAAGAACTTAAGGCGTTAAAAGATTTGGAACAGCTTTTCGGTAAAATGGAATTTTCCACGGCGTATCAGCGGAAAGCTCATGGCAACGCGGATGCGATATACAAAGCCAAGGATTTTGCCGGGAAGGAGCCGTGTGCCGTCAGTTTTTGTGACGATATTATTGATTCTGAGGTTCCGGCCTTGGCGCAAATGATAGAGGTCTTTAAAACGTGCCAGCGCCCGATAATGGCGCTAAAAGCCATGCCGGAGAAGGAGTTGTCAAAATACGGAGTGGTTGATTATGAAAAAGTCGCCAATAGTTTTTATAAAATCAAAAGATTCGTGCAGAAACCAAAACAGGGACAAGCCTGTTCCAATTTGGCTTTTTTGGGAAGGTTGATCCTAACCCCCGATGTTTTTGAGTTTTTGGGCAAACACAAGGAAATGATGGAAAATGATTATTGCATCGGCCAGGTTTTGGGAACAATGGCGGAAGAAGGCAAGCCGTTTTATGGTTATGAGATAAAAGGTGATTGGTTGGAGTGCGGGAACAAATCGTTATGGTTCAAGTCGTTTTTGACATTGCTCTTGAAAGATCCGAAATACAAAGACGATATTAAAAAGTTTTTGGCTGATTCAAAAATATTGCAATAATTATGATTTATGATGTGGCGATTATTGGGGGCGGTCCGGCCGGCATTACAGCCGGTATCTACGCGGCCAGGCAAAAAATGAAAGCAATTTTGATTGCCAAAAGTTTTGGCGGACAAATGGCGAATAAAGCGGTTGATATTGAAAATTATCCGGGTTTTGAAAAAATTTCGGGATTGGAATTAATTGAAAGATTTGAAAGCCAGTTAAAAAGCAAAGACGTGGAGATAAGAAGCGAAGATCTGCACGAGATCGATCTTGTGAATGATAATTTTAAAATAATCTTTGAGGACAGCGAATTTATCGAGGCAAAGACTGTGATCATCTCCGCCGGAGCGAAAGCCCGGAAGCTTGGAGTTAAGGGCGAGCACGAATTTATGGGGAAGGGGGTAAGCCATTGCACCACTTGTGATGGTCCCTTCTTCGAGGGCAAAGATATTGTTGTCGCGGGAGGAGGAAACGCCGGATTTGAGTCAGCTCTTTTTATGCGAAATTACGCGAACAAGATCTATATTCTGGAATATGGCGACAAGGTAAGGGCGGATGAAGAAAATCAGAAGAGGGTGAGAGAGAGCAATAAGATCGAAATTATTCTCAATGCCGATATTAAAGAAATAAACGGCGAAAATTTCGCGCAAGAACTTGTTTACATTGACCGAGCTACGGGACAGGAGAAAAAATTAGCCGTACGCGGAGTGTTTGTGCAAATAGGTTATGAGCCCGCTTCACACATCGTGGAAAATTTTGTCGATTTGAATTCAAAAAAAGAAATTATCGTTGACCATAATACTTTGGCGACAAAAACTCCGGGTTTGTTCGCGGCCGGAGACATTACGGACGGATTTTTAAAACAAGTAGTGGTAGCCGCCGCCGATGGTGCCAAGGCGGCGATGTCAGCTTATAAATATTTGGAAGCAAAAAATGGATAAAACATTAATACAATCCATAAAGGCGAGAGAGATATTGGATTCGCGCGGTAATCCGACCGTGGAAGTGGAGTGTGCCACGAGCGCGGGCGTTTTTGTTGATAGTGTTCCTTCCGGGGCTTCAACAGGCGAGAGAGAGGCCGTTGAATTGCGCGATCAAGGGAAAAGATACGGCGGTAAAGGTGTGTTGGCTGCTGTTGAAAACATAAATGATATCATCGCCCCAAAATTGCTCGCTAAGGACGCGAAAGACCAAGAGGAGATAGACAATATCCTTATAAAATTGGATGATACTCCGAACAAATCAAAATTGGGCGCGAACGCGACCCTCGCGGTTTCTATGGCTGTCTGCCGCGCCGCCGCGGGCTCGTTGGGTAAACCGCTTTACGCGCACATCGGAAGCATCGCGAAAAAAAGAAAAGAATTTTTTATGCCTCGCGCCTGCTTTAACGTGATAAACGGAGGAGCGCACGCCGGTAATGATATTGATTTTCAGGAATTTATGGTCGTGCCGAAGAGGGGTAGCTTTGAAGAAGATCTGCGAGCCGGATCGGAAATATATTATCAATTGAAGGGCTTCATCAGTCAGAATTTTTCTTCGTTAGCGATCAATGTGGGCGACGAGGGCGGATTTGCGCCGCCATTGACCGTTCCCGAGGTTGCGTTGGGGTTGATCGTGAAAGCGATCCAAAAATCAAAATATTTCGACGAAGTGGATATTATTTTAGACACGGCCGCTTCGCAATTTTACGCTAAGGATGGAACCGGCGGTTATTATAAAACGCAGATGGGTGTGTTTACCACGGAAGAACTTTTGAATTATTACGAAAACTTGATTCGCAATTATCCCATTATCGGAATAGAAGATCCCTTTGAGGAAAACGATTGGAAAGGATTTGTCCGAATTACGGAAACGCTCGGTAAAAATATTATGGTTGTGGGCGATGATCTCTTGGTCAGCAATTCAAAATATATTAAAGAGGCGAAAGAAAAAAACGCTTGCAACGCGGTCTTGTTGAAGCTAAATCAGATCGGTACGGTGACGGAATTGATAAATTCGGCAAAGCTGGCGCAAGATTATGGCTGGAAAATTATAATTTCTCATCGATCAGGAGAGACAACAGATGATTTTATCGCCGACTTGGCTGTGGGAGTTCACGCGGATTTTATAAAAGCGGGAGCGCCGGCGCGCGGGGAGCGCGTGGCAAAATACAACCGTTTGTTAAAAATAGAAAAAGATTTATTAAATATTAAGCATTAAACATTAGATATTATGGCCATCAGATTATTTACCACCCCAACCTGTTCCTATTGCGTTACTTTAAAAAAGTTTTTACAAGAACACGATGTTCAGTTTGAAGTAATTGATGTTTTAGCGGACAAAGAAGCTCAAGAAGAAATGGTTCAAAAAACAAACCAAATGACGGTTCCGGTTTTGGATATTAATGGCGAATTTATTGTCGGATTTGACCGAAGGCGTATAGTTGAGAGCTTGGGCCTGAAAGACGAAGATTAGTAGCTATTGACAAAAGTGTCAATATATGTGATTATTAAAACAGGAGTGATGAAAAATGTTCTTTAATAACCCGGTTTTTTCAGCGTATGCACAACCATTGGGAATGATCGGAGTATTACTTATGATCATTATTTTCATTGCGGTTGTGTTCATGCTTCTCGCGTTGCTTGCCGAGGCCGCAAAGCGTTTGCCTGTATCGTCGATGAAAAATTATGGCGAGAAAACGCCATTGTTCAACGAGAGCGATAAATGCAAGATTATCGGAATATCTGTTGCGATTATCGCGATTGGTAGTTGGGAATTCCTTGCGATAGGCGTTCCCGCCATAGTGCTACTTTGCCTGCGAAAGAGGGACTGTAAAAATCCTTCCGCGAAAAACATTTCGCCAATAACTTAGTTTACAGCTTTGTTTGAGGCGATTTTTTTATATATTGCTTAATATTCTTTTTAATAGTAAAATTAGCTCAAGATTATAAGTATAATTTTAATTTTATGCCTAAAAAAATCGCAATCAATGGATTTGGCCGAGTCGGCCGCTGTGTTCTCAAAAATATTATCGGCAACGAGCTTGATGTTGATGTTGTCGCCATTAATGACCTGGCCAATGCCGAAACATTGGCACACTTGTTTAAATACGATTCCGCTTACGGTATTTATGAAGGGGAAGTTTCTTTTGGATCTGATTATCTGGAAATAGACAGCAAGAAAATAAAATTGCTCTCAGAAAAAGATCCGGCGCAATTGCCTTGGAAGGATTTAGGCGTTGATGTTGTGCTTGAATGCACCGGATTATTTACGGACAAAGAGGGCGCGGGAAAACATATTGAGGCGGGTGCGAAAAGAGTGATTATTTCCGCTCCGGCAAAATCAGACGATATCCCATCGTATCTTTTGGGTATAAACGAAGACGAGTACAAAGATGAGCCGATAATAGATATGGGTTCTTGTACCACAAATTGCTTGGCTCCGCTCGTAAAAATACTGGAAGAGGAATTCGGCATTGCTAATGGATTTATGACCACCATCCATTCTTATACCAACGACCAGCGCATTTTAGACTTACCACACAAGGATCTGCGCAGGGCGAGGAGCGCGGCGGAAAATATTATCCCCACTACGACAGGGGCCGCCAAGGCCATCGGCAAAGTGGTGCCATCAGTCAAGGGAAAATTGGACGGTATTTCCATAAGAGTTCCAACACCTGTTGTTTCTTTGGTTGATTTGGTGTGTGAGCTTAAAAAAGACACAACAATTGAAGAATTAAATGGAATTTTCAGAGAAAGAGCGAATAACGGAGATTTTGAAGGCATTTTGTGGGCGGAAGAGAAACCGTTGGTGTCTTCCGACTATATTGGCAATTTTTATTCCTCAATCATTGATTTGCCATCCACTATGGTAAACAAAAATATGGTAAAAGTTTTATCCTGGTACGATAATGAGTGGGGTTATTCCGCTCGCTTGGCGGAAATGGCCGATTTCATCGCCCACACCCTTTAATTTTCTCAAAAAAATAAAACAAGCCAAATGTTTTAGCCCTGTAGTGTGCTTCGCTCTACTACAGGGCATTTTTATTTTTCATAAATTTTGTTATAATATCATCAATGAATAAAAAGTTATTCAAAGCTTTTACTTTAATTGAACTATTGGTGGTAATGGCGATTATTGGTATCCTTTCCGCTTTGGTCATTATTGGGATGAATTCAACAACGCAAAAAGCCACAATTGCCAAAGCGCAGGTGTTTTCCAATTCCTTGCGTAATTCTTTGATGGATGATTTGGTTTCCGAGTGGAAATTTGACGATGCGAGTAGTGGAAGTAGTATAGCCGCTGTTGATTCTTGGAATCGTATGAACGATGGAGATTTGGTTAATTTTGATTTTAATACTACAGACGGTTGGAGAACGGGAGCAAATTGTCTTTCTGGCAATTGCTTGCTGCTTGACGGAAGCAATGATTATGTGGATTGTGGGACAAACACCTCGCTTGATTTTGGTAATGGAACAATTGATAACCCCTTCACCTTGAGCGGATGGTTTAAAATGAGCGATATGACAAGAAAAGGACTAATGGGGAAATATGTGGTTAGTTATCAATACCTTCTTTGGCTTACAAGTGAAGATAAATTATCTTTTAGTTTATATGACGGTACTACCGCGTACATCAGAAGGTATTATAATGCACCCCTTACTAATTACGAAAATCAATGGATTAATATTGTTGCCACATATGACGGTTCGGAAAGTTCGGCTGGAATGAAAATATATCTTAACGGAACGAGAGCAGATGATACGACTGATAATGCGGGAGTTTATGTAGCAATGGAGCAATTGGGCGTTGCTTTTCGAATAGGGACATTTGGTGCAGGTGCTTACTACGTTTCCGGTTTAATTGACGATGCTCGTATTTTTGACGCTGCAATGCCAACCTCTCAAATCCAACAAAACTATTTTGCGGGACTGAACAAGATTTTTACCAAACAAATTATCAGTACAGCTGAATATCAAAAAAGAATTGCGGGATTAACATCAAACCATGCGAAAAATTAATGCATTCACTTTAATAGAACTTCTCGTTGTTATCGCGATAATCGGAATATTATCGGCTTTGATTATCGTGGGGATGAGTTCGACGACACAGAAGGCAACTATCGCCAAAGCACAGGTGTTTTCCAACTCTTTGCGCAATTCCTTGATGGATGATTTAGTTTCTGAATGGAAATTTGACGATGCGAGCAGTGGAAGCAGTATAGCCGCTGTTGATTCTTGGAGTGGCAATAATAGCGGCACCTTGACTAATTTTAATTTTGACACAACGGATGGATGGCGGACAGGAACAAACTGTATTTCGAATAACTGCTTGGCATTTGATGGCGGTAATGATTATGTAAATATTGGAGACCCGGCAAGTGGGAATTTAGATTTCGGGGTTGGTGATTTCTCAGTAGAAGCTTGGGTGTATTACACAGGGAGTACAGCAATTAATAACATTTATGGTTTTTTAACGAAAAGTGCGGGGGACAGCAGTCCCGGGTATTGGATGGGTTTTACAACTTATAGCGGTAATGGTGCAAATTTGAAACTCCTTTCCTCTATTACTAACGGAACATGGGGAAGCGGCAATATAGAAAATGGATCCTTTTTCTCTCCAAGTACCTGGCAATATATTGTTCTTACAAGATATGGAACAACTCTAAAACATTATCGAAATGGCGTTAGTGATGGTCAGGGTACCAAAGCGGGAGTTGGTGCAAACGTTGATAATGCGGTATCTCAAAACATAGGGAGATATGGAAGCGCATACTTTACGGGTTTAATAGATATAGTTCGGGAATACAGCGGAACCATACCAACATCTCAAATCCAACAAAACTATTTTGCGGGCATAAACAAACTATTCGCCAAGAGTATTATCACCGCGTCAGAATATAACCAAAGAATTTCCGACCTATCAAACAATTACGCCAAACAATAGTCTTTAGGACTTGAGGGCCCAAACATTGAGGAAACAAACAATGAACAAAAGCATAAAAACAGAAATAGCATTTACGTTAATCGAGCTATTAGTCGTAATAGCGATTATTGGTATTCTTTCAGCCTTGATCGTTGTGGGAATGAACGAAACAACAGAAAGCGCGAACATTGCCAAATCCAAAGTTTTTTCCAATTCCTTACGGAATAACTTAGCGTTAAATATTGTTGGGGAGTGGAAATTCGAAGGTCCAACTGGTGCCGGTCAAACCGTCACAACTCTTGACCTCCAAGATAGTTGGGGAGGACATAACAGCAATATAGTAATTAACGGAACCCCTATCGTTAAAGGAGGTAGTGATTGTGTTGTGGGAAAATGTTTAATCTTTAACAGTAGCACCGATTACGTGACTTGCGGGAACGGAGGAACAACCGACCTGAGTGTGTCTTCTGGAGATTCATTGACAATCGAAGTATGGGTAAACATTAATACTCTGGGAAGGAGTCATGCCATCGTATCCCAATGGAGGCCTTGGATTTTTTTCATAACAACCGCCAATAAATTGAATTTATATATCAGGAGTAATGGAGGAGATATTAGCGCCTCCGCAAACACAGCGCTCATTTCCAATAAATGGTACCATGCGGCCGTCGTATACACCAAGGCAAATCGCACAGCTACCTTTTATTTGAATGGGAAATCCGACGGAGCTCCCGTCTTTGCCACAGAGATGGATAGTTTAACTACCGGTAGGGTTCAGGTGGGGGGCTATGGTAATCTCAGTAATCTTTTAAGTGGAAAAGTTGATGATTTTCGAATTTATAATACTGCCATACCCACTTCCCAAATCCAACAAAACTATTTCGCGGGATTAAATAAAATGTTTGCAGGAAATCAAATCAATCAAATAGAATATAACCAACGAATCACTGAATTAGTAAATAATTACGCCAAAGAATAATGTTTGCGCCTTTAAGGTTCAAACATTGAAAAAATGGATAAACATATTAAAAAACAATTAGCGTTTACATTGATAGAACTATTAGTAGTAATAGCGATTATTGGTATTCTCTCAGCTTTGATCGTCGTGGGGATGAGTTCAACAACACAGAAAGCCACAATAGCCAAAGCGCAGGTGTTTTCCAATTCATTGAGAAATGCCTTGATGTCAAATATGGTTTCGGAGTGGAAGTTTGACCAAGTAGATGTTCCTACTTCTGGAAAAACTCCGGATTCTTGGGGAACAAATAATGGTACGCTCGTGGACGCATTGGGAGCTTGCGACGTAAGCCATTGCCCTCAATGGGTTGCTTCTTGTGTTTATGGAGGTTGTTTTAATTTTGATGACACGGGTGATTATATTGATTTAGCTTCTATTATTTCGTTGAGCGGTGAATTTACTGTTGGTATCTGGGCATACCGAGATACAAACAATACTTATGATTTTATAGTCGGAAACAGCGGCAACGATTGCAAAATAGGCTTTCATAGTAGCAACAAAAAAATGTTTGTTAGAATAATCGCTGGTGGCACGTCGGACAGTTCAAGCTCTGGCGAGATTTTAATTAATACGTGGAATTATATTGTGATAACAAGAAATTCAAGCAATAAAGTAGATTATTATCTTAACGGTGGTAACGCTCTAAGGCTATTTAGTGATGTCGCTCAGGTTGGGAATTTCGAATTTAATCGTTTGGGTAATGATAGTGGCAATTATTATGATGGTAAAATAGACGAGATTCGCGCTTTTACCGCTGTCATACCCACCTCTCAAATCCAACAAAACTATTTCGCGGGGTTAAGCAAGATTTTTGCCAAACAAATTATCCGTACAGCTGAATATCAAAAAAGAATTACGGGATTAACATCAAACTATGCGAAAAAATAATGCATTCACTTTAATTGAATTACTTGTTGTTGTCGCGATAATCGGTATTTTGTCTGCTTTGATTGTTGTGGGAATGAGTTCAACTACGCAGAAGGCTACGATCGCCAAAGCGCAAGTGTTTTCAAATTCATTACGTAATTCGCTAATGGACAATTTAATCTCGGAGTGGAAATTTGATGACGCGAGCAGCGGAAGCAGTACGGCCGCTGTTGATTCTTGGAGTGGCAATAATAGCGGCACTTTAACTAATTTCAATTTCAACACTACTGATGGCTGGCGGACGGGAGCGGATTGTATCGTGGGTAATTGTTTGCTTTTTGATGGGACCAATGATTATGTCGGGGCCGGCAATGGATCCGGATTTAATAATCTTACCGCTTTTACTATAGAATTTTGGGAAAAAACTGCAACTCCAAATAGAGATTTTATGCAAAAAGCGGTAGCCGCTGGAAATCAAAGAAGTTTTGGTGTAAGTATGCCAGCGTCGGGAATTACCGAATTTCGAATAAGTCCCGATGGTGTTTCGTGGTCAGGATTTGAGGTGGGGTCAGTTAATGTTGCGGATAATAAGTGGAACCATATAGTAACTATATATTCCGGAACCCAGCTAATGATCTATGTTAATGGTGTAAGAGATACACCTCCCGCAAGTTATAGTGGTGGGGTCTTTACGGCGGTAGCTGATTTTAATATAGGAACCAGTTATTTTATCGGTCCCTTTTTGGGATATTTGGACAATATTCGATTTTATGATTCTTCCGTATCAATGTCCGAAATAAAACGAAATTATTATTCTGGTTTGAATGATTTATTGTTTGGCAACGGAATCACTCAAAGAGAATATAGTGATCGCATCGCAGAGTTTAATGCTTATTATGCTAAAAAATAAATTAAAATTGGCATTTACATTGATCGAGCTATTAGTTGTGATAGCGATTATTGGTATTCTTTCCGCGCTGATTGTCGTTGGGATGAGCAATGCGACAGAAAAAGCAAGGATTGCTAAATCTCAAGTTTTTGCTAGCTCATTGAGAAATGCCTTAATGTCGAATATTGTCGCGCAATATACCTTTGATGATATTGATTCTTCTGATTATGATCCGACCACAAAAGTACTCAATAATGACGCTGGGAATGTTCCTGATTCTTGGTTGAGCAACGAGGGTAGGGCTTACGGGGGCCCCACATTAAAAGAGGGAAATGATTGCGTTTCGGGAAAATGTTTATCATTTGATGGAACAGATGATTATATCAATTGTGGAAGCGGAAGTACTTTGAATATCAGTAATTTTATTACAATTAGCGCGTGGGTTAAATATAATACAACTACCACACCTTTTGTTGTTTGGGCCAACGATTTATATCGTTTTGCTGTTGGAAGTAATCATAGCGGTGCATCTACAGTTGACAGCGTTGCTTTTACTCAAACAGGCATTCAAATTGTTGCCCTATCTCAATCAAGCGTTGTTGTTCCCAATATGTGGACTTACATAACATATACAAAAAATGGGAGTGGTGCAACAAATAAATTATACATTAATGGCATACTTGCTTCGCTTACTACTAACTCCCTTTATGACTATAGTTCAGCGGGGACTAATTATATTGGGAAATTTGCAGGTACTCAAAATTTTAGTGGCCCAATAGACGATGTCCAGATATATAGCGCAGCTATTCCCATCTCTCAAATTCAGCAAAACTATTTCGCGGGACTAAACAAATTATTTGCTAAAAACCAAATTAATCAAATAGATTATCAACAAAGATTAGTCGATTTATCAAACAATTACGCCAAAGAATAACCCTCCTTCGCTCCTGCGGAGCTACGGCGAGGCGAAGTAATGTTTGGGGGCCGGGCCCCCAAACATTGAAAAACAATGAATAAACAAGCTAAAAAACAATTTGCATTTACTTTGATCGAGCTATTGGTAGTAATAGCGATTATTGGGATTCTTTCCGCTTTGATCATCGTGGGAATGAGTAATGCGACAGAAAAAGCAAGGATTGCTAAATCCCAAGTTTTTGCTAACTCGTTGCGCAATTCCTTGATGGGTAATTTAATTTCCGAATGGAAGTTTGATGGAAGCGGGCTTAATGATGGGGATTTAGCAAATAATAATTACGTCAAAGATTCATGGAAGAGTTATAATGGTGGAGTAACCGGACATGAACCAATTGTTAAAGTTGGTGCTTCTTGTGTCGTAACTCCCTGCCTACAATTTAATGGTAGTAGCACTAGTTACATTATAAGCGTTCTTGACGAAGGAATATTAAAACAAAATAATCAGACAGGTAGCTTTACTTTGTCTTTGTGGGCGAAACCGAATAGTCAGCCAGCTCTTGCTGAAAGAGTCTTAATCGGCAGAACGGGTTGTCACGGAGGGCTAACGGCAGAACCTAGTAGTAATTTTCGTTTTGCAGTAGCCACTACAGCTTGTTGGACTGGTGCTTCCCAAGTATTTAGTGGAGCCATTTCCGATTTTTTTAATTGGCACTATATTGTTGGGACGTACTCAAACAACAATCTTAGAATTCTAATTGATGGAGTTTCGAAAAATACCGGTTCTCTTTCTGGTACATTACGTGATTACGATAACAATTTTTATATCGGTGGTATAGGTACATACGCTTTTGATGGCACCATAGACGAAGTTCGTATTTATAACGAAGTAATGCCAACTTCCCAAATTCAACAAAACTATTTAGTCGGACTAAATAAGCTTTTTGCGAAAGATCAAATTAATACAGAGGAATACGAACAAAGAATCGCGGAACTAACATTAAGCTATGCAAAATATTAAAATTAAAGCTTTTACTTTAATAGAGCTGCTTGTGGTCATCGCCATAATCGGCATTCTTTCCGCTTTAATTGTTGTGGGTATGAGTAACGCAAACGACAAAGCAAACATTGCCAAAGCTCAGGTGTTTTCCAATTCTTTACGTAATTCTCTAATGAATAACTTAATTTCCGAATGGAAGTTTGATCAAGTTAATAATCCTTTAACCGATCAAACTCCGGATTCTTGGATTGGTGGCAATCATGGAACCCTAAAAGAGCTTGGATACGCGGGAGTTTGTGATGCCACTCATTGTCCACAACAGCAAACAACAGAATGTGTTTCTGATAAATGTTTTTTATTTGATGGAACTAATGACTTTATTAGTGTCGGAAATGCAGGCTCGTTAAATATCGGAGATAATATGACGATAGGGGCCTGGATTAAGCCTAATGCCTTGATGGCTTGGAACCAAATAGTAAGAAAATATTATTCGTACGCGTTCGGAGTTTTAAGTAATGATGAGCTGTCTCTTAGATATTATGTGGGCGGGGTTTGGGGAAATTTGGTTACTACCTCCAATGCCGACATTGTTTTAAATAAGTGGGCATATGTTGTTGTAACTCGATCGTATTCCGATACCACAGCTACGGGTAAAATATATATAAATTCGGTTGTAAAAGGCAATACAACCCGGGTCGGTTTTGCCGATACGCCAACCGAGTTTGTATATATCGGTTCTGCTGGCGGGTCGTCGGAGTTCTTTCATGGTTATATTGATGAAGTTCGTATTTATAACGAAGTAATGCCAACTTCACAAATTCAGCAAAACTATTTTGCGGGATTGAATAAAATTTTATCTAAAAACGAAATTACAAAAGATGAATATAATTCCCGCATCGCTAGTTTAGTAAATAATTATGCCAAAGAATAACCCTCCTTCGCTCCTGCGGAGCTACGGCGACGCGAAGTAATGTTTGGGGGCCGGGCCCCCAAACATCTGAACCTTTTGATTCTTTATTCTTGATTCTTTATTCCTGATTCTTCTTCAAATCAAACTTGCTCGTAAATGTTTTCGCTGGTATAATTAAGTAGGTTCACCCTGTTAAATAATTTTAAATTTTTCAATTCACATATACTGCGTATATGTTCTGAGAAATAAGAAAGTAATAAAATCAGGGAACTATGTCAGAAATTTAAAATTGTAATTTAAACCAGAGTTTAAATTACATTTAACAGGGTAAATGGAGATATTAAATTTTGCGGAAACAAAAAAACTACTCTTAAAATACAAAATACCGTTTTGCAAAACGGAAATTTTTAATTCGAAAGAAAAAGCCCAAGGCTTTGCGGAAAAGATCGGCTTTCCCGTTGTCCTCAAGGTTCACGGTTCAACCATTTTTCACAAGTCCGATATTGGCGGAGTAAAAACAGGCATTAAAAACAAAGAAGACTTTGAAAAAGCCTGGGAGGAAATTACGGAAAACAGCCAACTCAAAAAGATCGAAGGCATCCTGGTTCAAGAAACCGCGTATGGCAACGAGCTTGTAATCGGGATGAATAGAGATAGCCAATTCGGGCCGGTATTGATGGTGGGACTTGGCGGTATTTTTGTGGAAGTTTTAAAAGATGTCGTTTTTAGAGTCGCGCCGATAAGTAAGGCGGAAGCGGAAGAAATGCTCAAAGAATTAAAAAGTTATCAACTGTTGCAGGGCTTTCGCGGAAAGCCGGGTGTGAGTATTGACGCGATTGCGACGCTATTAGCGAATATCTCGAAATTGGCGATGAACGAAAAAAAGATAATTTCTTTGGATTTTAATCCCATAATGGCAAACGAAAAGACGGCCGAAGTGGCTGATTTCAGATTAATAATATGAGCAAAGAAAAAATAAAAAAACTAAACCGAATTTTCAATCCGAAAACCATTGCTATTGTCGGTGCGAGCGACAAAGAGGGCAGTGTCGGATACGGACTTGTTAAAAATATTCAAGACGGGAATAATACCCGTACGGTTTTTTTGATCAACCCGTTTATCAAAGAAATTTTCGGAACAAAGACTTATTCTGATATTACAAAAGTAAAAAGATCGATTGATTTGGTGGTTATCGCGGTGCCGGCGCCGATTGTTTTGGAGATCGTAAGGCAATGCGTAAAAGTTAAAGCCGGCGGAATAATAATTATCGCGAGTGGATTTGGCGAATCGGGAGAAGAAGGAAAGGGTCTGGAAAAAAACATTGTGGAAACTTGCGTTAAGGCAGGCATCCCTCTAATCGGTCCCAATTGCCTTGGCATAATGAACACAAGCGAACAATTAAACGCTTCTTTCGCTCCTTTGGACCCGCGAAAAGGGAATATCGCTTTCTTATCGCAATCCGGGGCAATGGTGGACGCCGTATTGGATAGGTGCGCCAACGAGAATTTCGGTTTTTCAAAGATTGTGTCTTACGGCAACGAAGCCGATTGTGGCTTGATCGATTTTTTGGAATATTTGAAAACAGACAAACAAACAAAAGCCATAATCGTTTATTTTGAGGGTGTGGCCGACGGGCGCGGGTTTATGGAGATGGCTAGGGCGGTTTCAAAAATAAAGCCTATTATCGCGATTAAGGCCGGCCGGGGCGAGGCCGGGCAGAAAGCGGCATCAACCCACACCGGGTCGCTTTCCACGGGCTATGAGGTGTATAGGGCCGCTTTAAAGCAATCCGGAGTCATCCAAGTGGATTCTTTGGACGCGCTTTTGGACTCGGCCAGAGCTTTTTCTTTTCAAAACCGGATAAACAACGGTA
>JBAZMG010000017.1:0-16791 GCA_041649895.1 Minisyncoccota bacterium | reverse complement strand
TGGAATTGGCCGGAGCTTTAAAAAATATTATTGCCATTGTGGCCGGAATTTCGGATGGGCTTGGATTTGGTTCCAATGCCAAAGCCGCGATATTGGCGCGTGGCATTGCCGAGATCCAAAGGTTGGGATTGAAAATGGGTGCCAAGCAAAGAACTTTTGCCGGCATCGCGGGATTGGGCGATCTCTCCACTACTTGCATCAGCCCGGAGAGTAGAAACAGGACTTTGGGCGAGAGGATTGCCAAAGGTGAAAAACTGAAAGATGTAATCCGATCCACTTCAAGTATTTTTGAGGGAGCCACAACAGTAGAAGCCGTTTACGAGCTTAGAAAAAAGTATAGAGTGGATATGCCTTTCGCGGAGCAAGCTTACGCTGTTTTATATAAAGCAAAACCGGCCAAGTTGGCATTAAAGGAGCTAATGGGCCGCAAGCGCAAACCCGAGTAAAGCAGTTGTTGCAAAAATTAATTTAGAAACAAATAAAGAGAGGATTTCCTCTCTTTTACTATAAATATTTTGTCTAATCCCTCTTGATTAAAAAAAAGAAGTAATTAGATTTATTATTGCCCACAAAAATACAACGATTGCTATAACTATGCCTGCAAAAAACGCAATACTTATTACTGTCACGAAATAATTTACGCGTCTCTCTTCTTTTAACGATTCGTATTTTTTGCTGTCAATTTTTTTTTGGTATTCGCTCGCAACCCCCGGTCTGATTAAATCGATTTGGCCATAATATTTAATATCATAAGGGGAGCACTCATAACAAGTATTAATAGCGAAACGTCCATTCTCCGGCACAAGGTCTCCTGTTAAAAAACTAGCAAGAGAAATTTTATTTTCTGTGCCTCCGCGGGGAAATATTTTTGTTAATTTACTCTCTCCGCATTTCATGCAAGTGAATACAAGGTGGCTATCGTTTTTCCATTTTAGTTCGACCTTTCCACCATTGCATTCGTTGTGAGTCATTTCAGTTGCGGACAGTAGTTCATTTAACCCGTCCGTTTTTTGGTGACTACCGACTTTAACCGATATAGACATTTCCGGTTTTTCACTCATTTTTTCACCTCTTTTTTTCTGTTAGCACCTCCCCATTTGTTAAGGTTCATAGGTGTTTTAATAATAATATATATTAATAAAGCTGTCAATCCCAAACTATTTTGGACTTAGGTTAATGTTTTTATAATTAAACAGGTTAAACGATTGCTAAATTTTGACAAATAAATTATCGTATGATATCAATCAGTCGGAGGCAGTAAATGCCGTTTGTTCTTGTATATAGGGATCCTGAAATCATAGAAGATAGCCTGCTCGAAGGCAGAATTATGTCCAATTTGCCAAATTTCGTTGCAAAGTCATTAAGGCGCGAGGGCCGAGGCGGAAACATTACCGCAAGTGATGTTGAAGTGATAGTTCGCGATTATGGTCCTTTTGACCATACGAATCGGAATTTATCGATTATTGTTTGGGCTAATGAATATCCGAAGATAAAAAACCTCAACGATCGAAAAAGAATGCTACGCAAAGCATTGGAATCTGTTCTTCCGTCAAGAGTAGAGGGTCACGTATCGATCTTTTTACAGCCGGGGTCGTCAGGGGATTTTTGGTACCATTGAGGTGGGTAGATTGTATAATGCTTTCTACTCTTTTTTTATTCCCTTGATTTTTTAAAAAAGTCGCCATTTATTATTGGCGCTTTTTGTTTTTCGGGATATAATTAATTTAAGATAAACGATTTAATAAAAATATATGGATACAATAGCTTTTTATGTCGCCTTATTTTTTTGTTGGTTAATCTCGATCATTATAGCCAATAGCGTCTTTTATTTGGTTTACAAGAATTTCTTTAACAAGGAAATAAACTTCAGAAAAACTTTTGATAATCTATTTTTTTATGAGTTCGCGGCGGCAATCCTTACATTTTATTTTTCCAATCGAATACTGCGGGATTGGCTGGTTTTAAAGCTGATAATTTTTACCGCCGTTCTTTTCTTTATATTTTGGAAATTGGTTGTCAATAAGGATGCTTCTATGACCCTTAAAAAGTCTTTATTGCTATTCTTTATTACCGTTTTGATAATATTTCCCTTAGTCTCTCTTTTTATGGGTCGAGTAACGCTTATGATCCCGATTCCCGAATCTGTTCTTTCTTTGTCCGAGAATTATTTATCTTGCGCTATGGATCTGCTAAGCTCCGGATGCCATTCTATATTTTTTGACCTTTTATCGCTTGCGGGAGGATTTTTTTATTCGCCCCTGGATAATATTAGACAAATTTTAATCACAATTTAATGAACCAAAAACACAAAATTTTTATCGGCATAATCATTGTTCTCTTGGTTATCGTTGGTGGTTGGGCCGGGTTGACGAAAGCTGGCCACATACCGAATTTTTTAAACATAGAGATTTTATGCCCCGAAAATAATAATAATTTTGGCGGCAAAATTTATTATGACCGTGACGGCAGTTATTATGACCGTGGCGGCAGTGACATGCCACCCATAAACACACCCATGTATAAACCCGTGATATATCTTTATCCGACAGAAAAACAAGATATCTTGGTTCAGTTTAATTACGAAGGTAAGTTTATCGCCGAATACCCGAAATACGACCAATCGATCAAGGGCTGGCGAGTTACCGCATATCCCGACGGAAGAATTATTAATCGTGCCGATAATCGGGAATACAGCTATCTTTTTTGGGAGGGTGTTTCCGATAAGATCGTTGACTGGGATTTATCAACCGGATTTGTCGTAAAAGGTGAGGACACACGAGAGTTTTTGCAAAAAGTTTTGGCCGAAATGGGGCTTGCGCCAAAAGAATATAATGAATTCATTGTATATTGGTATCCGCTGATGAAGGACAATCAATACAACCTTATTCACTTTGCGGATAAGCAATATACGGATATGGCGCAATTAAATGTTACGCCAAGTCCGGATTCCACACTGAGAGTTTTTATGGTATTTAAACCGTTAACTCAGAAAATTGATATTGAAGAACAAAAAATACCATTGTTTGAACGAAAGGGATTCACTGTTATTGAATGGGGCGGAACTGAGATAAAATAAAAGACTAAAAATTTGAAAAAAATAGGGTTTTGGGGTAAAGTATTGATATAAACAAATTAAGTTTTTTATTATGAAAATAGATGTTTTTATCGAAAACCCAAAGGGCAGTATTAACAAATACGAGCTTGATAAGGAAACAAACAAAATAAAATTGGACAGAGTGCTTTATTCGCCAATGTATTTTCCTTTTGAATACGGCTTTATTGAGGGGACATTGTCAGACGACGGCGATCCGTTGGATGTTGTGGTGGTTTCCGAGAACGCGACATTCCCGGGATGCGTAGTGCCGTGCAAGGTTATCGGTATGCTTAATATGGAAGACGAGAGTGGCCTGGATTACAAGGTAATCGCGGTGCCGGATGATAAGATCGATCCAAGGTTTAAAAGCGTTAATACTTTGGAAGATTTGAACGAGCATACAAAGAAAATGATCCAAGAGTTTTTTGAAACATACAAAAGGTTGGAACCCAATAAATGGGTAAAAGTTTCCGGATTTGAACCAAAAGAGATCGCGGAAAGAATAATTGAAAAATCAAAAATAAATTAAAAAATATTATGGAAGGAAAACAATACAAAGTAAACAAAGAAAAGTGCGTGGGTTGCGGCAGTTGTACTATCGCTTGTCCGGGCGGCACGGAAATGGAGCCGGCTGATGGCAAAGCCAAGGTTGTCAGCTCCGCGAAGTTAGAAGAATGCGGCGGCGAAGAAATGTGCCCATATGGCGCCATTGAGCAGATGAACGGAGTGGAAACAAGTGAAGAGACGGAAGAGTAATTATGTTTTAAATTTTTAAAAGCCCGAACAAAAGCAATGGTTTGGGCTTTTTTATTGAAATGAAAAAAACAAAAAAAGTTTTAGTGGCTCTTTCCGGAGGAATGGACTCCGGAACATCGGCTTACCTTTTGAAAAAGAAAGGCTATGAGGTGGTGGGCGCGTTTATGAAATTAAACGACGCCAAAGGAAGTGTTTCGGCCGAGAAAAAAGCGAAAGCAATCGCCAAATTTTTGCGTATCCCGTTTTTTGTTTTTGATTTCCGGAAAAAATTCAAGAAAGAGATCATTGATTATTTTTTTGACGAGCTGAAAAGGGGAAACACTCCCAACCCCTGCGTTTTTTGCAATGAAAAGATAAAATTCGGAATGCTACTTCAAATGGCGGACAAGTTGAAGGCTGATTTTTTGGCGACCGGGCATTATGTGAAGACAAAAGAAATTGACGGGAAGATAAAAATGGTTAAACCAAAAGACAAGACAAAAGACCAAACATATTTTTTATGGAGGTTAAAACAAAAACAATTGAAGAGGCTGATCTTTCCAATGGCTACGTATGACAAAAAGAAAGATATAAAGCGAATGGTGTGGGAGATCGGTTTGCCTATTCCGAACGATGTCGAATCCCAGGAGGTCTGCTTTATTGAGGGAAAGACCGAGGACTATATCAAGAAAAATATTAAAGCAAAACCGGGTAAGATCGTTGATAAACAAGGGAAAATCCTTAGCAAACATAACGGTCTGTGGTTTTATACTATTGGTCAGCGGAAGGGTATCGGGCTTGCGGGCGGGCCTTATTTTGTGGTAGAAAAAGATAAAAAGAAGAACCAATTGATCGTGAGCAAAAACGAAAAAGATCTTTATAGAAAGGAGATCAAAATTAAAAATATAAATTGGATTTCGGGAAAATCGCTAGGCACAAGGGTGAGGGTGAAAGCGAAAATAAGATACGGACACAAGGGCGCGATGGCCACGATAGAGAAAAATAAAATTGTTTTTGATAAGCCGCAGAGAGCGGCGACTGCCGGCCAATCAGTTGCGTTTTATCAAGGAAGCGAACTCCTCGGCGGCGCTACGATAATTTGATTTTGAAATATTATTTAAAGATACGCTCATCGTTTGACGTCTCGCTTCCTCCGGCGAGGAAGCGGACTCGGTCTCGGCAAATTTTTGTCCCGCTTCGCGGTCCAAGCCATGCAAATTTGCCTGCGACATGCATCCGATGAGCATATCTTTAAATATAAAATTAAATATTATAATTATATGAAAATTACAAAAAAAACGGTCTTGGCCGATGTTATGGGAAATGAGAAAGCGGAAGAGCTATTGGGCAAATATAACGTGCCTTGCTTGTCGTGTCCTTACGCGCAATCTGAAATGAACGAATTGGAATTGGGGCAGATATGCGAAACTTATGGAATTGATTGCGAGAAATTGATCGAGGAGTTGAACGTTGAATTAAATAAATAAAAATGAGGAAGCAAGTATTCGCGATTATAGCCGTTTTGTTTATAGCGAATATTATGAGTTTCGCCGTATTGTTTGAAGTCCGCAATCCAAAGCCGTTGGAAGCGGATTTTTTTGATATCGGTCAGGGAGATTTTGTGTTTTTGGAAACGCCGGAAGGCAATCAAATAATCATTGATAGTGGGCCGGATTACAACAAGGCCGCGGAAAAGCTGGCCGAAGTTATGCCTTTTTGGGATAGAACCATTGACCTTGTTGTTATAACGCACCCGGAAGAAGACCATTTTTCGGGGCTCTTTGGAATTTTAAAGCGTTATGATGTGGAAAATATCGTCTGGTCCGGAGTTGAAAAAGACAGTGAAAAATTTATTGAATTAAAAAAACTGATCGATAAAGAGGTCGCGAAAAATAAAACAAAACTGGTTGTTCTTGGCGCGGGCGATCGGATCTACGCGGGCTCCGCGGAAATGGATATTTTGTTTCCTTTTTTAAATGATCCGGACGAAAATAATAAAACAACGAACGATTCTTCGATCGTGGCCCGATTAAATTTTGAGCAAAACAATTTCTTATTTACCGCTGACATTTCCGACAAAGAAGAAGAAAAAATAATCAGCAAGGGCGAAGATCTGAAGAGCGATGTTCTGAAGGTGGCGCATCACGGATCAAAGTATTCCACGTCCGTAGAATTTTTAAAGAAAGTGATGCCGAAATTGGCGGTCATTCAGGTTGGAAATGATAATTCGTATGGACATCCGGCGCCGGAAACTTTGACACGCTTAATCGATTCTGGTATTAAAATAGTAAGGAATGACCGGGACGGAGATATAAAAATATTTTCGGACGGCCAAAATTTAAAAATAATAACAAACCCAATGGACAAGGCGGACGTTTTTAACAACAGCGTTAGTTTTAGCCAATAAGGTAATAAATCTATGGATTTTCCCATTTTTAAAACAAAAATCGATGACGGCCAAAAGTATAATTTATCTGACCCCGTCGAGAGAAGAAAATATTTTCAACTGAAATGCGGACCGGAGATCGAAAAACTGAAAGGATACCTGGCGGATAATACTTTCATCGCTTACTTACTCGGTAAAAAAAATTCAGGAAAAGGAACCTATTCTAAAATGTTTGCCGAAGTCGTGGGAGCGGATAAGGTGGTCCATTTATCCGTCGGAGATATGGTTAGGGGAATTGATAAAGAAATAGAGGACGAGCAAAAGAAAAAAGAATTGATAGAGTTTTTAGAAAAAAATTACCGAGGTTTTTATCCGTTGGATGAGATCATTACGTCGCTTGAAAACAGAAGCACAAAAAGTCTTCTTCCCGATGAATTGGTTCTTGCTTTGATAAAAAGGGAGATCGCGAAGAGCAAGGGCAAGGTTATTTTATTGGATGGTTTTCCTCGAAATTTGGATCAGGTGAACTTTTCGTTGTTTTTCAGAGACCTCGTTGAATATAGGGACGACCCGGATATTTTTATTATGATCGATGTGCCAATGAATATCATTAACGAAAGAATAAAATGGAGAAGGATTTGCCCGAAGTGCCAAGAATCACGAAGTTTAAAACTTTTACCGAGCTCCAAAATAGGTTATGACGAGGCGACGAAAGAATTTTTCTTGATCTGTGATACGCCCGAATGCGGCGGAGCAAAAATGGTAATGAAAGAGGGTGACGAAAAAGGAATTGAGCCGATCAAGGAACGATTGCTGATGGATGAGGAAATTATTAAAAAAGCTAATTCCTTATACGGTGTGCCAAAGGTGCTCTTGAGAAACGCGATACCCGCAAACGTGGCAAAGGATTATGTAGACGAATACGAAATGACTCCGGCCTACTCGTTTAAAGTTAAGGATGGCGGAGGGGTGGAGGTTATTGAAGAGCCCTGGGTTGTGGCTGATGACGAGGGCGTGGAATGCGTAAGCTTGCAAGCGGCGCCCGTTGTTGTAGCAATGATAAAACAGTTGGTGGAAGTTTTAAAAATTTAGAAAATTTGTTATACTGAGATTGGTCCTATCCCTCAAAAAATTCCGAACACTTTATCCGTAGGGAGCCAGATACTTAACCGCTTTGGCAGCTAAGTGCGGCACCCACTTTATTTGTACGGATTATTTGCGACGGATGGGACCATTAAAAAGCATCGCCTTGGCGGTGTTTTTTGTTTTAGTCCGGGCACGGGGTGTGGAAAAATATAGTGGTAATTTAAAATCATGGTGTTAAAATCAAAATAGGATATGGCTAATCAAACCGTTAAACTAAAAAGGGTTTATGAGGAGCCACAGAAGAGTGATGGCTTTAGGATTTTGGTTGATCGTTTGTGGCCGAGGGGTTTGTCCAAGGAAAAAGCGAAAATCGATCTTTGGCTTAAAGAGATCGCTCCAAGTAATGATCTGCGAAAGCGGTTTGGCCACGATTTTCAAAAATGGGCCGAGTTCCAAACCCGCTACGCGGAGGAACTGAGAGAAAAGAAAGATTTGGTTAATCAACTGAAACAGGAAATAAGCGAGAGGGAAATAGTCACGATCCTTTTTGCCGCTCATGACGAGGATCATAATAACGCGGTTGCCCTAAAAAAAATCCTTAAAATTTAATTATTCCAAACGCCACTTTTTTGCGGCGTTTCGGTTTATTGTTTTAAAAGGTCGAGTAAATAATCAATTTAAACTTTCATAAAATTATGTTGGATTTCGCAATGATGGGCGGGGCCGGTGGATCTTCTATGATGCTCGCCGCCTGGATAATATACATACTTTTTGTAATTGTGCTTATATTGATAATCGCGGCGTTGTGGAAATATATAATGAAGTAGGCTTTACTCGCTAAAACTAAAAACACCTATCAGGTGTTTTTAATTTGTCGGGCTGCTCAGAATTCCATCGCGTCAACTTCTGGTGAGGTTGCGCTCCGGCCCGGCTCGGCGCCGTCGCGCCTCCACCTTCAATTCCCAGCAAAATATTTATTAACTAAAAACACCTATCAGGTGTTTTTAATTTGTCGGGCTGCTGGGAATTGAACCCAGGTCTTACGCACCCCATGCGCAAATAATACCGTTATACGACAGCCCGCCGTCGCTCCTGCGGAGCTATGGCGAGGCAAGCCCGCCTTTGATACGCCGAAGCCTTTGGCGAAGGCAATCTTTGATACGCCAAAGCCTTTGGCGAAGGCGATTAAGAGAGTTGCGCGAGGTTCGATTTATTTCGCCAGGGCCTTGATGCATTTCGCGCAAGCCAAAATCCTCTTGCCGGCGAAAGCTTTGTATTTTTTCTTAGTGGTTTCTTGCGGAATTGTTGCCCATTGTAGGTTGGGGTATTTTCTTTTTTTGGGTCCGGGATTATATCTCGAAATCAACTTTTTATATTGCCTTCCCAAAGAAGAAGATTTTTCGCAGATTGTGCATTTCTTTTCCATATGTAGGTATATTAGCAAAAAATTAAATAATTGCAAGAGCGGAGTATTTATTTTTATCCGGTTTTGTGATAATATTCTACTATATGACAGATGTATTAATTATGGTTTTCGGCCTGATCGTGATCTTTATCTCAATAATGGCGCACGAGGTTGCTCACGGTAGTGTTGCCTTGGCTTTGGGCGATTCAACAGCCAGAGACGAGGGAAGATTGACGTTGAATCCGTTGAAGCACATTGATCCGTTTGGAACAATTATTTTACCTTTATTTTTGGCCTTGATTCCCGGTAATTCAGTTATTATCGGTTGGGCCAAACCGGTACCCATTAACTTTAACAATATCACTGATAAAAAATTCGGAGCCCTGAAAGTTTCCCTTGCCGGACCGTTGTCCAATTTTGTCTTGGCAACGGTTTTTGCTTTGATCATCAGGTTCGTGCCCGCGCTTAATCCGGAAATGAATTTTATTTTTACGATCATAATTTTTTACAATTTGATCCTGGGCATATTTAATTTGATTCCCATTCCGCCGCTCGACGGTTCGCATATTTTGTTTGATCTGTTGCCGCAAGGGCAGACCTTGGAAACGATAAAGGGCTTCCTGTATCAATATGGGGTTTTCATATTGATTTTTGTCCTGTTTATTTTTCCGAGATTGGATTGGATATACGGCCTTACGGAGAAAATCTTCAGCCTTCTCACGGGCCAACCTCTAACGCTTAGTTTTTAACAAACTAGGTGTTTTTAAAAAGATTAAAAAGTAATTTATTTTATATATGAGATTAAAAGACAAGGTCGCGATAGTCACCGGTGCCGGTTCCGGGATCGGAGGGGCTATTGCCAAAAAGTTTTTGGATGAAGGCGCCAAGGTTGTATTTGCCGATGTCAATGAAACTTCGGTTGGTGATTATGGCGGCGAAGCGATGTTTGTCAGGTGCGATGTTTGCCAATCCGACCAGATCAACAGCCTGATAAAAACAACAATGGAAAAATTCGGGAAACTGGACATAATGGTAAATAATGCCGGAATCGGTGGAGAGCCCGGTGGAATTTTAGACGCGACAGATAAAGGCTGGCAAAAAGTGATAGATATTAATTTGTCCGGAGCATTTTATGGTTCCCGCGCCGCGGCGAACGCGATGAAGGAAAAAAATATAAAAGGCGCTATTATCAATATGTCTTCCATTTTGGGTTCCGTTGGTTTCGCGGGCGCGGTGGCCTATTGCGCCTCAAAAGGAGGGATCGTGCAATTGACGCACGCGAGCGCTCTTGATCTTTCTTCGCTTGGTATCAGGGTAAACGCGATTGCCCCGGGATTTATAAAGACCAATATGACCAAAATGATTCAGGAGAACAAAGATTTTTTGCAACTCATAGAAAGTAAAACACCGCTGGGTTATATGGGAGAGCCAGATGATATCGCGGATGCGGCGGTTTATCTCGCTTCGGACGAATCAAAATATGTTACCGGCACGGTTCTCTACGTCGATGGCGGGTGGACCGCCCAATAAACGGCGTCCCTATTCCTGAAATTGCGATAGCTGTCAAGTAAATATTTGACATTTCGCTTTTTATTTGCTAACTTTATAGCACATACTTCTTGTAAAAGTATTCACCCAGTTAAATAAAATTTTAATATAATTAAAATTTTAATTTTAAATCTTTTTTGTTGTTATTACGTTCTTTTGGCACTTTTTTGTGTTTAAGGCACAGAATGGCCGAAAGACGCGGATTTAAAATAATTTAACCGGGTAAATTTTTTAATTTGTAATAAACAGATTTTGTATGCCAACAATTCACCAATTGATTAAGAAGAATAGAAAAGTAATGAAAAACAAGAGTGCCACCCCGGGCATGTCTTTTGGTTTTAATCCTTTAAAGAACAGGCCGAAGGATTACGAATCTCCCTTTAAAAAAGGCGTGTGTCTGAAGGTTTTTACGGCTACTCCCAAAAAACCGAACTCAGCTTTGAGAAAGGTGGCAAGGGTGAAATTGACCAACGGAATGGAAGTAACGGCATATATTCCGGGTGAAGGACATAACCTGCAGGAACACTCGATCGTTTTAGTGAGGGGAGGCAAAGCAAAGGATCTGCCCGGTGTGAGATATCATGTTGTGCGAGGCGTTTTCGATTGCGCCGGAGTGGAAGGCAGGAAAAAAGAAAGAAGCAAATACGGAGCGAAAAAACCGAAATAAACCAAAGAAATCAAACTTTTATGGCAAACAAGCAAACATTCAAAAAGAAGCCAATATTTCCGGACCCGGTTTATAACGATATGATGGTATCGAAGTTTATAAACCAATTAATGTCCAACGGAAAGAAAACTGTCGCGCAGAGAATAATGTACGACTGTTTTGACATCATTAAAGAAAAAACAAAACAAGAACCCTTGGAGGTTTTCCGATTAGCCATACAAAATGTTTCTCCGGTCTTGGAAGTGAAACCGAAAAGAGTGGGAGGCGCCACGTATCAGGTTCCAATGGAAGTAAAAGGAAACAGGAGATTGAGCCTTGCTATGAAATGGATCATCACCGCGTCCCGCGCTAAAAAAGGAAAAGCAATGAGGGAAAAATTAGCTGAAGAATTAATGGAAGCCTCGGACAATAAAGGAGCTTCCGTGAGAAAAAGAGAAAACGCCCACAAAATGGCTGAAGCCAACAGGGCTTTCGCCCATTTTGCTTGGTAAACAATTAAGCAAAACCTATTTTTATTAAAAATAGGTTTTGTAATTAGAGAGCGTTTTTATTGCTTTAATAATTACTCAAGCCAAACAATAAAATACAAAAAAATATGCCCCGACAATACCCATTGGAAAAATACAGAAATATCGGCATTATCGCCCATATCGACGCAGGTAAAACCACCACAAGTGAGCGAGTTTTGTATTACACAGGTATTTCCCACAAAATAGGAGAAGTGCACGAGGGTGCGGCCGTGATGGATTGGATGGTGCAGGAGAGGGAAAGGGGAATTACGATCACCTCCGCCGCGACCACTTGTTTTTGGTCTCCCGGAGACTATATGAAAAAAGACAAGACGAACGAACATCGCATCAATATTATCGATACTCCCGGACACATTGATTTTACTGCTGAAGTGCAGAGAAGTTTGAGGGTGTTGGACGGCGCGGTCGTTGTTTTTGACGGAGTGGCCGGAGTGGAAGCTCAATCGGAAACTGTTTGGAGACAAGCGGACAAATACGAAGTTCCGCGAGTTTGTTTTATAAACAAAATGGATAGATTGGGAGCTTCTTTTGAAAAGAGTTTGCAATCCATCTGGGATAAATTAACAACCAATGCCGTGGCAATGCAATTGCCGATCGGAGAAGAGGCCGGATTTGACGGAGTAATAGACCTCTTGGAAATGAAGGCTGTTAAATTTGAGGGAGAGATGGGTAATGATGTGATAAAATACGATATACCCGCGGAATTAAAATCCAAGGCCGAGGAATGGAGAGGTAGGATGGTGGAAAAGATCGTCTCTGAAGACGAGGCTTTGATGGAAAAATATTTGGAAGGAAAAGAAATATCAATAGAAGAATTGAGGGCGGTTTTGCGCAAAGCAACCATTGCTTACAGATTGGTACCGGTATTTATCGGAAGCTCGCTCAAGAATAAAGGAGTGCAATTGGTTTTGGACGCGGTTGTGTATTATTTGCCGAGTCCGTTGGATTTGCCCCCGGTACAGGGACATGATCCGAAAGACGAAAGCGTTATTATTGAGAGAAAATCAGACGATAACGAACCTTTTTGCGCGCTCGCTTTTAAGATCGCGACCGACCCGTTTGTGGGAACTTTAACTTATCTTCGAGCTTATTCGGGACAATTTAAAAAAGGAGGTTATCTTTTGAACACTGTTACTGACGAGCGTGAAAGAATCAGTAGGATCTTGCGAATGCACGCGAACGAGAGGGAAGAAGTGGAAGAAGTTTACACCGGCGATATTGTCGCCGTAGTCGGATTGAAAGACACTTCCACGGGGCACACTTTGTGCGATGAGAAAGCGCCGATACTATTGGAAAAGATCGTGTTCCCGGAACCGGTGATATCAATAGAAGTGGAACCCAAAGCGAAAGCGGATCAGGAAAAAATGGGAGCATCTTTAAAGAAATTACAAGACGAGGATCCGACCTTTAGAATGGAAACAAATCCGGAAACGGGCGAAACCATTTTATCGGGAATGGGCGAGCTTCATTTGGACATTATCGTTGACCGATTAAAAAGAGAATTTAACGTGGAAACCATTGTCGGCCGTCCGCAAGTATCTTACAAAGAAACGATAGAAAGGGAAGCGGAGGCGGAAGGAAAATACATTAAACAATCCGGAGGTCGAGGCCAATACGGACACGTAAAGATCAGGCTTACTCCGAAGAACAGAGGCGAGGGATTTGAATTTTTAAACGAGATAAAAGGAGGAACGATTCCGCGCGAATACATACCCGCGGCGGAAAAAGGAATTAAGGAGGCGATGGAAAAAGGAGTTGTGGCCGGATATCCGATGGTGGATATGTCGGTCGCCCTATACGACGGTTCGTTCCACGAAGTCGATTCTTCCGAAATCGCTTTTAAGATAGCCGCTTCGATGGCCTTGCAAGATGGCGCGAAAAAATGCGGCGCGCATTTATTGGAACCGATAATGAAATTGGAAGTGGTGATACCCGCTGATTTCTTGGGAGACACGATCGGAGACTTGTCTTCACGAAGAGGGCAGATCGATGAGACCAAGGATCGAGCGGGAATGAAAGTGATTGATGGAAAAGTTCCGCTGTCCGAAATGTTCGGATACGCCACCACCCTAAGATCGTTGACCGAAGGCCGGGGAACATTCTCAATTGAGTTTAGTCATTACGAAAAAGTTCCCGGGAATATTGCTCAAGAAATAATTGAGGGAAAAAGAAAATAATATGGACATTAACGAAATCAAAAAGTTAATAAGGGAAGATGGAGCCAAGGTGGTGATTGCCGATGAACAAGGGGGTGCCATTATCGCTATGGATTACAACGATTATAAGAAATTGAAGGGCGAAAAGATGATTGAGAGAGAAACGTTCCGAGAAGAGCCCGAGATTACGAGGCCCGCGGAAAAAAGAGAAGAGCTTTCCGAGCTCGAAGATGAGCCCCTAAAGATTGATGACCTTCCTTTCTAATCTAATTTTCACGAAGGGAAAATTAGCCCTGCGAAGCCTTGGCGAAGCAGGGTAGTATGCTAAAACATTGACTTTTTCGGAAATTTAGTTAAAATAGATTTGTTAATCATAAACGGTATTTTGTGGTTAGAAAAACAGCTGTTTCTCGGGCCCGAATCGGACCCCGGGAGACCGCGTCAAATAATAAAAAAATAATAAAAAAATAACAAATATAAATACGGCATTTGGATAACTCTAATAGACAAGATCCACAATAGTCGAAATTTGTATAAAAAATTATGGCAGAAGTTTTTGAAAGAACCAAACCGCATCTTAACGTTGGTACCATTGGCCACGTTGACCACGGTAAAACGACCTTGAGTGCGGCAATTTTGCACTGTTTGGCCCTGAAGAATCCCAATATCAAGGCGAAATCAGTAGATCAGATCGACTCAGCTCCGGAAGAAAAAGCAAGAGGTGTTACCATTAACATCGCGCACTTGGAGTACGAAACAGACAAGAGGCACTATGCCCATATCGATTGCCCCGGCCACGCCGACTATATTAAGAATATGATCACCGGTGCCGCTCAGATGGATGGAGCGATTTTAGTGGTTGCCGCTACAGACGGCCCTATGCCGCAAACAAGAGAGCACATCTTACTCGCGAAACAAGTAGGTTTGCCTTCTCTTATAGTTTTCTTGAACAAATGCGATATGGTTGATGACCCGGAAATGATCGATTTGGTGGAAAGCGAAGTTAGAGAATTACTAAAAAAATACGAATTCCCGGGAGACGAAATTCCGGTTATCAGAGGTTCAGCCTTGAAGGCCTTGGAAGCTACAAGCGTTGACGATCCTTGGGCGAAATCTGTTTTGGACTTGATGGACAAATTGGACAGCTATATTCCCGAGCCGGTTAGAGACACGGAAAAGCCGTTCTTGATGGCTGTGGAAGATGTGTTCTCCATTGAAGGCCGAGGCACTGTTGCCACCGGAAGAGTAGAGAGAGGCGTAATCAACGCGAACGAAGAGGTTGAAGTGGTCGGAATCAGGCCCACTCAGAAAACCACTGCCGTTAGCATGGAAATGTTTAACAAAACATTGACTCAGGCGAAAGCGGGAGACAACGTTGGTATTCTTTTAAGAGGTTTGAAAAAGGAAGATATTGAAAGAGGACAGGTTTTGGCAAAGCCCGGGACCATTACTCCTCACACTGAATTCGAAGCACAGCTTTACGTTTTGAACAAGGAAGAAGGTGGAAGGCACACTCCGTTTTTCTCGGGATACAAACCGCAATTCTTTATTAGAACAGCTGACATAACAGGAGACGTGATCTTAAAGGCGGGAACAGAAATGGTAATGCCCGGAGACACAGTTGATGTTACTGTAAAATTAATACAACCGGTTGCTATGGAAGAGAAATTCGGTTTTGCTATCAGAGAAGGAGGCAAGACAGTGGGTGCCGGCGTGATCACAAAGATTATAAAGTAGTTTTAGATTAAGATGGCAACTCCAAAAAAAACCGAAAATAAGGAAGTTATTCCCAAGCTGCGAATAAAACTGCGCGCCTATGACCACAAGGTAATTGACAAAAGCGCCCAGCAGATCATTGATATGGCTTTGCGTTGCGGAGTCAAGGTTGCTGGGCCGATACCCTTGCCGATAGAGATCAGCAAGTTTACGGTCAATAGGTCCACGTTCGTTCACAAGAGCGCGCGAGAACAATTCGAAATGAGAATACACAAAAGGATAATAGATATTTTGAATCCGAACCAAAAGGTGGTGGAGTCGTTGAAATCTTTAACGTTGCCGGCCGGAGTGGATACCGAAATTAAAAGCATATTATAAATTTTCCAAAAAATAAAACCAATTAAAATAACATATTGTTACTAGTCTCTTGCTGGGCTGGTGCCCAGTTTTTTATTACCGCGCAAATATATGAAATGCATATTAGGAAAAAAAATTGAAATGACGCAAGTTTTTGATGCCGAAGGGAATGTCGTTCCGGTGACTTTGGTTGCGGCGGGAGATTGTAGCGTTTTGCAGGTAAAAACAAAACAAAAGGACGGATACGAAGCTGTTAAATTGGGATTTGAAACGTTGCCCCAAAGAAAGATTAAGAAATCAGGTTCTCCGTTTAGGCATGTGAAAGAGTTTAAGATCGAAGGAGGAGCGTATAATTTGGGAGATATAATAAATAATTCCGTGTTTGCGGAAGGTGATGTGGTAGCCGTATCGGGCATCTCCAAGGGAAAAGGATTTCAAGGAGGCGTAAAAAGATGGGGCTTTTCCGGAAAACTTTCCGCAAGCCACGGAAACAAGCATGAACACAGGACCATCGGTTCCGTGGGTTGCGCTACGCCGGCAAGGGTTATCAAAGGAAAGAGGTTACCCGGACGCACCGGTAGCCAAAGGATCACCGTAAAGAATCTGACGGTTGTGAAAGTGGACAAGAAGAATAAAATCATTGCTTTAAGCGGAGCTATCCCCGGCAGACGAGGAACGCTTTTGGAAATTAGAAGCGCGAAATAAATATGGCAAAAACAACCGCGAAAAAAGAAAAAGCGATAGTATCACCAAAAGCAACTTCTGTGGCTGATTTGCCCAAGGAAATTTTCGGGTTGGAATTGAACGCCAATTTGGTTCATCAAATAGCTGTTTCGCAAATGGCAAACAGAAGAAGAAATATCGCGCACACAAAGACCAGAAGCGAGGTCTCGGGTGGAGGAATAAAACCCTGGAGGCAAAAGGGTACCGGCCGCGCGAGGCACGGTTCCATTCGATCTCCTTTATGGATCGGCGGAGGTTCCACTTTCGGCCCGAGGAGCGATACTGTTTTTAAAAAAACCATTCCCCAAAAAATGAAAAGAAAAGCTTTGCTTATGGTTTTGTCCGAAAAGGCCAAACAGGGCCAAGTGATCGTATTGTCCGATCTGAA
>JBAZMG010000016.1:0-17120 GCA_041649895.1 Minisyncoccota bacterium | reverse complement strand
GCGGAGACATATCCGAGATATTCTATGAAAAATTGAGAGACGAAGCGAATATTTACCTGACCCCAAAACATTCGCCCATAAAAGATGATTCTTACATATGTCGCCTGATCCAAAACGGAGAAAGGATCGGAGAGCACGATCTCGAACCTTTTGATCTGCTCTTAACCTTGGGGATTGATAATTACGATGAGATCGAGTCCGCCTTCGCAAAAGATCCCGAATCTCTTTTCCATTGTGATATTTTAAATATCGATAATAATCCGGCGAACCCCAATTACGGCGACATAAATATAATTGAAAGCTACCCCTGCCTTTCCCAAACAGTCGCTTGTTTGATAAGCGATCTCGGAAAAAACTTCTTGGACAAAAAAGTTTGCGACGCCCTTCTCTTGGGCCTATTCTCTTCTCCGCGAAACGCTGACGATAAAAAAACCATACCCACGATGAAGTGGCTGATTCAAAACGGAGGAGATCTATCGTTGTTTTTGGCGCAAAGCGGAGAAAAAATGTCTTCAAAAAACAAACTATTGGAAAAAGTTTTAACAAAACTCGACACCGGTAAACAATCGGAAACACTGATCGGGCTCATAGCAAATCGCGACTTCGCGGAATCCGGCGCGACATCGAAAGAATTGGGATTTGTGGCGGAAAGATTAAAAGGATTTTTCCGCGTGCCTAATTTCTTGTTGCTTTGGGAAAACAACGGCCAACCCGCCATAAGAGGATTGGTTTATTCGGAAGACAAAAACGTTATCCGAAATCTTAAAAGCGAATTCAGGGGAGAGTTTAAAGAAAACGGCGGAATATTATTGATTCCGGCTAACGATCTTGAAGAAGCAAAAACAAAGATCACTCTCTTTCTTCCTTAAAATTCGGTTTTGGTTTATACTAGAAGCATATGATGGAAAAAATAACGGGAAAAATCATAGCGGAACAATCTTTTTTGGAAGAACAAAAAAAAGCGCTAAGCACCATTGGCGGACTCAGCCTTGCGATTGAAAATTCACTCGGAGAAGAAGTTACGCTTATCTTAAAAAATATTATGGTCGGAGCCATACTTTTGGACGCATCCGACCTTCATTTGGAAACCGACCAGGGCGGAAGCGCCTTGAGGATCAGGATCGACGGCACTCTCCAGCACGTCTGCACGTTCAAGGACCGCGAACACAAAGCCATCCTCTCAAGAATAAAACTTTTGTCCGGACTAAAACTTAATATTGAAAAAAAGCCGCAAGACGGCCGTTTTACCGTGGAATTGGAAATGCCCGAGGGCAAACAAGAAATAGAGATCAGGGTCTCCACCTTGCCGACCGAGCACGGGGAAACCGTGGTAATGAGGGTGCTTAATCCTAAAAGCTTGATCAGTTTGGAAGAGTTGGGTCTGAGAAAAGACCTTTATGAAATTTTCGCGCGCGAATCGCAGAAGCCGAACGGAATGATCATCGTAACCGGTCCCACCGGTTCCGGTAAAACCACCACTCTTTACGCGTTTCTGAAAAAAATACGCAATCCGGAAATTAAAGTGATCACGATCGAAGACCCGATCGAGTATCATCTCGACGGAATCTCTCAAACCCAAGTTGACATACAAAGAGGTTATGATTTCGCTTCCGGATTAAAATCGATCGTCAGGCAAGATCCCGACGCGATACTTGTTGGTGAGATCAGAGATCTTGAAACCGCGAGTATCGCCCTACAAGCAGCACTTACCGGCCACTTGGTTTTGAGCACTCTCCACACCAATAGCTCCGCGGGAACGATCGCCAGGCTGCAATCCTTGGGAGAAATACCGGCGAACATCGCCCCGGCCATAAATATGATCGTGGCGCAAAGGCTCGTAAGAAAAGTTTGTCCGCAGTGCCGGGAATTGAAAAAGATCACTCCCGAACTATATAAAGAATTTGAAGAAAGCCTGAAAAACGTTCCGCAAAACGTGGACAAGCCCGCGCTCACTCCGGATATGGAACTCGCCTATCCGAAAGAAAAGGGTTGCGCTTTTTGTAACAACACCGGATTCAAAGGAAGGATCGGCATCTTTGAAGCGTTTTTAATTGACGACGAAATGGAAGAATTTATTCTCTCTTCACCTTCGACCGTGGCTATTGAGAAAAAAGCGATCGAAAAGGGAATGCTTACGATGAAACAAGATGGAATAATAAAAATATTACAGCAGATCACGACAATAGAGGAAGTGATCAAAGTGGCGGGATAGATTTGTTCGCGCGCGAGGCGCAAACATTTAGCTTTTAGACTGTATTGTCCGTTCGACGTGTCATCCGCCGGCCGTCGCCGGCGTCTGCACTCGCTCTCAGTAAATTTTCTGCTGAAAATTTCCTTGCGAGAAGCGTCCGATCAATACAATCTAAATAAATGTTTGCTTAGCCCGTTTTAGATATTTTGAATAAAAAAACACCGGCTAGAGGCCGATGTTTCAGAAATAATTTCTGAACTGGGGGTCCAACTTTAGCATTCGGGCTGAAGCGTTAGAATTTCCCCGAGGAATAATCCAGCCGAAGCCAAATTACCCATATTCTGGAGGAAACTCCTCCCCCAGTTCAAAAATCATTTTGTAAAAGAAGGATAACACACTTTAAAATATTTGTCAAGAGTAATATGCCTGAGCCAATCAACAACGAGGACCCCCTTGATTCAGCCTTAAGACCCCAACAATGGGCCAATTATATCGGCCAAGAACGCATTAAGGGCAATCTGCGGGTAATAATAGAGGCCGCGAAAAGAAGGCAAGAACCGCCGGATCATCTTTTGTTTTACGGGCCGGCCGGACTGGGCAAAACCACCTTGGCCCACCTGATCGCCCAGGAATCCAACAGCAATATTCGCGCCACTTCGGGACCGATAATTGAAAAATCAGGAGACCTTGTGGCGATCCTCACAAATTTAAACGAGGGTGATATTCTTTTTATTGATGAATGCCACCGCATCGGCCGATTTGTGGAAGAATATCTTTATTCCGCGATGGAAGATTTTAAACTGAACCTCATTTTGGGAAGAGGTCCGATGGCAAAAACAATCGACATTGATCTCCCCCATTTTACACTGATCGGCGCCACCACGAGACTTGATTTGATCTCCGCTCCGCTTCGCAGCAGATTCGGCGCGATTATGCAATTGAATTTTTACGAACCAGGGGAAATAGAACAAATCATTAAACGATCGGCTCGCATTTTAAACGTAACGATCGATGAAGATGCCGTAACCGAAATAGCGCAAAGAGCTCGTCTAACTCCTCGAATCGCGAACAAACTTTTAAAAAGGGTGCGTGATTTCGCGGAAATAGAAAACAAAGGAAAAATAACAAAAAATATTACCATCAAAGCTTTAACTTTTTTGGAAATAGATGAGTTGGGGCTGGAGCCGAGCGACAAAAAACTTCTTGAAACAATAATAAAAAAATTCAACGGCGGTCCGGTCGGTCTGCAAGCTTTGGCCGCCGCGACCTCGGAAGAACAAAACGCCATCTTGGAAATATATGAACCATATCTGTCCCAATTGGGACTTATAAAAAGAACTCACAAAGGGCGCATAGCCACGCAATTGGCTTATGAGCATTTGAAAATAAAATGCGAAGATCCCCAAAAGCCTTTGCTTTAATTTTTATATTTTTGTTTTTATTCTCGATATTTAAGTCAGCGCTAGCCGCTGATCTTTCCGTTGTGATAAATGAAGTGTGCTGGATGGGAGACACAAACAGAACAAGCAACGAATGGATAGAGCTTTATAACGACACGCCTAGTGCAATCTCGCTTGCCGGCTGGATCCTTAAAATTGATGACACGGAGATAAAATTGAACGGCGTTATTCCCGCTAAAGGTTATTATCTGATCAGTCGAGACAAAACCAAAAGCGCTAATCTGTTTTTCAATAAAGCACTGAAAAATACGGGCAATAAAATTATTCTATATTATAACAATAAAACTATTATTGACGAAGCCGCTTGGGCTTCAGGTTGGCCCGCCGGAGACAACAAAACCAAACAAACTATGGAGAGGCGCAATCCCCTTCTTCCAGGCAATGATAAAAATAACTGGCAAACAAGCGTAGCGGCCGGAGGAACTCCTGGGGCACAAAATAGTTCGGGCGCTACGAAAGGATCGGAAAAATCTCAAGTTGTAAATAACGAAATTATTGATACTGACCCCGCGACAGAATCGAGAGAACAGACCGCTTCACTAATAAATAACAAAAACCAAAATGATTTCTCTTTTGGCTCGGGCTTGTTAGTAATATTTATTTCTTTGTTGTCCGGAGGAACAATATTTCTTATTAAAAAATCGTTGGGAAAGAATCAAGAATAAAGAATCACGAATTAAGAACTTGTAGCGGATTTCATCCGCCATAATTAAAATATTAATTCGCAGCAAAAAAATTTACTAATTCGCTGACGCGCGTATTATACTCTTTTTGATTGATTCTTCTTTTGGATAAAAGCTTGTTTAATCCGGCAAAGTAGTTTTGCTGGATTTGAGAAGTTGGTACTGCCTTACCGTAAATACGAATTCCATCCAATGATCCATTAAAATAATATCCTGACCAGTACCCGATATACACAGCATTGTTTGTCCAGCCGACATCGTGATTCCAGGTTACCGGACTTAATTTTACGCCATTAAGATATGCGTTTAAATATGGTTTTTCCCAAGTAAAAACATAATGCCTCCAAACATCATTAGGAACATTGGTTTCCATAAATATTCCGGTTTCCGCGGAATCTGCTGATGAATATATTCTTCCTTGAATATTCCCATTATTATGGTCGAACATTAAAAATCCACCCGATCCGGATCCCCAGGTATTAATTTGAACAAGATTTCCATAAACCCCAGTAGACCCCGTTCTCTTGCTCCATATTTCCACTGTAAAGCTTTGTCCTAAATTATTTGCTAAGTTTCCGGTAGTAACATAGTCATCGATCCCATCAAAATACAAACAACTGCTCGAGGGACATCCCGAGACGCTCACTTGAGGACAATGTGTCGTATCGCAAACTCCGGCATAACCGCTTTGTTTTAGGATGCCGGGATTTATACCCCGCGTGTCTGCGGTCTTAGTATCTGATCCTTCTACATAGATATCATCAAATTTCCATTCGGAAACCATTTCTGACATTAAAGAATTGCGCAAAGAATTGGAAAACACCTGCGCTTTGGCAATAGTTGCTTTCTGTGTTGTTGAATTCATTCCCACAACAATCAAAGCGGACAAAATACCAATAATCGCTATCACGACCAACAACTCTATTAAAGTGAATGCAAATTGTTTTTTTATTTTCCTATTCATTGTTTTCCAATGTTTGGGGAGTGTGTCCCCAAACATTCCAAACATTAATGTTTGGCGTAATTAGTTGATGATTCAGAAACGCGCTGGTTATACTCTGCGTGGTTGATTTGATTGTTTGCTAACAGCTTATTTAATCCTGCGAAGTATTTTTGTTGAATTTGGGAAGTCGGCATTCCCTCATTATATATATGAAAATCATCTATTGATCCATTAAAATCCAGATAATATCCAGCTCCGATATACAAGTTGGTCCAGGTTAATTGCGCCTCCGATACCGACCCTCCACCACCGGAAGCAATCGTATTCGTATCTATTTTAAGGTCGGCATTACTAACATCTGTCAGTCCGCTACCTGGAAGATAAAAATACAAAAAGTGCCACTTTCCATCAATATAATTGGCTGCCGAGGCGTTAAAATATTTATAATTCGCGTTTGCCAAATAAATTATCGGGCGATTAACATCAAAATTTAACGAGAAAAGTCCCCGTGTCCCTTCTCCAATAAAACTAAACAGCGTCTGTTGTGCCGTATTTGTACTTTTAAACCACAAACCAACCGAAACTTCCCCGTTATCAATGACATGTCCGCAATTAACATAATCAGCCCCATCAAACGATAGACAGCTATTATAAACACATTCCGTGGTAATCCAAGTCGGATCATTCGCGTCAACACCAACCGCGCTTCCCAACCTTGAATCACTCATACTCCCCCATGAATCTTTTGTTGTGTCCCCCGTTCCTTCATCCAGTCTCCATTCAGAAACAATGTTCGCCATCAAAGAATTGCGCAGAGAGTTGGCAAAGACCTGAGACTTTGCGATTCTCGCTTTATCTGTCGCGCTGCTCATTCCGACAATTATTAAAGCGGACAATATTCCGATGATTGCTATTACTACTAATAGCTCGATCAATGTGAATGCTGTTAATTTATTCTGTCGCATAATTTGATATTAATTCAGCAATTCTTTGTTGGTATTCTGATGTATTAATATTTTGTGTGGCAAAAAGTTTATTCAGTCCGGCAAAATAGTTTTGCTGGATTTGAGACATTGTCGCCATTGAATGGAATATTCTCACTTCATCCATTTTTCCCGCAAAATACGATGAAAGACCTCCAATATATAAACCTATGTAGTTTTGAACGCTTAATTGGCGGGTCGTGATATCCAATGAATACCCTGTTTGCTTTACACCGTTAATATACGCTTGTACTGACACATCTCTATCAAAAACCACCACTATATTATACCAAACCCCCCCAACCACAGATCCTGCCGCGGACAAATAATCATAAGAGTAATCCAATGACCCGTCCGAAAAAAAACACCTTAATCTACTTGTCCCGTTTTCTCTTCTAATTAAATATCCGTCTTTATCTGTTCCCGTACTAGCTCCTCCGCAATAAATTAATGACTCATGCGCTAGCGCTGTCGCGTTATAAAATTTAGCCCATAAAGACACTGTATGGTCTCTCGTCCCCATACTAAGAGATGAGTTGGTGCCAAAATTAACGTAATCATCGGTTCCGTCGAAATCAAGACAATTTCCAGAGACACAATCATTGCTGATCCACAATGGCTCAGCCACGTCTCCCACTGCTCCAGATCCTAACGTCCCGGTATTAGTGTAGACCGAAGCCCAAGAATCTTTTGTGGTGCTGTTTCCGGTTCCGTCATCGAGCTTCCATTCAGAAACCATCTCTGACATCAAAGAATTGCGCAATGAATTAGCAAATACTTGTGACTTGGCAATTGTTGCTTTTTGGTTTGTTGAGCTCATACCCACAACAATCAAAGCGGACAAAATACCAATAATCGCTATCACGACCAATAATTCTATTAAAGTAAAAGCCCTGATTTTAATTTTCTGCATAGTTTAATATTAATTCAACAATTCTTTGTTCGTATTCAGACGGGTCCACTCCTTTATTTGTTAAAAGTTTATTTAGGTCAGCGAAGTAGTTTTGTTGAATTTGAGAGGTCGGCATAGCAGCATTGTATAATTTAACGTCATCCATTTTGCCCGCAAGCTGGTAGGTAGTCGCATCATAGGCCCCAATTAAAACATTAGCTGAATTTTGTACGTTTCCTTGTTGAGTTATAATATTAAGAACCGGGGATTGTTTTACTCCGTTTAAATATGCTTGAATAGAAGCATTAACATCTCTATCAAACACAACAACGACGTTGTACCAATTGTTGGAGCCTAAAGATCCTGATAATGATAAAGGAGCTTCCAATCTTGATGTTCCGTCGGAAAAAAGACCGTATAAGTAGCTTGTTCCACTTAACCTCCTTAATTGAAAACCGGGGTAAGAAGTATCGGCTATTCCGTTTTTTACAATAATTTCCCCATGAGACGGCGTGTCGTTGTCAAACTTAACCCAAAGGGAAATTGTTGCATCTCCTGTCCCCATACTCAATGAAGCATTATTACCAAAGTCAATGTAGTCGTTAGATCCATCAAAATAAAGACAGTTTCCGGAAACGCAGCCAGAACTAAGCCATGTGGGCTCGCTTGCATCCCCAACTGCAGCGGTTCCCAAGGTCCCCGTATTGGCAAAAGGCGAAGCCCAAGAATCTTTCGTTGTGCTATTTCCAGTCCCATCGTCAAACTTCCATTCGGAAACCAAATTACCCATCAAAGAATTTTTTAATGAATTGGCAAAGACTTGAGACTTGGCAATCGTTGCTTTCTGTGTTGTTGAATTCATTCCCACAACAATCAAAGCGGACAATATTCCGATTATCGCGATAACCACAAGTAGCTCAATCAATGTGAATGCTTTGATTTTAATTTTCCGCATAGTTTGAATTTAATTCCACCAAATGCTGTTGGTATTCAAATAATTCCATACCATTTTTTGCCAATAACTTATTTAGACCAGCAAAGTAATTTTGTTGGATTTGAGAAGTCGGCATAGCGACATTAAATATACGAGCATCGTCTATAAAAGCATTTGCGTAAACATCGGAAATTCCAAGATCGTATTGTACTCCAAACCATAAGGGTGCGGGGCTATTAAATATCGACGACATAACATTTGTTGTATTATTTGCTTCTTGCCGCCCATCAACATATTCTCTTAAATAAGAACTGGCATCGAAAACTAAAACTATGTGGTGCCAAAAACCATCAGCCCTATCAATTGCACCCGTGGCTGAATTTGAACTTACGCCCTCGTTATTTAAGCCATCGGTCGAAACACTTGCACCAATATAACCGGACGGGGTCACAACAATTCCATACGCTCGTTGATTTAAATACCCTGTTTGGTTTCTCCATTTAGCAATTATTCCCCGGTTATTACCCGTCGGATTGTTAATCATTTTAAACCAAACTGATATTGTTAAATCGCTTACGATGTCGAGGGTGTTGTTATCTGCCGCCTCAATATAATCGTCAACCCCATCAAAAGACAAACAATTACCGGACACGCATCCCGTCGTCTGTAATTGAGGGGCACTGTAAAGAGTCCCTGTGTTGCCCCCACCCCACGAATCGGGAGTTTGATTGGCCGCCGGAACATTAATCTGATCAAATCTCCATTCAGAAACCAAATTACTCATCAAAGAATTTCTTAATGAATTTGCAAACACTTGCGCTTTGGCAATCGTTGCTTTTTGGTTTGTCGAGCTCATACCCACAACAATTAAAGCGGACAAAATACCAATAATCGCTATCACGACTAGTAATTCAATTAATGTAAATGCTTTGAATTGTTTTGTTTTCATTAAAGTTATTTTAACAAAAATCGTCAGCAACGACAATGATTAAAACGAGAAACAATTTTCAAACTAAAACCCTCGCAAAAAGCGCGGGATTGATTCTATCCCCTTTTTGGTATATTATCAGATTATAATCAGCTAACAATAATATTATGAGCGGGCATTCACATTGGTCGTCAATAAAATTCAAGAAAGGAGTGGAAGACGCGAAGAGGAGTAAAACCTTTTCAAAGCTATCGAAAGAAATATCCATAGCCGCCCGCGAAGGAGGGTCGGATATGACTTTTAATCCGAAACTGCGCTCAATCGTAGACAAGGCTCGCTCGCAAAATATGCCGGCGGACAGCATTGAAAAAGCCATCAAAAAAGGTTCCGGTGAATTGGAGGGCTACACGCTTGAAGAATTTTTAATTGAAGCCTATGGCCCCAATGGGGTGGCAATGATAATTGAAGGAATTACAGACAACAAAAATCGATCACTGGGAGAAATAAAACTGATACTAAACCAAAATGGTGGAAAAATGGTGGAGGGCGGAGCGATAAAATGGATGTTTGAAAGGAAGGGGGTGATCTTGATCAACAAGGAAGATCTGAAAGATAAAGAAGATATGGAACTCGCCACAATTGAATCCGGAGCTGATGATTTCGCCTGGGAAGAAGAAGGAATGGCAATTTATACCAAACCGGAAGATTTGGAAAAGGTACGCAGATTCTTTGACGGCAAAGGAATAAAGATTGCTTCCGCGAATCTGGAATGGCTAGCGAAAGAGACAGTTGAAGCGGATGAAAAAACCAGAGAAAAATGCCAGAAATTATTTGAAGCCTTGGACGACCATGATGACGTTCAAAATATATTTTGGAACATCTAGCCTTCTCGCCATATAAACAATTACGACACTTCTATGATAATTTTAGGAATTGATCCGGGCACGGCAACCACTGGAATTGGCGTAATAGAATCAAAACAATCTCAAAAGCAATTAAATTGCCTTTATTACGGAGTAATCACAACCCCCGCGAATATTATTATGGCGGAGAGGTTAATGCTTTTAAATAACGAGCTTAACGGTATTATCAAAGAATATGCTCCGGATATCGCGGCTGTGGAAAGCCTGTATTTTTTTAAAAACGCCAAAACCGTTATGGCCGTTAGCCAGGCGAGAGGAGTGGCGCTTTTAACCTTGGCAAAGAAAAATATTCCGATAACCGAGTTTACTCCCCTACAGGCGAAAACTACGGTAACCGGATACGGCCGGGCATCAAAAGGACAAGTGCAAAAAATGATCCAGAATATTTTGAAGCTGGAAAAACTGCCAAAGCCCGATGACGCGGCCGACGCTCTCGCGATCGCAATCTGCTGTAGTTATGTTTGCGCTTTTGATAAAATTAAAAAAAACACTAAATAGCGCTTATTGCTTTTTCGGCTGAATCTAAGCGTAAACATTTATTTAACCTGTATTGTTTATTGATCTGTTCGTTAATTATTTAAAGATACGCTCCTCGTTTGACGTCTCGCTTCCTCCGGCGAGGAAGCGGACTCGGTCTCGGCAAATTTTTTCTTTTGAACACAAAAGAAAACCGTGCAAATTTGCCTGCGACATGCATCCGATGAGCGCATCTTTAAATATTACGTTGTCCTGTGGTAGCGGTTGAGGGTATATCTTTTTCAGAACACACGGAGCCGTGGCTGACGGCGAGTCGAGGAATTTTTCGCGAGAATTGTATCCGTGTCGGAAAAAGATATACCCGAAAAAGCTTACTTCTATCGATACATTAAATAAACGACCCAACTAAAAAGCGCTATCGTTTAATCTAATTCCAAAAACCAAATATCGTTGCGCCACTGGTAATTGGAATCCATTCCAGCTAAGATCCATAGTTTGTTTTGAAAAACAACAGCTCCAAAATCTTCTCTGCCCGTCCAGGGAATTTTTTCATTGAATTTTTCCCAATTGGTTCCGTCCGAAGACAGCCAAACATCGTTTGTATCTTCGTTCGCGCTACCAAGCTTGCCCAAAAGCCACAGCTTGTCATTAATCGCCAACAAAGAATGGCCCTGCCGCTTCTCCCAAACCGCGTTAGCGGTTATCATCTCCCAATTAATTCCGTCAGCAGACACCCAGACGTCGTTAAAAACATTTCCCTTAAGATCCATCCCTCCGGTCAAAAATATTTTATTATTGAATATCGCCAAGGCGTGATCCCAACGCGATAGCCAAGGAGCGTCACCCTCTTTTGTCCAATTAATTCCGTCGGAAGAAGACCAGATATCGTTATAAGTTTTATTGTTTTCGTAACTGACTCCGCCGAACATCCAAATTTTATCGTTAAAAACCAGCACTTGTTGACCCTCTCTTTTTTCCCAAGGCGCATCAACCTGTTTTGTCCAATTGATCCCGTCCGTAGATGTCCAGATGTCTTTTTTTTCACCCTCTTCCATACTGAATCCACCAATAGCGAAAAGTTTGTTTTGAAATTCAATGATGGATATTGATCGGCTGCCCGACCAAGGAGCGTCGCCCTCTTTTTTCCAATTGATCCCATCCGTAGATGTCCAGATGTCATTGAAATATCTAGCCTTGTTATAATTGACGTAGTAGGTGTCGTGATTTATTTCTTTCCCCAGGAACACATATCTTAATTGGTCAAAAATAACATCAATCGGCCTTTTATTATAAACCGAGTCGTTCGCGTTAAGGCCGCCGATAAGCCACATCTTATTTTGAAAAACAAAAACGCTCTGCGAGTCCCTGTCCTCAAAAGGGGCATGCAAGACTGAGAGCTTAAATGAAAGCGAATTATCGATTTGTTCTTGTTCTTTTACCTCCACCACCCTCCTCCCCCCTCCCCTAAAACAAAGGGTTATAAATAGTACAAAAATTATAAAAACAATAACAATTATTTTCCTGATTTTGCTTTTCTCCATTAAAATTATATTTATTCAAAACAAACTTTTAAAAATATCGGCATTGGAGAAGACGAACCTTTGCTGCCAATCTAAATAACGCGATTATTTAAAGATATGCTCATCGGATGCATGTCGCAGGCAAATTTGCATGGTTTGGCCCGCTCTGCGGGACAAAAATTTGCCGAGACCGAGTCCGCTTTCTTGCTGGAGAAAGCGAGACGTCAAACGATGAGCGTATCTTTAAATAATTTTAAGTGATAAATAAAACAACGAGCCCAGAAACTAAATAATTTTTCGGAAGTTTCTTTTTCCTGATTGAACCACTGTGCCTTTTTTAATTTTCACCATTTCTTGCCAATCCAGCTTTATTTCCGTATCTTCGCCTGAGATAAACTTTACTCCTCCTTGCTCCACCACTCGCCTCGCGTCCGCTTTTGATTTGAATAATTCAAGTTTTACCAACAAATCCAAAATATTAATTTCTTTTTCGTTGATTTTGATCTCTTCTATGTCCGTAGGAACGTCTTTTTTTTCAAAGACTTTTTCAAATTCCTTTTCCGCCAAATCAGCTTCCTTTTCCGAATGAAAAATAGAAATTATTTCTTTCGCCAATATTTTTTTAATCTCTTTGGGATTTGTTTTTTTACTGTTGAGCTCTTTCTTAAAAATATTCACTTGTTTCATCGGCAAGCGGGTGCAACATTCAAAATAATCACTAATATATTCATCTTTTAAAGACATTAATTTTCCGAACATTTCTTTCGGGTCTTCCAAAATGGTAATTATATTGCCCCAACTCGTGGACATTTTCCTGCCATCGAGCCCATTGAGCATTTTTATTGTTATAATGTTCTGTGATCTTTGACCGAATATTTTTTGTATCTCCCGTCCGGTCTTTAAATTGAATAATTGGTCAAAGCCGCCAAGTTCCACGTCCGCCTCCACGGCCACAGAATCATAACCCTGCAAGATCGGATAAAAAAGCTCGTGTAAACCGATCGGTTTTTCGTTGTCCCAGCGTTCTTTGAAATTCCTTCGCTGGATCATTTGCTGGGCGGTAAAGTTCATAGCTAAAAATATAAGATCGTGAGCATTGAGTTCGTCCAACCATTGGCTATTGTAGGCGATTGATATTTTTTCCAGATCAAGAACTTTTCCGATCTGAGGCAAATAATCCTTCATATTCTTTTCCACTTCTTCCGCGGTCAAAGGTTTTCGCAAGGAATCCTTGTCTGAAGCGTCCCCGATTTGGGCAGTAAAGTCCCCGATTATCAAGATTATATTGTGCCCCAAATCCTGAAAATCCTTTAATTTCAAAAGCGCGGTCGCCCGGCCGAGATGGATTTTCGGTCCGGTCGGATCAACCCCGAATTTTATATTCAGTTTTTTACCCGAAAGTAGAGCCTCTTTCAGGCTCTTTTTATCGATAATATCCTCAGCTCCCCGGCTGAGCAATTCTTCTATTTTTTGGGGATCGGTATTGATTTTCATAGGCTTTTGGTTTAATCATATATTAACTCAGTTTTAAGGATTTGCCAACCGAGAAAATAGTGATATTATCACGGGAGCTATTATCAAAACAGGCATTTAGTGATATATTAGTATATAAATTATGAAAAACAAAAAACACCGAAACGCCGGACCATCCAACCGCGGAGCCTTGATCTCAAAGGGAGCGGAAGACGCTGGTAAAAAATTTAAAAAGATAGAGATAAAGGAAGACGCGCCGAAAACAAAAAAGAAACGCAACCGTTTCATTTCTTTTTTAAAATTTTTCGGTGGACTTTGCTTGGTCGGATTTTTATCCGGCTTGATTTGGTTTTTCTGGATTACCAAAGACCTGCCAAGGCCGGAAGTATTTACCGAAAACCAAATGGCCGAATCAACAAAGATCTATGATCGCACCGGTAAAATTCTTTTATCAAATGTTTACGAGGAAGAAAAAAGGACATACGTGCCATTGACTCAGATTCCGCTGATTATGCAGCAAGCCGTGATCTCCACGGAAGACGCACGCTTTTACCAGCATTTCGGAGTTGATATGTTGGGGGTTTTACGAGCCATAAAAACGAACGTGGAAACAGGCAGCTCGCAAGGAGCTTCGACCATAACCCAGCAACTGATAAGGTCAACATTTTTAACGCCGCAAAAAACGATAGATCGAAAAGTAAAAGAGATCGTTCTTTCCGTTGAGCTCGATAGGCGCTATCCCAAAGACCAAATCCTTGAATGGTACTTGAATCAAATTCCTTTCGGCGTGAACATTTACGGAGTTGAAGAAGCTTCTCTCACATATTTTCAAAAACCGATCCAAGACATTTCTTTGTCCGAAGCAGCGATGCTAACCGCGATCATTCAATTACCAAGTTATTACTCCCCTTATGGAGATCACGTTGATAAATTAATGATCAGAAAAGATTTTGTCTTACAAAGAATGCGAGAAGAAGGATACATAACGGTGGAACAAGAAGAAGCAGCGGCAAAGGAAGAGATAAAAATTTCGAAAATACCGAACACTTCGCTCGCGTATCATTTTGTCACTTATGTCAAACAGCAGGTGGAAGATACTTACGGAGCGGACTTTCTGCAAACCAAAGGATTAAAAATTTATACCACTCTCGATTGGGATCTGCAAAAAGCGGCCGAAGATATTGTAAAAGCGAACGTGGCCAAGAATATCGTTAACTTCGGAGCCTATAACGCGGCCGCAATCGTAATGGCACCCAAAACAGGCGAAGTCTTGGCTATGGTCGGATCGGCCGACCCTTACGCTGATCCGTTACCGAAAGGATGCGATCCGGCGACAACTTGTAAATTCGTTCCGAGCTATAATGTGGCAGTGCAAGCAATTCGCCAACCGGGATCTTCTTTTAAACCGATTGTTTACGCGACAGCTTTTCGCAATGGAGCAACCGACACGACGATCGTAGTTGACGAACCAATCAATTACGGCGGATACGCGCCGAACAACTATGATGGCAGGTTTCGCGGGGCGTTAACCTTAAGATCCGGACTAGCCCAATCGCTGAATATTCCGGCTGTCAAAGTTTTAAATGATTATGCCGGTCTTTCGGACACGCTTGAAATGGCTAAAACAATGGGCATATCCACCTTGGGCGACACTTCTCGTTACGGACTATCTCTTGCCCTGGGAGCGGCTGATGTTAAAGTAATCGATATGGCGACAGCGTTTAGTGTGTTTGCGAGCGGCGGATATAAAATAGACTCATCGGTTATTTTAAGAATAGAAGACCGCAATGGAAATGTTATTTTTGAAAACCACAAAACACCGAGAAAAGTTTTAGAGGGAGCGGTTTGTGATATGATCACGGATGTGTTGTCCGACAACGATGCCAGAGCGCCGATGTTCGGCCCTAACTCGCTTTTAAGATTTGATAATTACAAAGTGGCTGTGAAAACAGGAACCACCCAAGACAGCCGAGACGGATGGACCGTTGGTTATACAAGCGACGCGGTGGTTGTTGTGTGGGCCGGAAATAATAATAAAGCTATAATGTCCGCTATCGGTGAGCAAGCCGCCGGACCGATCTGGCGAGCCTTGATTTTAAAATCAATAGAGTTGCAAAACACTACGGGCATAGTCGAAACATCTCAGCCGGTCGAACCCGGCACTGAAGTTCCTCTTTATCCCGACTAAGACAATAAAAAACTACCCCTGCGCGGGTAGTTTTTTATTATACTTTATTACTAAATTTTAATAGGCATTATTACATACAGATAGCTCGCGTCTCCGATCGGTTTAATGACCGCCGGACCGTCGTTTCCCTGCATTTCAAAAGTTATCTCCGAACTTTTTATATTCGACAATCCATCGATTATAAACTTCCAATTAAAAGAGATTTTCACTTCGGCACCTTCTATTTTCGCGGGAACATTCAAATTGCTTTCACCGGCATCGGTATCTTGGCTGAATATTTCCAATTCTTTTTCTTTGGGATCAACCCTCAATACGATCTCGTTTGTTCTTCCTCCAAAAATACCAGCGGCCTTCACTTGTTTCGCGAAATCTTCTTTATTTAACGTAATCTTTGTTTTTCCTTCTTTGGGAATAATTTCCTGATACGACGGATACTCCCCTTCAATCTGTCGGCTGATCAGATTTATTTCTTCGTGGTCGATTCCCGGCAAAAAAGACTCGAATAAAACTTGCGATTCGGAAAAATACACGCGAATTGATTTTTCTCCATCAGGGATAACGTTGATTAATTCTTTGGCCGCTTTCTGGGGTAAAATAAAATTAACCGTTTCTTTAAACATATTTTTGTATCCCGCTTTTTGCCCAAGGATCACTTTTTTCTCAGCCAAACGAAAACTGTCTGTCGCGACCATCTTTATCATATCTTTTTCAAAAGAGAAATAAATGCCTGATATTTCCGGCCTGATCTGAGAAATACTCGCCATATCCACCACACTGATTAATCCTTCTTTTAATTTAGTCGCGTCAATCTCAATATAAATATCTTTACTGAAGGCCGGAATAATAGGAAACTCGTCGGCGGGAAAACCTTTGATTTGGGTTTTGAAATTCTTGGCCTCAATGGTTAAAGTATTGTTTTTTTCTTTTATCGTCACTTTTTCTTCCGAAAGAGAATTAACAACTTGGTTAAACAGTTTCGCCGGTATGGCTATTTTTCCTTCTTTTTCAGTTTTGCATAATCCCCACCATTGTATCCCCAATTCCAGATCGGTTGAAGATATTTTTAAAAAGTTTTGTGTTGCCTCGATAAGCACATTATCCAAAATAGGCAATGTTAAATTTCTTCCAGTGATTTTTTCGGCGATACCGATTCCTTTTTTTAATTCTTTGGTTAAAATTGTAAAGTTCATATTTATATATAATAATTATTTAATTAATAAATTTGTTGTCATTATTATTGATTCGCTTATTTTTGTGTATAGATTTGAATTAATAGATCTTTTCTTTTTATTTAAACAGGTTTTCATTTTTCGCTTTTGGGAAAGAGTGTGAAATAAATTGAATACTGTTTGTGGAGAAAGTCTGGTAAAAACGATGAGAAATTTTCAGTTTTGTTTCGATGGGTTTTTATGAATATTTTTTACCCACTTTTGCCATCACTCACTCCATAAATTTTACACATTTTTTCAACACACTTTTATCGGCTCTATCCGTAAATTCTTTGCAAGATCAGTTCTATCTCTTG
>JBAZMG010000015.1:0-17656 GCA_041649895.1 Minisyncoccota bacterium | reverse complement strand
TTTTGAATTAGCCAACAGGATTCGAACCGAAGGCCGAGGAGCGAGAGCGAACGAGGTGTCAGATTCAGCAGAATCTGACGTACATTAGTTCTGTTTGGGGATAGATTCGAATGGTTTTCGCGACGGCGAAAACCCGGGCCTGAAAAAACTTTACCAAAAGTTTTTGAAGGCGAATCCTGTTTGTCGCTCATGGAGGATTTCTGCGAAAGTGAAAATATCAAAATTACTCACTAAAACAGAAATGTAAATCTGAGGGCACAAAAACCACCGGATGGTGGTTTTTTGAATTAGCCAACAGGATTCGAACCGAAGGCCGAGGAGCGAGAGCGAACGAGGTGTCAGATTCAGCAGAATCTGACGTACATTAGTTCTGTTTGGGAACAGGATTCGAAGGCGCAGCGACGACGGTCGCGAGCCAGGCCCTAAGGAATTTTCAGTAGAAAATTACCGAAGGGCGCCCTCCTTCGTCCTTTCGGGACTACGGAAGGGTAAAAATCCTGTTTAACGTCCATAGGGGATTTCATCGGAAACAATGACTTGGTGTTCGATATAGATTCGAACCGAAGGCCGAGGAGCGAGAGCGAATAAGAGTGTGAATAACTAACTATTGACAGAAAATAGGCAATAGTGTATAGTGTTTTTGTAAGGAAGTTCATTAAATCAAAGTGTTAGTTTTTCGCTCGTCCGCGAAATCAAATAACGGACCCGTTATTTCTATTCCGAGAGGAATAAGGAATCAGGTTGAGGTCTGCCTGTATTCCGCAAGAAGTAATAGATACTGGTTGTATTTGAACAGCTGGGAGATCTCTTTAAAGGAAAAGTTCTATCTAGAGCCTACCAACAAAGAGATGTCCCAGCTGTTTTTTTGCGGGGAAATACGAGTTTTATTCGCGGGCAGGGAGATGTTTGGAAATGAGGCCTCGTCTCGTTTCCAGAAACCTCCTTGCCGATTCCCGGTTTCCAAGGGAGAGCTTGGTGCCGGGAACAAAGGAGGATGCTCTTTGAAAATTAAATAACCGCAATATTTCCAGGGTTTAGTGCTCGCTTGACTCATTATACAATTTATTGTATAATAAATATAGTCAAGAAAGGGTGGTTTCCTTCATTCTTGGGCCAGAATTGTTTCGGAAAGCGCATTGATAAATACTTTTTCGGGGCGGGGATTTGATTGTTAAAAGTTAGCAATTAATTTCCCGCCCCCGAAGAGTCAAAGCTTTGGAAAAGTTTTTACTGTTTGGATGAGACGAGGAGTGAAAGAAAATGAAACACCTTGAAGAGGTTAAGAAAATTGTTGGCCCGATTGAAAACATTATCGAAACCCACATGTCAAAAATATATGTGGGCGAGGGGCTGGTTGTGAAGGAGATCAAGGCAGTTGATCTCGGGTTCGTAGACCTGAAATCGATTGAGGCGCGGAGAATCGCCGCAGCGAAGACCGCGGAAATAGATTCCGCGTATTGCCCGGACCTCGGCTCAAGAATGGTCGAGGTCGATGACACACCCATGATCGTTATGAGGAGATTCGACTCCTCGCAGGGACTTGACTGTCTCTACGAGAGAAAAGAGGTGACTGTTGAGCACGGTTGTCAGATCGGCGCACTTTTCGCCGAAGCGCACAGGAGGGCAAAGACAAATGCCCAAATATCCGAAATCGGATATACCGCAATCGCTGGTAATTGGGAGGAGTTGTTCTCTGTCACAAGGGACAACGCCCAAGCGGTTGACCGGACAATATCCGAAGACGATTATTGTGAAATCATCCGTGGTGTCCGAGCATTCATTCACGAGAACGACCCTTACTTCCAAGAGCGGAGGGATGGGGGAGCAATGCGGCAGTGCCACGGCGATGGGCATGCCGGTAATATGTTCGTCGAAGAGGGAGAAGTGAAAATCTTCGACGGTATCGGGTTCGAGGACAGGTTCAGTTATATGGACCCGGTCTCGGACATTGCGTTCGCCATTATGGACGCGCTCGCACGCGACAGAGAGGATGTTGCTGACGCAATCAGGTCCTCGTATGTCGCCGCGCGACCCGAGGATGCCGAAGGCGTCGAAAAACTCCTCGACTTCTATATCTGCTACCGCGCATTCGTGCGGGGGCAGATCAGTACCATGATCGGTAACGGCATGGTGGGAGAAGAACAGGAGAAAATGTTCCAGGTTGCTGGGAAGTACTACAACCTGGCACTGGAGTATTTGCCAAGGAGGAAGAATGAGTAAAAAAAACGAATTGTTTCTTGCCTGTGGCTATGTTGCCTCAGGCAAGACAACTGTTGCCAATGCCCTTGCTTCGGCAATCGGTTTGGAAATCATCCGAACCGATGATATCCGAAAAGAACTTTTTCCAGAGGGAATTGATTACAATCTCATTGATCTCGGCAATTCGGAATCTGTTGAGAAAATCGAATCTTGGATAAAAAACAATCCGAGAGCCGATTTCCAGCAGGTTCTGAATCCTTTAACTGCTCTTAAAAACGAAGCATATGTCAAAATAATTGACAAATATGCTCCAAAGATTAAAGAGCAAAAGGCTGAGGTCTATGACAAAGCCTTTGCCAAGCTTGGAAGCCTGCTTGCCGCCGGGAAAAGCGTATTGTTTGATGCAACGTTCTCAAGCGCGAATATGCGGGAGAGAGCGTATCAAACAGCCATTGAAAGTGGTGTGGAAAAAATCTACATCATTCAGGTGGTTTGCGCTGAAGCCATTGTTATGGCTCGGCTTGCGAACAGGAGGTCAGGAAAACAAAAAACGACCTCAAATGCTCGACAAATGGAGGTGTTCCGGAAGGTCAAGAATGAATTCGACGCAAGTCGGATTAAAAATGATAACAATCCGGAACTAAAAATCGTACGGATTATGTACGATACCGGGACACATACGGTAAAACAGTTTGGAGAGGAGGATGAGACGACAAAAACTATAAAAGTCGTCCTGACCGATCTTTCCAAGCAATATGCGGCGGTTACTCGGTAATCGCCCTATTTTTTTCCGCATCGAACTCAAAAACAGGATGTGCTGATGACAACATACATCATGGCTCATATTGATGTTGATGGCTTGGTATGCCATTCCATCGCGGAAATATGGGCAAGGAAATCCGGGCTAACCGTAAAGCACTGCTTTGTGGACTACCAGGATATAGGTATCGCCCTAAGAACACTATCTGAGAAAATTAAACCTGATGACAAAGTGCTAATAGCCGATATCGGTTTTGAAAAGGAATTAATTGATTCTTTCTTGAATCGATACGGGGAAATAGCAAAAAGAACATCTTGGTTTGATCATCACAAATGGGCCGAGGAAGCTGTAGTAAGGGTGAGCTCAATCGTGGAAGAACTTGTTATCGACGAAAGCCTTTGCGCTTCCGAAATCTTGCAAAAAAGATTTCTTCCCGAAGGCGGGCTCGCGAAGCGACTTGCGCAGCTAGCAAGAGCTCATGATTTTTACGGCAAAGGATTTGAGCCGAAAATCTTTGAGCAAGCTTGCAAAATCCAGGATGTGATAACATCCGGCTATCGCAAAGAAACGGTTGTTGAACAGCTTGTCAGCGATATTCTTTGGAGCAAGGATTTTGAAACCGCGTACACGCAATATCAAAATATCAGGCCAAGCGCGATAACGCGGATGGACAACACGATTGCAAAGTATTTCGTGGTCGTCGATGGGATTGCCGCGAACATCGCGATAGCGCTGACATCTGGTGTTCTTGAGTCAAAAGACGTGAGAGCTCATCTCCTCAGAAATGAAAACGGGAGCGACGCCATAATCGCAATCTGGCCAAATGGCAAGATTGCTTGCGAAGTTCGCGATGAAAAATTCCGCGCCATTCTTGAAAAGATAAACAAAAAATTCAATGGTGGCGGACGGGGACTAGCGGTTGGCGCGATGTATCCCCAAAAGATCAACGAAAAGGATTATCGGGAATGCTTTGATAAAATAATCGAAGCATTGAGGAGTGATTGAATGACAGAGATCGAAAAAAAATATCTAATCGAAAGGGTGAATTTACCTGATCTGTCGGGGATGAAGCGCACTCGGATAGAACAGCACTATATTTACCTGGGAGAGAAAGGGGAGGTAAGGATCAGAAAGAAAAACGACAAGTATTTCATTACCATAAAAGGCAATGGAACCCTTAAGAGAAATGAATGGGAATCGGAGATCACCAAAGAATTATACGATTTTTTTCTTCTCGCGGCCAAGGGTCGGACTCTCGTAAAAGATCGATACGAAATTAAGCTTTTGGATGGTAATACGGCCGAGCTTGATATTTATCACGAAAAATTGGAGGGCCACTTGGTTATTGAGGTTGAATTCGAAAGCGTAAAAGAAGCAAGTGTCTTCGAAGAACCTGATTGGTTTGGAAAAGACATTACAGACGACGCAAGATACAAAAACAAAAATCTTGCGTTAAAGGGTTGGCCGGAATAATTGCCAACTTATATCGTCCGGGCCGTGGCTTAAAGCCATACAATATTAAATTGTGACGTAGGCCCATTTTATTTTCTCAAAACTTAACATTCAGGATTGAAACGCAACGGCACTGAGCCGAGTCTTCAAAAAATTTTAGTAGAAATTTTTGAGGGCGCCCTCCTTCGTCCCTCATAGAACTCGGGACTTCGGCGGGTAAAGGTGTGGATAATTACCTATTGACATATAATTAATAATATATTATAGTATAAGCGTAACGATAGAGAAGGGTATTTAAAATTTAATACAAATCTCCGTTTAAATGGAGTCAATGCAAGGAGAGAGGCATTGCCAATAATACTTAATATCAAAAGGGTAATAAGTGTTGTGGCGCTTTCTTTCCAAGGCAGCATCACAACATTTGTTACCCTTTTTGGTTTAATACGAGGGAAGGTTGCGAAGAGGAGCTAAAATTATATAATGTTCTCGTCTTCGCCACCTTCTTTCGTAAGAGAGAAAGAGAAAGCAGCTCATTTCAACATTAATTTGAGTGACGCTCCGGGCAGTTAAAACGACTGTCGCGAGCGTCACTTAAAAAACAGTGCGCCCAGCAGCCTACTCTGCAGGTTAAACTATTGGTCCGAGTTACTCTAATAGATAGTAGGATCTGATTTAGGAGAAAGCCCTAGGACCGGGGCAATGGAGTCGAAAAATGTTAGGAACAGAAGATGTTGAGGCTCAGAGGAGCCGAGAAGAGAGAAACGTTATTGAATACGGCGATGACGTCATCGCCGGAAAGACAACCTTCCAGCAGGCTGTCGAGGGTATCGCCAACGCGATATCTTATCATAACCGCGGACCCGCGACCCGAAGTCAAGTATTTGAGGCCGAAGCGCGCCTCAAAGAATATCTTCGGGACCGAGGTTTCGACCCAGAAGCCAAAAAAAAGAAAGAGGGCAGGATATTCGCCCGAGAACAGGTCGCAAAAATTGTTGCGATGGGCTTCCCGAGTGGAAGAGCTGTTGCGATTATGAGGGCAGCCGGACCAGGAACAGCGGTTGAGGCAGCTGAATGGGCCATCAAGGCCTATCGAGCTGTGCCGAGCGCGGATGCGTTCGACGTAGTACTGGGAAATATTACCGGAACTAACGGTTTCGGTAAGGATCGCGCCATAGCTGTCCTTGCCGCTCTCGGATTTCCGGTGCCGGCCTATGAGTCGGCATCCTCCCGCAGGGTATTCGCAATCCTCGCAGGCGCTAGGGTTGCGATAGGAAACGGCCTTCCCTCGGCAATGTTAACCTCCGAGAGATAACTTTCTCGGTCTGCGAAAAATTGAAGTTGAACGCAGCAGCTTCCGGAGTTTAAAATAGGAGATCTCCGATCAAAATCTCCTTCCTAACTTCGAGTTCATTTGAAAAAGTGAATTCAAAATTGGGAACAATAGCACATTGAGAAAGATTTCAGGCAACAATGTGGAGATAAACATATTTGTCTCTAGATTGTTGCTTGGAAAAAGCGACAACAAGCGGTGCTCCCTCGCTCAAAAGGGGGAGGAGGTGAATCACGACAGAATCATCTCATGTGGTCCCAACGGTCATCGGGATTATCCTGGTGGTCGTTGGCGCAGTGAGCATAGTGCTCTCTGCTAAGCCAGTGGGGCTCGAAACTGCAGTATTATCTGCAGGCTTCGGCCTTCTCGGCTGGGCCGCCGGATCCCTCAAGATCTAAGAAATCTTGAGGGTATCGGGAGAAGGGATGGTTCCTTTTCTTCCCGAGCAAATTTACGCAATTTTTTGCAAAAATAAAATTGCCTTGCTCTTCGGATGTGTGTCCGAACTGACGAGTCCGAAAGGACGAAAGCAAGACAACAGTTCATTTCTAAAATTTCAGGCAACAATGTGGAGATAAACATATTGTCTCTAGATTGTTGCCTAGAGTGGCAAGTCCTCTCGCTCATATATTATGATAGGAGATAATGCTATAGCAAAAATCTCCTTCCTATTCTCGAGTTCATTTTAAAGAGTGGATTCAAGATTGGGACCCCGAGTTAAATCCGATTTAAACGAGATTTAAATCGCAATTTTAAATCTTTGATTTAAAATCATTTAACGGGGCAAGAGTCAGTGGGGATCCGTAAAGCAGGAGAGGTATTGGATATATTCTATATCTCTCTCCAGAATATTATACATTCAAACCCCTCGCTAAATGCTTTACGGTTCTCTGCTGATTTTTTATTCCCGATCTACAAAAATTCTATTGACAAACAACATACCGGGTATACAATTATATTTGTGCAGTGTTCTGCGGATTGTCCTCCTCGTTACACGCACATCATCCGTTCATTCAATCTAGCTCTGTGGTCATATTCCTTCATTTTGTTCCTCCTACATGTACAAAAAAGGAAGGACCCCATTATGCCGCCCGCTAAAGAAAATATCTTTACCGGGCGCAAATTTTTATTGACAAAAAAACAATTTAGTATATTATATTAATAGCATTATTTGAAACTATCCAATGGTAAGTGGGTAGCGCGATGGGCGTATATTATTCCTATCGCACTGCCCATCGGGCAGGAGCATAACAATGGAAGAAGATAAGCCCATATCTAACTTTCTGGTTATGGCCATAGCCATAGCCATAATTATTATCGTGATCGTGGGGTATTTTTACCCCATAATCGGCGCTGTGTTCATTGTCGCGGTCGTAGTTGTGGGGGGATTGTACGTAGTCCTGCGACTCCCCGAAATCCATAAGAGTATAATCAGGGAAAGGGTCGCGGAGGCTAAAAATCTGACCGCAACGCTGGAAAACGGTTCAATGGAAAACGGCTACACACCAAACAATCAACCCCGGCGCGGAACATCTCAAAAAAGAAAAATGTATTAAAAGAGGGAAACCTCTTCTTTTTATTGCCAAAGACGGGAAAATAGCCTAATATTTACCTTAGCCAGCGAGATTGGTACAGTGGCAGAACATCTGCTTCCCAAGCAGAAGACGCCGGTTCGATTCCGGTATCTCGCTCATAAAAAAGAATAGAGAATAGAGAATCAAGAATCAGGAATAAAAAAATTAAAGCTTTAAAAACTATTAACAACAACAAGGTTCTCTAAAAAAATATCAAAATAAAAGCGAATGAATTCGCCACAATATTCTTTATTCGTAATCCTTTATTCTTAATTCTATTCGAAATGAAAAAATTTTGCATCATTACCTATGGCTGCAAGCTAAACCAAGCTGACAGTGAAATAATGGAGTCTCTGCTCTCCCGAAGATTCAAAAAGGCTTTCGCAAAGGAAGCTGATTTTATTATTATAAACACGTGCGGAGTCGTGGAGAAAACCGAAAGAAAAATATTGAAAACTGCCAAGGAATTTAAAAAAGCGGGCAAAAAAGTGATTCTCGCTGGATGTTTACCTTTTTTAAATATTAGTGGTTGCGATGAAGCTGCCGACGCGCTTGTGGGAATAAAAAACATCGGCTCGATCGTAAAAGTCGCGGAATCGGTCTTAAGAGATAAAAAGATAAAATTAGTGAAAGATCTGGACATAGATAAATCTTGCTTTAAAAAAGATTGCGAACGGGATGAAAAAAGCACTTCCGCGATAGTAGCGATCGCGGAGGGGTGCCTAGGCGCTTGCACCTATTGCTCCGCGAGGCTAACAAGAAAGAAATTGAAATCATATAACGAAGAGAATATCATCTTTGAGATCAAAGAAAGGCTTGAGAAAGGATTTAACGAGATTCAATTAACGTCGCAAGATTTGGCGATATTCGGAATCGACCGAGCGAAAAGATCACAGTTGCCGAACCTGCTTAAAAAAATAGATAAACTGCCGGGAAATTTTAAGATTAAATTGGGAATGATGAACCCCGGGCATACGAAATTGATCTTTAAAGATCTCTTAAAAATAATCGAATCGAAAAAGTTTTATAAGTTTTTGCATATTCCTCTGCAATCCGGAAGCGACGCGGTTTTAAAAGAAATGAAAAGGGGATACAGGGTTGAAGATTTTTTGGATCTGGCCCGGGATTTTAGAAAAAAATTCAAAAACGGAGTGCTCGCCACCGATATCATCGTCGGGCACCCGAAAGAAACCGAAAAAGATTTCGAGCAGACTGTGAAAATTTTGAAAAAAGTAAAACCGGACATAGTCCATATATTCAAATTTTCCGCGCGACCGAATACCGACGATCACAGGCTAAAAGATATGCCGGATAGAATAAAAAAAGAACGCTCCCGAATTCTGACAAAGATTTTTAAAGAAAATAACGAGATCAAAAATAAAAAATTTATTGGCAAAGACGAGATTGTGCTTGTCGTAGAAAAGAATAAAGACGGTTTTCTCGCGCGAACCAACGACGGCCGGGCAGTCGCGTTAAAATCAGCGCCAACTGCGCGTATCGGAATCTCAATTACGGTAAAAATAACCGCCTCAAAATGGAATTATCTTGTCGGAAAACCTTATAAATAAAGGGTTTGGGCCATTGTTGTTTTTAAAAAACAAATATGCTATCCTTATAATATAAAATTTACGAATATGAAAATAATTACTAAAAATACCGTCTGCGCCGTACTTGTTTTGGTGGCATTCGTGAGCGGATACTTTTTTAACGAGTATCTTTGGCACAGAGCCGACCAGCCCATACTTGATGAATTACCCGGAATTGATCTCCGATTGATGAGCGAAGTATTGAACAAAGCGCTAGCCGTTTACGTTGATCCGCAAAAGATCGATTCGCAAAAATTAACCTACGGAGCCATATCGGGAATGATAAAAGCCATCGGTGACCCCTATACTGTATTCTTTGATCCGGAAGAAGCGAAAAAATTCAGAGAAGACATCTCGGGAACTTTTACCGGAATCGGCGCTCAGTTGGGAATGAAAGATGGCAAGATAAAGATCATCGCGCCGATAAAGGGTACTCCCGCGGAAAAGGCCGGGGTAATGGCCGGAGACGTTATTTTTGAAGTTGATAAAAAATCAACTGCCGACCTCTCGGTCGACGAAGTGGTAAATTTGATCCGGGGCGAAAAAGGCACAAAGGTTGAACTGGGTTTGATCACAAAAACAGGAGAAGTCAAATATTTGGAAATTACACGGGACGAAATAAAATTGCCGACGGTGGAAGTGGAAATAAAAGAGACCGCAAGCGGAAAAAAGGTCGCCCTACTGACGATCTATCAATTTTCGGAAACAGTGCTTGCGGATTTCCAAAAAAACGCCAATATTTTACTGAACAGCGGAGCCAAGGGAATAATACTGGACCTGAGAAACGACCCGGGCGGACTATTGGATCAAACCGACAAAATAGCGGGTTGGTTTATAAAAAAAGGAGCGACTATCCTCGTGGAGCAAGATAAAGATATGAATCGGACCGTACACATATCCGAGGGCCCCGCGAGTCTGGAAAATATCCCGACCGTCATATTGGTAAATGAAGGTACGGCTTCAGCGGCCGAAATATTAGCGGGCGCCTTAAGAGATAATAGGCAACTGCCTATTATCGGTGAGACCACCTTTGGCAAGGGATTGGTCCAGCAAGTGGTGGATATTGAAGGCGGCTCGTCCTTAAAGGTAACTAGGGCGAAATGGTTCACTCCGAACGGAGAACTAATCCAAGACATTGGCATAAAACCCACAATTGAGGTAAAATTAACCGAGGATGATATCGCGAACAATGTTGATCCCCAATACGCAAAAGGTCTTGAAGAATTGGATAAATTAATTAAATAATATGAAAGTAATATTCTTAAAGAATGTTCCCGGTGCGGGACAAAAAAACGACGTTAAAGAAGTTTCTCCCGGCTATGCCAGAAATTTTCTAATTCCAAAAAAATTGGTGATATTGGCAACGGAAGAAAATATCGCGAAATTGGAAGCTCAGAAAAAAATAGACGAGGAAAAAGCCGAAGAAGGCTTGAAAGAAATGGAGAAGATCGCGAGCAAGCTTGACGGAGTGGAAGTGCTAATGGATGTGAAGATCGGGAAAGAGGGCCAACTCTTCGAATCCGTAACCAAACAAAAAATCGCGGACCAGTTAAAAGAAATGGGTTTTAACGTAAAGAAAGATCATATCGTCCTTGAAGACCCGATAAAAGAAATGGGTGAATTTCCGGTAAAAGTGGAACTGGATCACAATTTGGAAGCCGAAATAAAGGTTATAATTTCTGAAAAAGAAGAGGAGTAAATTTCTCTTCTTTTTTAAATAACAATTAGAAAGTCGCTTAAAAAATTTTATCACTAAAATATGGCTTATTATATTTTCGTCGGAGGAGGCGTGATGAGCAGTGTGGGGAAGGGTGCCGCCACAGCTTCAATCGGAAGGATCCTGCAAAACAGAGGATTTAAAGTTTCCGCGGTTAAAATTGACCCGTACATCAACGTTGACGCCGGAACTATGAACCCTATTGAGCATGGTGAAGTTTTTGTTACCGACGATGGGACCGAATGCGACCAGGATATCGGCAATTACGAAAGATTTTTAAACGAAAGTTTTTCAACTCAAAACTATATCACTACCGGCCGAGTTTACCAATCCGTTATCGCCAAAGAGCGAAATCTGGAATTTGACGGCAAATGCGTGGAAGTGGTTCCCGATATTCCAAACGAGGTAATCAGCCGGATCAAAAAAGTCGGAGAAAAAACAAAATCCGACTTTGTAATGATTGAGATCGGTGGAACGGTGGGGGAATACCAAAATCTTTTGTTTTTGGAAGCCGCGAGAATGATGAAGCTGCAAAACCCGAAGAAAACCCTATTTGTTTTGGTCACCTATTTGCCAACACTGAAAACCATTGGCGAAATGAAAACCAAGCCGACCCAGACCTCCTGCCGGCTTCTAAACGAAGCCGGTATCCAGCCCGATTTTATTTTGGGCCGCGCCTCATACCCCTTGGACGAACCGAGAAAAAGAAAGATATCCGTGTTTTGCAATCTCGATCCCAAGGATGTGATCTCCGCTCCGGATGTTGAATCCATTTACGAAATTCCGTTAAGGTTTGAAAAAGAAGGCTTGGGCGAAAGGATCTTAAAAAAAGTCGGGTTGCGGGCAAAGAAGAAAAACGGCAGACAATGGGAAGATTTGGTTAGAAGAATAAAAAAAGAAAAACCAAAGGTTAAAATAGGAATTGTGGGCAAGTATTTTGAAACCGGTGATTTCTCGCTTTTGGACTCTTATATCTCCGTGATCGAGGCAGTAAAGCACGCCGGATGGGCAAACAACAGACAAGCGGAAATACAATGGCTGTCGTCCCAAAAATTTGAAACCAAAGACCCAAATGAATTTAAAAAGCTCAAAAAATTTGATGGAATCATTGTTCCCGGCGGTTTTGGCAAAAGGGGAATAGAAGGAAAAATAAAAGTCATTGAATATTGCCGCAAAAATAAGATACCGTTCTTCGGATTATGTCTGGGGATGCAATTGGCGGCGATAGAATTCGCGAGAAATGTCTGCGGAATAAAAGACGCCACCTCCGCGGAATTTGATTCGAAGTCAAAAAATCTAGTGATTGATCTCATGCCCGAACAAAAACAATTATTGAAAGATAAAAAATACGGGGCCACAATGAGGCTGGGCGCTTGGGACTGCGAAATCAAGCCCGGCACCGTGAGCGCGAAAGCTTACAAAATAAAGAATATCTCCGAACGCCACAGGCACAGATACGAATTAAACAACGACTATCGAGAACTACTCGTAAAAAAGGGTTTAATCGTCGCGGGGATTAATCCGGAAAAGGATTTAGTGGAAATAATAGAATTGAAGAACCATCCGTTCTTCGTGGCAACCCAATTCCACCCGGAATTAAAGTCCCGGCCATTGGAACCGCATCCGCTATTTTCCCAATTCATAAAAGCCTGTATTTAAACAAGTCTCAAACAAAAAAACAGAGGACAACGTCCTCTGTTTTACTTTAAGATTTAGTCGACATTCACGATCTTTGCCATTCTCTGGGAACCGTCAAATCGTTTCTTTTTCTTTGTGCCAAAAGAAACTTTCCCTTCTTTAACAGAATAAAGGGTGTTATCCTTTCCCATTCGTACGTTCTTTCCGGCAATGAATTTACTACCTCGTTGTCTGATAATAATGGAGCCGTTTTTCGCGGTTTGTCCGGCAAATAACTTTACGCCCAGATATTTCGGTTGGGAATCTCTTCCCAGGCGGCTCGTCCCCGCGGCTTTGGTTTTTGACATTTTTGGTTTTTACTGGTTTAATGGTTATATATAAACCGGCTATTAATTGATTAACACACGGGTAATGTTAACAAAAATAACGAGATTTGTCAAAGCAAAACAAGACGAAATCGTGTTGATTATAGCCGTTGTTTTAATTTCTTTATTATCATTTTCTTTGGGCTATATTAGCGCCGTAAACGACGCGAAAAAACCGATAAAAATAGAAAAAGCATCCCTAACGGAAATCCAAAAACAAATATGAAAAATATACCCGCACACGTGGCTTTAATACCGGACGGAAACAGGCGCTGGGCAAAGAAAAAAGGATTGGCCGCTTTTCTCGGGCACGAAAAAGGCGTTGACTCCCTAAAATCGGTCTTGGAGCAGGTAATCGAAATGCGCATACCTTATTTTACATTTTGGGGAACATCTCTCGACAACATCACAAAAAGACCAAAAGGGGAAATTAATTATTTATATGGAATTATCGAAAAACAGTTCCAAGAGATCGCGGATGACGAAAGAACTCACAAAAATAAAGTGAAGATCCAGGTCTTGGGGCGCTGGCAAGAATTTTTCCCCCTAAAAGCGCGAGAAGCGATAAAAAGGGCGATCGAAAAAACCAAGCATTATAACAAATTTCATCTGACGTTTTTAATGGCCTATAACGGCACGGACGAAATGAAAGAATGCATTAAAACGCTCAGGGGCCAAAAAGTGGGAATAACGGAAAAGACCATAAAACAAAATTTGTGGACCAAAGATTTGCCACCCGTTGATCTCGTGATCAGAACCGGAACAGACGGTGATCCTCATATGTCGGCCGGATTTATGATGTGGGATATTTCCTACGCCCAATTATATTTTATTGAAACATATTTTCCCGCCTTTAAGGGAAAAGATTTTGAAAAAGCCGTGCTTGATTACTCAGACCGCCAGCGCCGCAAGGGTGCTTGACTATAATATCAAAATATTCTATTATATTTTTAGAAACCTCAAATCCTCTTCAATGGTTTCGACCCGCAAAACTGCGGAGATGGAATTAATAGGGGTGGTGACTGGCACAACACTTATAGTATAGCCAAAAGAATACCGGGTTGATCCCATAACCTTCAATAAGCGACCAGCCCCCTAGTACAAGCACAGCTTGCACTAAATATAAAGCCCAGCGGAATTTTGTGCCACTCTGCGTTTACGGGCTTTTTTTATTTGGCAAAAACTTGATTCATAATAATGTTTTGCACTAAAAGTCAACTCATTTTATGGCTAAAAAACTGTGGAAAAAACCCTTGAAAATGACCCCCAAACGAGGTAAACTATTAGGGCAAGGTTAAATATACAATAGAGGAAAACGCTTTTTCCAAAGTTTACTAATAGAGACTAACTATTATTTTTTATTTATATGTACATCAAAGGAGTGGGGATGACAAAATTTGACTATTCCGTAAAGCCCTGGTGGCTATTCGCTTATGATGCCGCTATCGAGGCCTTGGCTGACGCCAAGATGAATATCGCTGACATTGATGCCATAGTTTTCTCAAGCATTTCCAGTGCCGCGGGAGGGGAACATCAAACCCACAAGGTTTCATTCCTTTCCGATCTGTTCAAAACAAACGTGCCCATTATCGAGATCCCTTCGGTTTGCGGAGGGGGCGGGGCCGCTTTTTGGACAGCACTGCATTTGGACGAATACGATAACGTCCTGGTTTTGGCCGCGGAAAAATTTGCGGACAACAAGAGCGATACGGTTGTTGATTGGATATTGTCCGCCGCGGAAAAAGTAACCGAACAAACCGAAGGAATGCTTTTTCCCACGCAAAACGCTTTGGTGTGGCAGAAATATATGGAAAAGTATGGGGCGACGATGGATGACTTGTCTTTGATCTCTTTTAAAAACCACAGCAACGCGGCGCTAAACCCAAAGGCCTATTTCTATAAAAAACCCATTGACTTGGAAAAAATAAAAAGTTCTCCCGTGGTCGCTTCTCCTTTGCGGCTTATGGATTGCTCTCTCTCCGTAAACGGTGGAGCGGCAATTATAATCTCAAAAGACGAAACTGACGTCAAAGTGATCGGATCGGGATTTGCGACTGATTATCTTTTGACTTTCGGCAGGCAGGATTTGACGCATTTCAAGGCCACGCAATTGGCCGCGAAAAAAGCCTTTGAGCAAGCCGGGATTACGCCGAAAGACGTTAATGTGGCGGAAATACACGACGCCTTCACTTCGGTGGAATTGATCTCTTACGAAGACTTGGGATTCGCGGAAGCGGGAAAGGGAAATGAGCTCATAAGATCCGGGAAAATCAATTTGGATGGAGAGATGCCCATAAATCCCTCGGGCGGACTCAAAGCGAAAGGACACCCGATTTCCGTGACCGGACTGGCGCAAATATATGAAATTGTTAACCAGCTCAGGGGGAATTGCGAAGAAAGGCAAGTTAAGCCTGAACCGAAAATCGGATTGACGCACAATATCGGCGGCGCCGGCGGAAGCGTTACCGTGCATATTTTTGAAAAAGTTAAAAAATAGGCCATTCAAACCGGCCTGTTTTAATTATTTTATTAAACCAAAAAATATTATGAATTTCTTTAAATGTCCCAAATGCGAAAGAAGGTGGCAATATCCGATCAGGCTCTGCCCGCACTGCTTGGTTGATTTGGAAAAAAGTAAAAGCGAAAAAATGACGGTTGTCGCGTCGTCCAAAGCAATGATTCCGACAATAATGCATCCGGCAGTACCTTATTTCGCGCATATAATCGAGGACGAGAACAACAACAAATACGCTTATAAAACCGTAAAAGAATACAAGATCGGAGAAGAAATAAAATACGAACCCGTTGATGACAAAGACGCGGTCGCGATCTGGCGAATAAAATACGATATTTCGGACGCGATTAAGAGCACTCTTCAATTATTAAAGATCGATTTCGCGGAAAATTCAAAAATTTTGATCTTGCCGACTCTCGTCTCCCCGAACCACGCTTATTTCCGGGAAAATACTTCGCCCGATTTTTTAGCCGGAGTTCTCCAATTTCTTTTTGAGAAAAAAATAAAGCCGGAAAACATTAAGATAGCCGCTCAGAGCTTTGACGAAACACCAATAGAAGCCTCCGCCCAAAAGTCGGGACTATTGGACGTTTGTATGAAAAACAATATCGCGCCGCTGGACATCGCGAAAACAAATTTTGTAAAACAAGGCAATTTGGAAATATCAGAGGAAATCACAAAAGCTGATATTGTTTTAAATCTTTCTATCCTAAAGATCGGGCAAGCGGCATCAACGGAAAACATATTCAAGGTATTGAAAAAAGAAAATTACCTTGCTTCAAAATATCTATATTCCGAAACGGAAATCGCGAATGAACTGATGGGCAATCTGGCAAACACGATAACCATTGGTGAGGCCGAAGTGATCCAACGGCCGGACAAACTCACTGTTTTTATGGGCCTCACCTTGGCCGGTAAAAACTATCTCAATCTTGACCGAATTTTTAACGAAATCTCTATGGCAAAAGCAATGCCAAAGATCATTGAAGAAATCAGACCGGAAAACATTAAAACCGTTGGGCGGGAAATTAAAGAAGTCCAATATAATATTAATGTTTGTTAATAAACCCCCATCTTTTTTAAAAAGGCGGGGGTAAAATCAAAAAAAATATGTTTAAAGATAAAGTTATTTTAATCACCGGAGCTTCCCAGGGAATTGGAAAAACAATCGCGTTAAAATTCGCTTCACTCGGAGGAAAAATAGCGCTGAACGACATAAGCACCCAGGAAGAAAATTTAAAAATAGCGAAAGAAGAAATTGAAAAAGCGGGAGGAGAAGCGAAATATTTTTTCGCGGACGTATCAAAGCCGGAAGAAGTGGAAAAAATGATCGCCGACATTCAGGCCGGATTCGGCAAGCTTGACGTGCTCGTCAATAACGCGGGCATAAACAAAGACCGAACCCTTGCCAAGATGACCTATGAAGAATGGCAAAAGGTGATCGATATCGATCTGACCGGTGTATTTAACTGCGCCAAGGCCGCCCTGCCCCTGATAATCCAAAGCCAGGGAAACATTATAAGTATTTCTTCGATCGTTGGCCAGCGAGGCAATTTCGGCCAAGCCAATTACGCCGCGGCCAAAGCCGGAATTATCGGTTTTACAAAATCTTTATCAAAAGAGGTCGGAAGATTCAATGTGCGAATCAATGCCATTGCTCCCGGATTCATTGAAACAAAAATGGCGGAAGCGATTCCGGAGGAAATGAAGGTAATGGTCAAAAAATTAACATCACTCGGCAGATTCGGGAAACCTGAAGAAGTGGCGAATTTGGTTGCTTTTTTGGCATCGGAAGAAGCCGGATTTATCACGGGAACAGTGGTTAATATCGACGGAGGATTGTCTATATAATAGCGTTATTTAAGGATACGCTTATCGTTTGACGTCTCGCTTCCTCCAGCGAGGAAGCGGACTCGGTCTCGGCAAATTTTTTCTTTTGAATACAAAAGAAAACCATGCAAATTTGCCTGCGACATGCATCCGATAAGCATATCCTTAAATACAAGTAAATATTCTGGAAAAAATATTATATGAATTATTTGGATTGTGTTGGTTGGACACATCCGCAAGAAAATTTTCAGCGGAAAATTTTCTGAGGCCGAGCGCGACTGCCGACGGCTGGTCGGCAGCCGACGCGTTGAACAAACAACATAATCCAAATAATTAAATATTTATTAATCATGATGTACACAAAAGAACAAATTAAAGAACTGATACCGTACGATGACCCGTTTCTTTGGGTTGACGAAGTCGAATCCATAGAAGGAAATTCGATCGTGGCGTACAAACAAACTCTTGTGGATGATCCGTATTTCAAAGGGCACTTTGTTGATTTTTCGGTAATGCCCGGAGTTTTGGTGGTGGAAGGGATTGCTCAGGCGGGCACAATATTACTGAGGCAAAAAATGGGCAAGGACAACAAGAAAAAACATCTCCTCGCGTATCAGGTGAGAAGCGCTTTTTTCTACGAACTTATTCTGCCCGGCGACAAGATCCAATACCGGGTAAAGATGCTCGGAA
>JBAZMG010000014.1:0-18695 GCA_041649895.1 Minisyncoccota bacterium | reverse complement strand
TTCAGGATGCTCTACAGGGGCAAGGGATTCGAACGGATCAAATCGATCTTCGAATAGATCGTCGCCATACGCGCTCCCAATCCGATGCTCTTTTACTAAAGGGTTTCCCAACATTACATCACTTCCTTATATGCAATTGTAAAATTAAACAAGCGAATTATAATATATATTAACATATTTGTAAATAGTCAAGATGTTGAGCTGAGAAATTTTTGTATAAAAAAAGAGAGGAATTATTATTGTCCTTTTTCATCCTCGGACACTTTCGGGTGATTGATGATAAGCGGGTAAAGCAGCAAGTATCGAAGCGTTGTTTCGTTCGTTTGAATCATTTTTTCGATTCCCAAGATTTTCCCGCCTATTTCGGCAACTTCTTCGCCTTTATCGCTACCCTTGTTTTTGATGATTGTGTTGGCACGCTCATCGTAAAGATGGTTCGCGTAATCCCGCAGTTTCACCAAGGAACTTCTGAATCCAAGGATTAGCTTATGTCTGTTCTCATCAAAGACCGAGAAAGGCTTTTCTTCAATGAAGTTTTGGGGAGTGAGAACAATGTTTTTTTGGATATTGTTCTCGGAGATTATGTTGTTTGCTCTTTCCGGATCTTTTTTACAAATGTAAAGGAAATTCGCAAGACGATTCACAAGCTCCTTTTCGTCGGCACTCAAAAGATTTTCAATCTTTTCAGTGTGCATTCCGATAAAGCCAAGCAGTTCTATATCCATGGTTCTTCACCAAAAACACAATACGATATTAAGCTTCATTAGTCAATTTGATTAATCCCCAATCTTTATAAGTTTTTTATGGGCGTGAATGATCGGCGGTGGATCGCGCAAGGCCCGTATTTTTTGATCATTTGAAAATGCAGGCGCGTGCCATAACCTTTGTGTTTAATAAATCCGTATCGCGGATATTTTTTGTGCATCTTATCCATTATCCTATCTCTCGTCACCTTCGCTATTATGCTCGCGGCGGAACAGGAAAATATCTTGTCGTCCGCTTTTATTATCGCTCGCTGTTTGATCGGCAGATTGATTATGTGCTTGCCGTCGATAATCAGCATATCCGGATTTTTACCTAACTTGCGAGCCAGATCGGCCACGGCTTTTTCCATAGCAAGCTTGGTTGCTTCAAAGATGTTTATTTTATCAATTATTTTTTCTGAGACAATTCCGATCCCGAAAACAATTTGCGGCTCTTTTAAGATCAGCGCGAAGGCCGCTTCCCTCTTCGCACTAGACAGCTTTTTCGAGTCTTTTACAATTCTTAATAATTCATTGTTTATTTTTTTTGTGAGTAGCAGGAGGGCTCCGGCCACGACCGGACCGGCCAAGGGTCCGCGCCCCGCTTCGTCCAATCCAACGACAAGTTTATACCCCTGTGTCCACAGCCTTTTTTCCGCTTGAATAGTCATTGATTTTGAGATATTATATATGTAGATATATTAGCATATTTTTCTTTAACATGGCATTCAAAAAAATTGTTGAAATAAAAACTCCGTTGACGGCGGAAGAGATCGAACAGGAAATACGAAAGGCGGAACAAGAGGACCGGATGATCGATTTTTCAAACAAGACCATAAGCGCTTTTTTTATCTTGAACGATAAGATCAGGCGCGGGATTAATTTTGAGAACGCGGAGATCAGAGACCAATTCTTTTTGGGTGATATTTTAATCGAGGGCGACTTGATCTTGAAGAACGCCAAGATATTCGGGTCCGTTTATTTGGCCAAGATTAAGGTGGGAGGCAATCTCAACATTGAAGGATTGAAAACCACGGGTGCAATAAATTTGGTGGGCGCGGAGATCGGAAAAGACATTCTGGCGGAAAAAGTGAAGAGCAAGGGATTTTTGAGCCTGGCGAAGACCGACGTGGGCGGAAGCATTATTTTGGACCAAGCGCGCATAGAAAACACGAAAACAAAATTTGCCGATCTGGTGGTGAGGGGCGACCTGGTATTGGAGGGGGCGAAAGCTGTCGGCAGTATAAGTATAAAAGAAGCTCAGATAGACGGAATGCTCGATCTGGATGATATCAGGATCGGAGGAGATCTCATCACGAGCGGGACGTCTTTTAACGGTGTTGAAGAGAGCCGGACAGAGATCGGAGGAAAAAAGATTAGATAGGGTTTTAAAAAAAATGAACAAATTTACCCATTTGCATTTGCATTCGCATTATTCTCTTTTGGATGGCTTGCCGAAAATAGATGACATCTTAAAAAAGGTGAAGGATTTGGGTATGGATTCGGTCGCTCTGACCGATCACGGCGTAATGTACGGAGCTGTGGAGTTTTACGAAAAGGCAAAGGCCAAAGGAATAAAACCCATAATCGGTTGCGAATTTTACGAAGCCGTGGGCAAAATGGAAGACAAAACTCCGCAAACGGGCGGCCGAAGATATCATCTTATACTTTTGGCAAAGAACGAAGAAGGATACAACAATCTTGTGAAGTTGGTGACCATCGCGCACTTGACCGGTTTTTATTACAAGCCGAGGATCGACCTCGATCTTTTGGCCGAGCATTCAAAAGGACTCATCTGTCTAAGTGCTTGCCTGCAGGGCAGGATACCCGTGATGCTTTTGGCCGGAAAAATAGACGAGGCCGAACAGATGGCGCGGCGCTATGAAGAAATTTTCGGAAAAGGCAATTTCTATCTTGAAATTCAACCGCACCCCAATTTAAAGGAACAAGGAAAAGTAAACGAGCTTTTGATAGAGCTTTCAAAAAAAACCGGCATTCCCCTGGTCGCGACGAACGACTGCCATTACGCCAACAAAGATGATGAAGAGGCTCAAGATATTTTAATGTTGATCAATACCGGGGCGGACATTGAGGACAAGGACAGGCTTTCGATGCAAGGAGAAGATTTTTCCATTAAATCGGGTGAAGAAATGGCGGAGAGCTTTAAAGAAAATATGGAAGCGATCGAAAACACCCAAAAGATCGTCGCGGATTGTAATTTGGAAATGAAGCTTGGAGAAACAAAACTTCCCTATTTTGAAGTGCCGGACGGCAAAGATCATCTTAATTATTTGCGCGAGTTGTGCTACAAAGGTATTCAAAAAAAATACGGCATTGAATCAAAAGAGCTGGAAGTTTTGATAGAAAAATCGGAAAAGGGTGAAGACATAAAAGTTGAAGAGGTGCAAGACGAAAAATTGAAACCGATCGTGGAGCGATTGGAATACGAATTGTCGGTTATCGGGCGCACGGGATTTATAGATTATTTTTTGATCGTGCAAGATTACGTTAATTGGGCGAAATCCAACCGTATCGTTGTCGGTCCGGGCAGAGGATCCGCGGGAGGATCGATAGTCGCCTATTTGTCGAACGTAACAAACGTTGATCCCCTGAAATACGGATTATATTTCCAAAGATTTTTAAATCCGGACAGGATCTCCCCTCCGGATATTGATCTTGATTTTACGGATAAAAGACGAGACGAGGTAATCAATTATGTCGCTCAAAAATACGGACGCAATCACGTCGCCCAGATCATCACTTTTGGAACAATGGCGGCTCGCGCCGCGATCCGAGACGTGGGGCGAGCTTTGGGCTACCAATACAGTTATTGCGATCGAGTCGCGAAAATGATTCCGCAGGGATTTTCTTTGCAGGAAACATTGGAAAATGTTGATGATTTCAGCGACTTATACAATTCGGATGAACAAGCGAAAAGATTAATAGATTTAGCTTTAAAAATAGAGGGCTGCGCCAGGCACGCGTCCACTCACGCTTGCGGCGTTGTGATCTCCGCGAGCCCACTGGATGATGTTGTGCCGATCCAGCACCCCACTCAAGATGAGAACGCGATCGTGACACAATACGAAATGCACGGAATCGAAAGCCTGGGATTGTTGAAAATGGATTTTCTGGGATTGAAAAACTTAACAACAATTGAAGAAACTTTGAAAAGAATTTACGCGGTGCACGGAATGAACGTGGATATTGATAATATTCCTCTGGATGACCAAAAGACATTTAAGCTTTTACAAAAAGGCGATTGCGTCGGTGTGTTTCAATTGGAAAGTGATGGGATGAGAAGATACTTGAAACAACTGAAGCCGACCGATATCGAAGACATTATCGCTATGGTGGCGCTTTACCGTCCCGGCCCGATGCAACATATCCCGAACTATATCGCCGGAAAGAATAAAACAAAGGAAGTGCGATATCTTCATCCGCGGCTGAAACCGATCTTGGAAGCGAGTTATGGCATCCCCTTGTATCAAGAACAAATTATGAGAATCGCCCAAGAGCTTGCCGGTTTTACTTTGTCTGAGGCGGATATTTTGCGAAAAGCGATCGGAAAGAAAATAGAAAAACTGCTTTTGGAGCAAAAAGACAAATTTATCAGCGGCATCAAGGCCAATGGAATTAACGAAAGAATCGGAGACGAGATCTGGCAATGGATCGAACCCTTCGCGATGTATTCGTTCAATAAAAGTCATGCCGCTTGCTATGCCATTATCGCCTATCAAACAGCGTATCTCAAAGCCAATTATCCGGTGGAATATATGGCCGCGCTTCTGACCGGCGAGGGTTCGGACGTTGAGAGGATCTCGGAATTGATCGAGGAATGCAAAAAAATGGGAATAGAGGTTTTGGCTCCGGACATAAATGAGAGTTTCAGCAACTTCAGTGTGGTTCCGAATAAAAGCCAGATCAGGTTCGGGCTCACGGCCATTAAAAATGTGGGCTACAACATTGTGGAATTGATCATCGCGGAAAGGAAGAAGAGTGGACCATTTAAAACCATTCACGATTTTATTTCCCGCGTGGACGCCAAGGTATTGAATAAAAAATCTATGGAAAGCTTGATCAAGGCGGGCTGTTTTGACACCCTGATCGAAAGAAACCAAATCTTGATGAATATGGAAAAGCTTTTGGATTGGTCTAAAAAGAACCAAAAGATAAAAGAGAGCGGACAAAAAGGCTTGTTTGACAATTGCTCGTCCGCGAGCTTAAATGGAGACATAGCTCTGGACAAGGTTGAGCACGCGAGCGACTATGATAAATTGACGTGGGAAAAGGAACTTTTGGGCCTTTATGTCACGGGCCATCCTTTGGAAAGGTTTCGCGATATGTTAACGCGCCTGACTACGCCGATCAAAAAGGTAAACGCGGACCTCAATATGATCCGTGATTATTCAAAGCCTTATCAAAAATACATTATTCAAGGGGAAATGGTGACCATTGGAGGCATTATCGCCACGGCAAAGAAAATAATCACCAAAAAGGGCCAGCCGATGATGTTTATCAAACTGCAGGATCTGACGGACCGGATAGAGGTGGTGGTATTCCCTTCCATATTCGAATCTTGCCAGGAATCCCTTGAGGAAAATAAAATAATTTCGATTACGGGCCGAGCCGACTACAAAGACGGTTCGCCGAAAATCATAGCCAACGAAATCGAAGAAATATTAGAAGCTTAATTCACCCGGTTAAATAAATTTTAAAATTCGAAACGGCAAGGCGAAAGGTTTAAAAACAAAAAAATAATATAAACAATAAAAATTATTAACGGTTAAAATTTACAATTTAAGCAAGGCTTAAATTGTATTTAACCGGGTAAAAATTTATGCCTGAAAAAATAGAAAACATAAGACACTCTTTGGCGCACATTCTCGCTCACAGCGTGAAAGAGTTGCACCCGAAAGCGAAATTCGGGATTGGTCCCGCGATTGACAACGGGTTTTATTACGATATCGATGTTCAGCTGAACGAAGCTGATTTGGAAAAGATAGAAAAGAAAATGAAAGAGATCATTGGACGGAATATTTCTTTTGAAAAAAAGGATATCAGCAAGGCTGAAGCGAGAAAGCTTTTTAAAGAAGAACCTTATAAACTGGAATTGATCGAGGAGATACCGGAAGATACTGTTTCCATTTATACTTCCGGAGATTTTATCGATCTGTGCAAGGGGCCGCACATTAGCAGCGCGAAAGAAATAGATCTGAACGCGTTTAAACTCCAAAAACTTGCCGGAGCCTATTGGCGCGGCGACGAAAAAAACAAGATGCTTACCAGAGTCTATGGCTTGGCGTTTGAAACACCGGAAGAACTCGCGGATTATTTGAAAATGCTTGAAGAAGCTGAGAAAAGAGATCACCGAAAGCTGGGAAAGGATTTGGATCTGTTCCATATAGACGAAGAGGTTGGTATCGGTTTGGTTATGTGGCACCCAAAAGGAGCGATGTTGTGGAGAATTATCGAAGATTTTTGGTATAAGAAGCATTTGGAAAACGGATATGACCTGGTGCGTTCGCCGCACATTGGCAATCGCCGCTTATGGGAACATTCCGGTCATTGGGGATTTTATTCAAACGATATGTATCCGCCTCTGGAGGTGGGCCAATCTTTGGAGGAATTAAAAAACAAGGAAAAGGTCAAAGAGTCTGAGCAGTTTTTGTTGAAACCAATGAATTGCCCGTTTCATATTTCGATTTATAACAATCTTCCTCGCTCCTATCGCGACCTTCCGTTGGTCTGGGCGGAGACCGGAACAGTGTATCGTTTTGAAAAAAAAGGAGAGTTGTCCGGATTGACTCGCGTCCGTGGATTTACTCAGGATGACGCCCATATTATTTGTCGAAAGGATCAAGTCGAAAATGAGTTAAAAAAGATACTTGATTTCATATTATACATATATAAAGCTTTTGGATTTGAGGCTGAAGCGGTTAATGTTTATCTTTCACTGCGTGATCCGAAAAACAAAGAAAAGTACGCCGGTAATGACGAGGGCTGGAATTTTACGGAAGCAGTGCTACGAGATATCGCGAAAGAAAAAAAACTGAATTTTAAAGAAGAATTGGGTGAGGCCGCTTTTTACGGACCAAAGCTTGATTTTAAAATAAAAGATGTTTTGGGAAGAGAGTGGCAGTGTTCAACTCTGCAATTTGATTTTAATTTGCCGGAACGATTTGAGATGGTGTTTACCAATGACAAGGGAGAAAAAGAGCGTCCGTATATGCTTCACCGCGCCCTATTCGGTTCGTTTGAACGATTTATCGGATTGTTGATAGAACATTACGCGGGAGCGTTTCCGTTTTGGCTCGCGCCGGTGCAGATAAAGATATTGCCGGTTGGCGAAGCGCATCGAGAATACGCCAGGCAAATCGCGGAGAAATTAAAACAGTTTAGGGTGAAAATTGATGACGACAACGAAACCATTGGTAAAAAGATAAGAGCCGGGGAAATGGAAAAGATTCCCTATTTGCTCGTGGTCGGAGAAAAAGAGATCGCCAATGATACCGTGAGCGTGAGACAACGGGGCAAGATCGATTTAGGAGAAATGAAAATTGAAGATTTAATTAATAAAATAAAAAAGGAAATCGAACCCGATTAAATCCGATTTAAGAATATTTAAATCGTAATTTTGAATTGAAAATTTAAAATTATTTAACCGGGTAAAAAATTATGAAAAAAATATTAAAGAAATCGATTATAGTTTTTCTTTTCGCTGCTTGTGTGTTTAATTTCGGATTTGGCGTGGCGCCGGCATTAGCCGCGGACAATGGCGTGCAGATCGCCAATCCCACGCTTTTGCCCGACAGCCCATTCTATTTTATAAAGAATATCGCCAGAGAGATCCAGTCATTTTTTACTCTTGATCCCGTTAAAAAGGCTGAATTGAGGCTTGATTTCGCTAATCAAAAGATAACGGAAGCGCAGAAGTTGTCAATAAATAAGCCTCAAGACCAAAACAATATAAACAAAGCACTTGCCAATTATCAGACGGAGATGGTGAAGCTCGAAAAAGCCGTGGAAGTTTTGAAAAAGGACAATCCGAAAAATGAAAAGTTGTTGAATCAGATAACCGCGCAAACCTTTAATCATCAGGAAATTTTAAAAAGCATTACCAATTCGGCAAGCGGAACCAATACAGACCAGGTGCAAACAGAAGCATTGAAGACCTTTGTCGTGGCTTCGTACGAAATAGCATCGCCGGAGAAAGTCAAGGAGGTGGTAAAAGAAAATATAAATAAAGACTTGGGTGAACCGACGAAGGGAATCGAAAAGATAGAGGTTCTGAAGCAAATGGAAGACGCGGCTCCGACCGAGCTGAAGAAGGATATAATTGAAGTACAAAACGATGTTTTGAGTGAGAATTTGAATTTGATTACGCTTTCGGAAACCCAGAAAGACACTTTGCAAAAGTATTACGATGAACTGAAAAATACGGACGAGTATAAACAGATCGTCCTTGAAGACTTCGCCAAGAAAATAGTAAGCCAGAATCAGGAAGAATTGAAACAATTAAACAATCTTTCCACGGAGGACCAGCAAAAACTTCAGGAGTTCGCGAAATCATTGCTTACAGGAGAGACCATTGATTATAACGAGGCGCTCAAGGGATTTAATTCTTTGGATATTTCTTCGCAATCAAAAGACTTGATTATGGGCGTGAGCAATAAGATCATAGATAAGAGTTTTCAAGATGGCACGGCTGAAGAATTTTCAAACGCGACCGGGCTCGCTAACCCCGCTTCGGTTTATTGTGAAAAGCAGGGATATAAATTGGACATCCGAAAAGACGCGCAAGGAAATGAAACCGGTTATTGTATTTTTGGAAATGGCCAAGAATGTGAGGAGTGGTCTTTCTTCCGAGGAGAATGTCCCGCTAATTCATCCCGATAGTAATCGGGATTGAATTATCGAGAGAGCGGCTTTTCAAAGCCGCTCTTTTCCTATAGGATTATAAATGATGAAAAAATATTGGATCAATACTTTTGGATGCCAAATGAACAGGTCGGATTCCGAAAGGATCGCGGCTACCTTTGAATCAATGGGCGCGGCTAAGACCTTGAATCAAAAAGAGGCGGATTTTGTTATCGTCAATATGTGTTCTGTAAGGCAGACCGCGGTTGATCGGGTTTATGGCCAGTCAAGCAACATCAGAGCCCTTAAAAGGGCAAATAAGGGCCTAAAAACCATATTAACCGGGTGTATTTTGGAGCGAGATAAAGAGAAAATGGCTGATATTTTCGATTTTGTCTTGGACAAGAAAGACCTTGCCAAATGGCCGGCTATTATCGGCAGTAAACGCGTTGGTAAAAAACCGAAGGATTATTTGGAAATTACTCCCGTTTATGAGGGTAAAATTCAGGCGTTCGTGCCAATCTCAAATGGGTGCGACAATTATTGCACTTATTGCGCGGTGCCATATACCCGTGGCCGCCTTGTTTCGCGAAATCACAAAGATATTTTAAAGGAAATTAAGTCGCTTGTTCAAACCGGATACAAAGAGATCTGGCTCTTGGGCGAAAACGTAAATAGCTACCTGTCCCCTGTTAATAAAAAAATAGACTTCGCGGAATTAATAATTGAAATCGATAAGATCGAAGGAGACTTTTGGCTTCGCTTCACAAGCCCGCATCCGCGATATTTTTCGGACAAGCTGATCAAAGCTTTGGCAAGATCATCCAAATTCGCGCCCTATATTAATTTACCCGCTCAGTCCGGCGATAATAAAATTTTAAGAAAAATGAATCGTCCATATACCACTGAAAGCTACCAAGGATTGATTAAAAAGATCAGGAAAGAATTTGAAAAAGAACGCGCCGGATTAGACAAAGTTGTCGGCATTTCCACGGATATTATAGTCGGCTTTCCGGGTGAAACCAAGGCGCAGTTTAACAATACGGTTAAATTGATGCGCAAAGTGAAATTCGATATGGCCTTTATCTCGCAGTATTCCCCCCGACCGCAATCATTTTGCCATAAAAATCTAGCGGATGATGTATCAAAAGCTGATAAGAAAAAAAGAGATAAAGATTTGACAAGCATTCTGAAGACCACGGCTCTCGAGAATAATAAATTGTTTTTAGGCAAGGTAATTCCGGTTTTAGCCTATGAAAAAAAAGACGGATATTATTTTGGGCGCACTCGGCAAAACAAACCCATAAGATTCCGATCAGAGCAAGGCGACCCGGTTGGCAAGTTCACAGACGTGAAGATCAATAAGGTCTCGCCCTGGTCTTTGGATGGACGGCACGAAAAATCTAAACTGATCGTTATCGCGGGTCCGACCGCTTCAGGTAAAACAGATTTGGCAATCAGGCTCGCGAAAAAGTTCAATGGAGAAATTGTGTCCGCGGACTCTCGTTTGGTTTATAAAGGAATGGATATTGCTACCGCGAAGCCTAAAAAAGATAAAAATAAAAAAGAATATTACGTGAAAGGCGTGAGGCATTATTTGATCGATATTTTAGAACCAAATCAGGAATTTAACGCTGCTCTATTTAAGGAACAAGCCAATACAGCGATAGATGAGATAATTAGAAAAGGAAAAACCCCGTTTTTAGTCGGGGGCACGGGCTTATATATTAAGGCGGTTGTGGATAACTTGGACTTCCCGAAGATCAAACCAAACAAAAAGTTGCGCTTGTCGTTGGAAAAGAAAGGCGCGGAAGAATTGTTCCATATATATGAAAAATTGGATGAGGAAGGGTCAAGGCAAATAGATAGAAACAACAAAAGGAGATTGGTTCGGGCGATTGAAGTTTGCAAGATCACCGGTCGGCCTTTTTGGCAAGAAAGAAAAGCGCAAGAACCTGTTTATGATTCATTGCAATTGGGCATCAAGGTTAGTAAGACTGAATTGGACGGCAGAATTAAGAAAAGAGTGGACGCGATGATTAAAAACGGATTAGAAAAAGAAGTTAAAAAATTATACAGAAAATACGGATTTAAATTGGCGCCAATGCAAACTATTGGATATCAAGAATGGAAAGAATATTTTTCGGGAAAAATAGATAAAGAAGACGTGCGACAAAAGATAATTCAGAATACTATCTCATTCGCGAAGCGTCAGATAACCTGGCTGAAAAAACAAAGCAATATTAAATGGATTAAGGATTGCAGGCAAGCGGAAATAAAAATTAGGAAATTCCTTTTGACAAAATAGATAAATTATTGTATGTTATGAATATACACGGAGGTGTATTATGAAAAAGCACATTCTGTTCGCACTGATCTGTATTACCCTTGTTGGAGTCCTTGTATGCGCCAGTGGGTGCACAAATACTCCGATTGCGAAGGTGGGTTCGCCGGACTCTCAATCCACAATCAGCGAAATGGTAATTGATTGCGGTAATGATGTTTATTATTTCCACAGCGGTTCAGGTCTAGGGTTTGATCCGGTGGAGCTATCTGGCGCAATAGCGGATTTCCGGGGTGCGCATCCGGAGTTGGAATATGTTTCCGAGATTGTTTTCGCTGGTAGCACCGGCCAAACTTACGGAGTCACCGTTATTTTCCGAAAAACGTAAACGAGTAATTATGTTGCCGATGTTTATGAGACCACATAGCATCGGTTTTTATTTAATCTGACTTTTTCGACGAATAAAAAAAGAGATTAGTGTTGTTAAGCATTAATCTCCGCGTTGGGCTGAAACACAGCCCAATATCCTCGTTCAATGCCAATGTCTTCCACATCAAGGTCAAGGGAGGAAAGAGATAGATCGGGATGGGTACCGATAAAAGCCGAAAGCGATTGCCCGAATCTTTCATCGGTCACGGGGAAATAATAAACGCCTCCCCCGTATGCGACAACGCTCTCAATTAGTTCGCGTTGAGCGTCATTAGGTTCAAGAAGTGACGTCCGGTTTTCTTGAAAGATGATCCAATAGCCATGCTCAACGCCACTACCCTCCACATCAAGGGCAGACGCTAAAATTTTCAGTTCGACCCTTTGCTTAAGGACACCGGCCAATTGATTGCCGAAATTAGCGTCAGTAAAGGGAAAGTAGTATACCCCGTTTCCGTAGTATGGGGCTCCGCCGAGCGGGCTGGCAAGGACATTGTTCGAATTGGCGGGGCTATTGGCCGGGCTTTTGTCCGTACAACCGATACATAAGGCGGCGAGAAGGATTATCGCCACAATTCCGATTCCAAAGAACTTTTTCATTTCAAACCTCCTTAAAGGATAATTAAATAATAAACTAAACGTATTATTTAGTCAATAGAAATTAGTCAAGTTTTGACTTAAGGATTTTCGCGGTTATTTGCGGATTTGCCCGGCCCTTGGATTCAGCCATAATCTGTCCGATCAAGAACGCGAAACTATTTTGTTTCCCGTTTTTATAGTCTTCCACCGCCTTCGCGTTTTTTGCCAAAACAACATCAATGATTTTCGCTATTTCTTCATCGCCTTCGATCTGGACCAAGCCTTTTTCTTCAATAATATGTGATGGGTCGGCTCCGGTATTGAACATTTCTGTCAAAACTATTTTCGCGATCTTGCTGCTGATCTCTCCCGTGGAAATAAGGCAAATAAACTCTCCGAAATTCTCAGGGGTTATCTTTTTTTCCAAATATTCAAAATCGTAATTGTCTCCGCCGACATCTGTTTTTATTAGCGCCTGTAAGTCGGTAATTATGTAATTAGCGCAAAGCTTTATCATTTCTTCCACACTTTTTTCCGCGTGCTTCTTTGCCATTTCCGATTCTTCTTTCCAGCAATTCAATTCGGTGATCGATTTTTCAAAATATCGGCCGATGGCGGTATTTGTGACGAAAAAATCAATTTCTTTATTGTTTAATCCGTATTCTTTTGAAAATCTGTCCCTTTTCCCGGCCGGCAATTCGGGAATGATTCTTTTTATCTCGTCTATTTTTTCGTGCGTAATCATCAACGGTGGCAGATCCGGCTCGGGGAAATATCGGTATTCGTGGGCACTCTCTTTGCCACGCTGGCTCATTGTGATCTGTTTATCGTCGTGCCAGCCCCTGGTCTCCTGGATTATTTTCTCTCCGCGGTCAAGCATTTCCGATTGCCTTTTGATCTCGTATTCAATTGATTTTTCGACAGCCTTGAACGAGTTTAAATTTTTAACTTCAACCTTTGTCCCAAGCTCACTGTCCCCCTCTTTATTAAGAGAGATATTTACCTCGCATCTCATTTGTCCTTTTTCCATATCGGCATTACTGACATCAAGATATTTCAAGATCAGTTGCAGTTCTTGGCAGAATTTTTTCGCTTCTTCCGCGTTCGCGATGTCCGGCTCGGTAACCAATTCCATCAATGGGACTCCGGCCCGGTCGAAATCGACCAAGCTCCCACCATCCGGTTCGTGGTATAGTTTCGCGGTATCTTCTTCCATATGGACGCGGGTGATTCGGATCCTTTTTTTAGTTCCATCAGCAAGGGTAATATCCAAGTACCCTTTTTGGCAAAGCGGCAGGTCATATTGGGAAATTTGGTAGCCTTTTGGCAAGTCGGGATAGAAATAGCTCTTTCGATCAAATTTTGATTTGCCCGGGATCTCGCAATTCAGGGCGATACCGGTCATTAAGATCTTGTCGATCGCCTCTTTGTTGATCACGGGCAGAGTGCCCGGCTGACCGGTGCAGATAGGACAAATATTGCTATTGGGCTTATTGTCCAAGGAGGTACTTGTTTCGTTTTTGCAACAGCAAAACATTTTTGATTTTGTTTTTGCTTCAAAATGTATTTCCAATCCAATAGTTGTTTTATACATATTTTTTTCTTAGTTGTTTCATAATCAAAACTCCGTTTGAGGAGCCGATGATGTCGGCGCCGGCCTTGATCATCATTTTCGCGTCCGCCAGGTCTTTGATCTTTCCTGAGGCTTTGATCAGAAGTCCCGGGGCATTCACGCGCATTATTTTCAGGTGATTCGCCTTTTCCTTAAGTTCGCGGTTCTCCAGCGGATCTTTTTCCGTCGCGGTCTTTACGCAAATCGCTCCGGCCTTTTTCACTATTTGGGAAACCTTCGCGATCTCTTCGTCAGTTAAAAATCCGCTACCGATGATCACTTTGGTGTCGCCTAATTTGCAAAGAGCGCCAAGGTCCTTTTCTATTTTTTGCCAACGCATATGTTTTACGTCGGGAATGTTTACAACAATATCCAAATCATCAGCGCCATCTTTTATCGCTTTTTTCGCGATTTGCATTCTTTTCGTGTGCGGACTGTCGCCGATCGGATCATCGATCAACACAACGGTTTTGACGCCAGCGCCCTTTAGCGCTTGCGCCACAATTTTTACCCATTGCGGACGAACGCATACGCCCCGGAAATTATATTCAAGGGCTTCGTTACAAGTATTTATAATATCCTGTCTTTTCGCTTTCGGGTCAATATTTGTTTGGTCAATGTATTTGTTGATTGTTTTAGTCATATTATATTTTGAATTTTTTATGTAAGATTTCCACGATTTGTTGGTGTACGTTTTCGATCGGCTGTTCGCCGTCGACTATTTCCCAATCGCATAAGGCTTTTTGAGCGGCAATTTTTTCAAATGTTTCCGCGAGCGAAGATTGGAACTTTTTATCTTCTTCGTGCCGATCCAGCCGGTCGGGTTTTTGCTTGCTTTTTCTCGCAAGCGATGTTTCCGCGGATATTCTTATGAGGATGCTTAAATCGGGTTTGGGCAATTCAAACAAATCCGCCAGTTTAATCAGGTTTTCCAACGGAAATCCCTTGAGGTGCTGATAAACGATCGTGGTTGTGAAATATCTGTCCGCTAACATTATACCACTATTTTTAACAGTTTCGCCAATAAGCTGTTTGTCTTTGATAAAATCGGCGAAATATAAAAGAACTTGAGATTCAACATTAAAATCGTACTTTTTGTGAAGCCATTCATTAATAATGTCTCCGATTGGTTGGCCGTATTCCGGATAGTGCTTGTTGACGACCTTGTATCCTTTTTGAATTAAAAAATCAGACAATAACTTTGTCTGAGTTCCTTTTCCACAGCCATCAATACCATCGAGCACGATAAATTTTCCTTCTCTTGTGGGTTCCATTTGTGAATTGATTATTGCGTTTCTAATTTGCTTTCTTCCGGATGCTGGGCACCAACGTATTTGGCCCCCGCTTTTTTATAGTAGGGCCTTGTTGATGGCGAGGAGAGCGGTTCAAATACCAATTGGCAAATTCTGGTTTTAGGATAAAGCAAAATTGGTATCATTCCGATATTTTCCATTTCAAGCACGATCTTGCCTTTGAACCCCGGATCAATGTGTCCGGCCGTGGAATGGATCACAATACCAAGTCTTCCCAGGCTTGAACGGCCATCGATTCGTGCCGCGATATCGTCCGGTAGAAAAATTTCTTCTTCTGTACTTGCCAAAACAAATTCGCCCGGGTGAAAAACAAAAGCCTCGTCATCACCGATCCTTACCAGGCGGGTAATGTCTCTGAAGGTTTCGGGTTTTCTCGTGTCAATGTACGGGTTTTTCGTGTGCTCAAAGACCATAAATTCATTATCCAGGCGCAGATCCAAAGAAGCCGAACCAAGTTGTTCATCAAGGTTTGGTTTGGGTGTAATTTGTATCTTGTTTTCTTCAAGATATTTTTTAATTTCCCGATCGGATAATATCACGATACTTAAATTTTAACATTGCTAAGTTGAGAAAATATAGAAAAGTTTAGACAACGTCGATTCCCAGAGATCGAGCTGTGCCTTCCAAAATTTTAATTGCCTGATCCATATCCTTCGTGTTCATATCTTGCATTTTTTGCTTTGCCACCTCTTCAAGCTGGGCACGCGTTATTTTGCCCACCTTTTTCTTATTTGGAGTGCCGGAACCTTTTTCTACGCCGATGATCTTTTTAATAAGCTGGGCGGCCGGCGGTTGATGCAAAACAAAAGAATAGGATTTGTCCGTATAAACGATGATCTCAACGGGAATCTTAAAGTCGCCCAATTCTCTCGTGGCGTCATTGAAGTTTTTGCAAAATTCGGCGATATTCACCTGATGTTGAGCCAGGGCCGGTCCCACTGGAGGCGCCGGGTTTGCTTTTCCCGCTTGGATATGAAGTTTTAAGATTACCTTGATTGTTTTTGCCATATATTTTAGATCTTTTTAATTTGGAGAGAATCAAGCTCCAGCGGAGTGTCTCGGCCAAACATATTTATCATTACTTTCACTTTGCCTTTTTCTTTGTCTATTCCTGATACTTTTCCTTCCGAATCTTTGAATGGGCCATCGGTTATTTTTACCGGATCACCTTTCTTGAAGTCGATTTTATATTTCGGTTCTTCATCAACCATTCTCTTTTTCAATGCTTCTATTTCAAGCGGAGCGACGGGCAATGGAACAGTACCCGCTCCGACAAAACCGGTTACGTTTGGAGTGTTTCGAACAACATACCAAGAGTCATCGGTTACGATCATTTCCACGAGCACATAACCGGGATATATTTTTTCTTCAATCGTTCTTTTTTTGCCGTTTCGTATTTTAATCTTTTTTTCTTTTGGCACAACCACGTTGAATATCTTATCTTCCATACCCAAAGACTCCACTCTTTGTTTGAGATTTTTCGCTACCGCGTCTTCATATCCGGAATAGGTATGGAGTACATACCATCTTTTTTCAGTTGATGCTTGCTGTTTTGCCATTATTATTTAAGAATGAACTTATCCAATACGTATGTTTTAAAAACAAAATCAAACAGGCCTAAAATAAATGCCGTAACCAAGGAAATTACCACCACCGTGATCGTGTATTTAATGGCTTCTTGCCGAGTTGGCCAGGTTATCTTTTTAATCTCTGACCCAACGTCTCCAAAAAAATTGGCTATTTTATTAGATGATTTCATAATAGTAGATTAACAAAATAAGGCAAAAAAGTCAATCAATCAATATTTGCCTGTAGATATAAGGAATAAGGAATAAAGAATGAAGAATTATGAATCAAGAATGTGGAAGCGAATTTCATTCGCTTTTTATTGGAAAATTTTAGCAGAGACTCTTACTTCTTTATTCTTGCTTCTTGCTTCTACAGTTTATATATCCAGGTTTTTCACGCTTTTGGCAAATGTTTGGATAAACTTTTTCCTCGGCAAGACCTCCTTGCCCATAAGCATATCAAAAGTGTCGTCCGCGACTTTCGCGTCGTCCACAGTCACTTTCAGTAATACCCTGTTTTGCGGATCCATTGTGGTTTCCCAAAGCTGTTCCGGATTCATTTCTCCCAAACCTTTGTATCTCTGGATGTTCGCTTTGGCACCCTCTTTTGACTTTCCCAATATTTTTTCTTTTTGTTCGTCGGAATAAGCGTAGTTTATCTCTTTTCCTATTTGTATTTTATATAAAGGCGGTTGGGCAATGTACAAATAGCCGTTGTCGATCAAGGGTTTGAAATGCCTGAAAAACAAAGTCATCAACAAAGTTTTGATGTGGTTTCCGTCGCTGTCGGCGTCACACATAATAATGATGCGGTGATAGCGTAATTTTTCAAGATTGAAATCATCGGCAATCGCGGTGCCCAAGGCGATGATCAGGGCTTTCACTTCTTCGGAGGACAGCATTTTGTCGAGCCTTACCCTTTCCACGTTCAAAATCTTTCCTTTAAGCGGTAATATCGCTTGGAAGCGCCTGTTTCTTGCTTGTCTGCTTGAACCGCCGGCAGATTCACCCTCTACGATATATATCTCGGACTCTTCCGGTTTTCGCGAAGTGCAGTCAGCCAATTTTCCGGGTAACGACAATCCTTCCAAGACACCCTTGCGCAACACGGTTTCTTTGGCGGCTTTCGCGGCCTTGCGCGCCTTGTATGAAAGGACCGCTTTTTCAATGATTATTTTTGTGTCTTGCGGAAATTTTTCCAAATAGTCCGCCAATGCTTCCGAAACCACGGCCTCGACAGCGGTTCGGGCTTCCGGATTTCCTAATTTTGTCTTTGTCTGACCTTCAAATTGCGGATCGCGTATTTTTATGGAAACAATCGCGGTCAAGCCTTCGCGGACGTCGTCTCCGGTAAGGTTTGGTTCAGACTCTTTTAAAAATCCTCTTTTTCTCGCGTAATCGTTTATGAGCCTGGTTAGCGCTGATCGAAAACCGGTCAGATGGGTTCCGCCCTCTATCGTAAAAATATTATTGGTAAAGCTTTCTTCGCAGATTTCGTATTCATCGGTGTATAAGAACGATGACTCGACCGCGATGTCTTCTTTTTCTCCGGAAGTATAAAAAGGATTAGGATGAACCGCTTCGCTGTTTCTTGTCAGATATTTTAAATATGATTTTACTCCGCCTTCGAAATAGAAATGATATTCAAAAGGCTCGCTTTTTTCGCGATTATCGTAAAAATCGATATGAATTCCTTTTGTGAGATAGGCTTGCTGCCGCAAATGGCTTAACAATTTTTTTCGATCAAAAACAATCTCCTTAAAAATTTCTTTGTCCGGCTTGAACATAATGGTCGTTCCCCTGTTTTTGCATTCGCCGATTTTTTTTACCGCGGCCTGAGGTTTTCCGCGTTTGTATTCCTGGAAGTATTTTTTCCCCCCGAGACAAACTTCAGCACGCATATGTTCGGACAGCGCGCAGACGACGGAAACCCCCACACCGTGAAGGCCGCCGGAGATCTTATACGCGTCGCCACCGAATTTTCCTCCGGCATGCAGAGTCGTCATAATTGTTTCCAACGCCGACTTTTTTGTTTTCTCGTGGATATCCACCGGAATGCCTCGGCCGTTATCAGTGACCATTACATAATCGTCCGGCATCATTGTGATCTCTATTTTGTCGCAGTATCCGCCAAGAGCCTCGTCCAGGGAGTTGTCAACCACTTCGTAGACCAAGTGATGCAAGCCTTGCGGTCCCGTGGAACCTATGTACATACCCGGCCTTTTTCTTACGGGTTCGAGACCCTCCAATACGTAAATATCTTTCGCGCTGTATGATGATGCTTTTTCTTTTGCCATTTTATTTAATCAA